>CAYUPJ010000107.1:0-14577 GCA_964446635.1 uncultured Anaerolineae bacterium
TGGCTAATGTTTTATCCAGGCTGCAACTCAGGCGTCGGATCGGAGGTTAAAGCAAATAGCATCTTCTTCGTCCATCTCAAGGGTCTCGACCGGTAGCCAGCGCAAACTGTCGCCGGCCAGCACCTGCTCCAACTGTTCCAACGACAACCCCTGCTCTTGAATCATCTGGTTATAACGCCCACCCAGGTATTCCCAGGCCAGCGAATAACGCAGCGTGATCTGCCCGTTGCGCCTTTCGACGGCGTAGGCATCGCTGTGCCATGTGCTGTCCTCCCCTTTTCGTTGCAACTTTCTGATCCTGGTCATATCACATTCCCCCTTGTCTCAATTGTTCCAGACATGCTTTGGCTTCTTCTACACGATCTTGCTCCAACAATATGAATTCCTCCTTGAGGAACACTACAACCTGATAGATTTTTTCCAATTCTTGCGGCGATAGATTGCTAATTTCCTCCAGCAACTGCTGGCGGTAGTCTATGGTTACTGACATGGTTTCACCTCGCAAAGTCGGATATACCCAAGTTTACCACAACTCGACCCAAAAAATCAACTGCGGCAGTCGGCCATTTCTACCTCCCCTAGGTTACATCATCGCTTCCGTGAGATATTGTACTGTTAGTTGAGCCTGGTGTTAAATCACCACCGCCCAAACAGAGCCACGCTCTCGATGTGATAGGTCTGGGGAAACATGTCCACAGGCTGCACTTCCACCAGTTGGTAACCACCCTCAGCCAGCTTGCGGGCGTCGCGGGCCAGGGTGGCGGGATCGCAGGAGACGTAGACGATGCGGCGAGGGGCTAGCTCGACTAGGGCCGCCAGCGCTTCGGGCTTGCACCCCTGGCGGGGCGGGTCTAACACGGCCAAGTCAATCGGCCTATCCAACTGGGGCAAGAATGCTTCCACGCTCCCCTCGATGAACTCCACGTTGGCCAGCTCGGCGACATTCAGGCGGGCATCGGCCACAGCGCCCGCATCTTCCTCGATGCCGATCACGTGGCCTACTTTGTCAGCCAGACTCAAGGCGAAGGTCCCTACGCCGCAGTAGGCATCCAGAAGCGCTTCGTCACCGGCGGGGGCCAGGTACTCGCTAACTACCCGCACCAGCTCCTCGGCGGCAGCGGTGTTGACCTGAAAGAAGCTGGTGGCCGAGATGCGAAATCTTCGCCCCGCTATTACCTCGGTGATGTAGTTGCTGCCGATCAGGTTGACGGGGGTGCCATCGGAGAGAAGCAGGACACAGGAGACGGGCAGGTCGCTCTCCAGGGCCGGCGGCTCGTCGTCCAAGGTCTCGAAGATGATCATCTGATGGCCAGTGTTGACGCCGGCACGCAAAGAAAGCCGCACCAGCCCCGGTAGCTCCAGATCGAGGGCGGCAAAGAGTTCCTCCAGGAGGGGATGGAGCAGGTAGCATACTTCGATGGGCTCCACTCGCCGACCATCGGTGGCGACGAAGCCCATTCGGCCATCATCACTGACCGCGAACTGGACGTGGTTGCGGTAATGCCAGGGTGAGGCACTGGAGATGGTTGGCTTCACAGGGACATCAGGGAGGCGGCCGAGGCGGGCCAGTTGATCGCCAACCACCACGGCCTTGAACTCCAGTTGGGCCTGATAGGCGATGTGCTGCCATTGGCATCCGCCGCACTTCCCAGGCCCGAAATGGGGACATGGGGGTTCGACCCGGTGAGGAGAGGGCGAAAGGATGTCAACGAGTTGCGCTCGGGCATACCGCCCCTTGTCCTCGACGATCTCTACCACGACCTCTTCGCCCGTTATGGCGTAGGGCACGAAGATTACTTTGCCCTCATATCGCCCCAGGGCATCGCCGCCGTGGACCATATTGGTTAAGCGTAGCTCAAATCGTTTTTCCATCAGCCCTATTGTAGCCTATGTAGCCCCATCGGTCAAGAAAGAACAGAACCCTCACCAGCCTTCCGCCGGCGAGGGTTCTATTTCGGCTGTTCGAGGTTTCGTGTGGTGTCCCAGGATCAATAGCCGCGGATCAGCGGAAAAACGCGGATGGTTCGACAAAGCCTGCCCTGTCTTATGGGTAGATGCCCCGCAACAGGGTAGCCGTGGCCACGCGGTCAATGGCCAGGATGTAGGCGGCGATGCGCATGTTGACCTCCCGCCTCTGGGAGATGGCCAGCACATCCTGGAAAGCCTTGACCATGATCTTCTCCAGGTTATCGTTGACCTCTTTTTCGCTCCAGAAGAAGGACTGCAGGCCCTGGACCCACTCGAAATAGGACACCGTCACCCCACCCGCATTGGCCAGGACATCGGGGATGACGAAGGCGCCTTTGTCGAAGAGGATCTCGTCCGCCTCTGGCGTGGTGGGGCCGTTGGCTCCCTCGGCGATGACCCGGGCCTTGATACGGTCGGCATTCTCCCTGGTGATCTCGTTCTCCAAGGCCGCCGGCACAAGCACTTCGCAGTCCAGCCCCAGCAACTCCTTGTTGGTGACCGTATCGGTGCCCGGATAGCCAGCCACGGCGCCAGTCTCCTTCTTGTGACGCATCACATCCCTGGCGTCCAAGCCTTTCGGATTGTAGATACCCCCTCGCGAATCACTGACGGCAACGATGGTGCAGCCTAACTCCTGCAGCAGTTCGGCGCCGATGGCCCCCACGTTGCCGAAGCCCTGCACGGCCACCCGGGCTCCCTCCACGGGCATCCCCAGATGCTTCAGAGCCTCTCGAGTGGTGAACATCACTCCTCGGCCGGTGGCCTCTCTACGGCCCAGGCTGCCACCGATCTCGATAGGCTTGCCGGTGACCACCGCCGGCACGGAATAGCCCTTGGTCATGCTGTAGGTATCCATGATCCAGGCCATGGTCTGGGCATTGGTGTTGACATCGGGGGCAGGGATGTCGGACTCAGGGCCGATGAACATGATGATCTCGCTGGTGAAGCGCCGCGTCAGGCATTCCTTCTCCCGCTCTGACATCTTCTTGGGGTTGCAGACCACACCGCCTTTAGCGCCACCATAGGGGATGTTGACTACCGCGCACTTCCAGGTCATCCACATGGCCAGGGCGCGCACCTCGTCCAGGGTCACATCGGGGTGATAGCGGATGCCCCCCTTGGCCGGCCCGCGAGCCAGGTTGTGATGCACGCGGTGACCGGTGAATACCTGGATACTGCCGTCGTCCATCTTCACGGGAAAGTAGACGGTCAGCTCTCGCTTGGGAACCCGCAGCTTGGCTTTGATGCCCTCTTTTAGATCCAGGTACTTGGCCGCATTGTCGAATTGCCTCTGCGCTATCTCATAGGGATTTTCACTGACAGGATTTTCTTTCATTCTTAACCTCCTCGGTTATATTTTTGGAGAAACAAAAAGCGCCCAGGGGCGCTCTTCACAAATCACCCGAGAACGCCCTTGTTCCTCTGAGTTTGCTTAGTTGTACCCAAAAGAGCCTCGAAAATCAAGCCGCGCTCAACTTCTCCTTCAACAGTTCGTTAACCAGGTGGGGGTTAGCCTTGCCACGGGTGGCCTTCATCACCTGGCCCACGAGGAAGCGCAGCACCGGCTCTTTACCACCCAGGTACTCCGCCACCGGGCCCGGGTTTTCCGCTATGACCTGCTCGACGACGCGCGAGAGTTCCTCGACATCGCTGATCTGGGCCAGGCCCTTCTCCTGGACGATCTGGAGGGCAGGACGGCCTGTCTCGAACATCTCGCCGAAAACGTCTTTGGCCATGCTGATGCTGATGGCACCCTTCTCCACCAAGGTGAGTAGCTCGGCCAAGGCATCGGGGGTGATCTTGACTGTCTCAATCCCCATGTCTGCGGCCTTGAGCAAGCGGAAGAACTCACCGGTGATCCAGTTGGCCACGGTTTTGGCCCCCTCCTCTTTCCCCCCCAAGCCTGCCCTGAGCAAGGCCTGCCCTGAGCTTTGCCGAAGGGCCGAAGGGTTGGGAGGGAGGGGGTAGGCCCGGACGCAGGATTCGAAGTAGTCGGCCACGGTCTTCTCCGCCGTCAACACACCAGCGTCGTAGCGGGAGAGGCCGTACTGCTCCACGAAGCGGTCCTGCTTGGCGTCGGGCAGCTCTGGCAATCTGGCCCTGATTTCCTCTACCCATTCCCGGCTGAGGGCCAGGGGGGGCAGGTCCGGCTCCGGAAAGTAGCGGTAATCGTGGGCATATTCCTTGGTGCGTTGAACCACCGTTGCTCCCCTGGCCTCATCCCACCCCATCGTCACCTGCTCGATGTATCCGCCTGCTTCCAGGATCTTGGCCTGTCGTTCGATCTCATACTCTAGGGCTAACTTCACGGAGTGAAAACTGTTGAGGTTTTTGACTTCTACCTTAGTGCCAAGCTTGTTGGTGCCCTTGGGCCGCAGGGAGATGTTGGCCTCACAACGCATGGCGCCCTCTTCCATGTTGCCCGAGTTCACACCCAGATACCTCAGAATGGTGCGTAGCTTTGTTAGATATTGGCGGGCCTCCTCAGGAGTACGGATGTCGGGCTGACTGACGATTTCCATGAGGGGCACGCCGGAGCGGTTGAAGTCTACCAGGCTATGCCCATCCACGTGAGCCAGCTTGGCTGTGTCCTCCTCCAGGTGCACCCGATTGATGCCGATGCGCCTGGTTTCCCCGCCAGCCTCGATTTCCAGCCAGCCATCGCGCGAGAGGGGCAGGTCATACTGAGAGATCTGATACCCTTTGGGCAGGTCGGGGTAGAAGTAGTTCTTACGGTCGAATTTAGAAAACTCAGGGATCTGACAATGGAGGGCCAGGGCGGTCATAATAGTGTATCCTATGGCCTTTTGATTGATTACCGGCAGCACCCCCGGCATCCCCAGGCAGACAGGACAGACGTGGGTATTGGGCTCGGCCGCAGCATAATCGGCGCTGCAGCGGCAGAACATCTTGGATTCGGTTAGCAATTGGGCGTGGACTTCCATGCCGATGACGGCTTCGTAATCCATGGCACCTTTCTACGATTACAGGTTTGGGTTCTCGGTGGGCAATCCTTCGGCCTCGGCCGCCTCCAGCAAATCCTCGTCGGCGGAGACGAAGGTGAGGGGCGGAAGTTGCTTGCGGAGCAATTCTGCGTTCATAGCGAGGGCTGTCGCCAAGTGGACGGCATCGTAGCCGCGCAGGTAATGGTCCTGCGTCAGATCAACGGCACTATTGATAATCGTCCTTTCGATGGCCACCAAGCGATAGCGTTCAGCACAATCGCCGATGAAGAGGTCTAGGTAGCTCAGCCGCTCCTCAGCCGAGATTCTACCGCCCCGTGCTGCCCGGGCGAAGGCAGACGCAACCTCAGCCAAGGTGATCTCGCCCATGATTAAAGTGTTTTCCTCATTGCTGCACAGAGCCTGCACCCAGGCACTTCCCATCTCCGAGACATAACGCTTGACAACGGCGCTGGCATCCAGGTAGTAGGTCGGCATCTAGCGATCTCCCCGGCCTTGGATGATGATCTCACTGAGCGGTGGAGTAAAAGTCTTTTTGGCTAACTCCTGGCGTATCCTCTCCCGCTCAATAGGATCCAGGCAGCGCACGTACTTCTCCCGTAGTTCCGGGCTTAAGGGGCGGATGAGCCCGGAGTCCTCTAAGGCCTGAGCAATCCGTGCCCGCTCGCTCTGGGCTTCTGGAGCCAACTCCTTTTGCAGAATCCGCAGAGCCGTCTCTTGCAGCTCCTGGCCCCTCTCTGAGGCACGCTCTTGCAGAACCCTCAGCAAATCCTTCGGCAATTCTAAAGTCAGCGTAGTCATATTCATCACCTCTTTCTCACCACCCATGCTTCTTGGCGTTCAGAGCAGCATCTCCAGCGGAGTGCACTCTAGCCCGTGGGCGCTGGCGACGCCCTCGCAGGTGACTTTGCCTTTGTAAATGTTTACCCCTTTAGCCAGGGCTGGATCTTTCTTCACCGCCTCGACAAGGCCCAGGTTAGCCAGTTTAAGGGTGTAGGGCAAGGTGGCGTTGGTTAAGGCATAGGTCGAAGTGCGCGGTACAGCGCCGGGCATGTTGGTTACACAATAGTGAATCACCCCCTCTTCGACGTAGACGGGGTCGGTGTGGGTAGTGGGGTGGGCAGTCTCGACACAGCCACCCTGGTCAATGGCCACATCAACGATCACGCTGCCTGGGCTCATGCTTCTCACCATCTCCCGCGTGACCACGTGAGGGGCCCTCGCGCCGGTGACGAGCACCGCCCCGATCAGGGCGTCGGCGCGCTTGACGGCCTCGGCGACGTTGTGGGGATTCGAACTCAAAGTCACGAGATTCCCTTGAAATATCTCAGTCAGATGGCGGAGCCGATCTATCCTGAGATCAATGGCGATGACACTGGCTCCCATACCCAGAGCTACCTCCACCGCGTTCTTCCCCACCGTGCCAACTCCGATGACCACCACCGTGCTGGGAAGGACGCCCGGCACTCTGCCCAGAAGCTTACCCCGTCCGCCGCTGGGCTTTTCCAGATAATGGGCGGCCACCTGTATTGCCATCCTGCCGGCCACTTCGCTCATGGGCTCCAACAAGGGTAACGTGCCATCCGCCAGCTCGACCGTCTCGTAGGCCACAGCGGTGACCTTTTTCTCCATCAAGAGCTTCGTCAAATCCTTCAGCTCCGGATTGGCGAGATGGAGATACGTAAAAAGGAGTAATCCCTCGCGGAAAAATCCATACTCCGGCTCAATAGGCTCCTTGACCTTGAGCACCATCTCGGCTCCCCAGGCGTCGGCGGCGGTGGAGACTATCTCCGCCCCGGCCTGCCTGTACTCCTGGTCAGAGAAGCTGCTCCCCTCGCCAGCTCCCTTTTCGACGAGGACCTCGTGTCCCGCCTTGACCAACATGTCCACCCCGGCTGGTGTGGCACCGACTCTATTCTCGGCCGTCTTTATCTCCTTCAATACGCCGATGATCATCGTTGATCCTCCTTTGAATTGGTTTTGAATTCTAAACACGAGACATGACTGTGATGGAACGCTCCCTCACGCTCCATACGTCCTCAGTCTCGTCGTACGCTAGCTCGAAAAAATCGCCCTCCTCCGTGCGCACCAGGAAATAGGGCCCCTCGGGCGCACGCCACACCCGTTCTACTGCTTGCACGACGTGACGCTGGCCACGCCAGGTGAAGGCACGGGGTTCCTGGGCGTAGGTGTGGCCTGAATAACACTCGACCATCAGTCCCATGACGCTACAGCCTGAGTCCTCTGAGATATTCGCGGAGCTGCGGGCCGATGTGGGCGTCTTTCAGGGCCAGGGCGATGAACGTCTGCAAGAGGCGCAGTGGATCGCCGGTGGTGTACCAGGTCCCTTTGATCGGCTGGGCTACGACCCGCTTCCGTTGGGCAAGGGTCAACATGGCGTCGGCCATCCACAGTTCTCCCCCCTTACCCAGCTTCTGTTCATCCAGGATTTCGACGATTTCATAGGGAACGACGAACCTCCCTATCTGAACGAGATTGGAGAGGGCCTTCCCCGGCTCAGGCTTCTCAATGAGGTCTTCGATTTCGGGGGCCTCCGTGTCCTCTTTCAGCTTGATGCAGCCGTAGAGGTGGGTTTCCTCCCAGGGCACCTCGTAGGCGGCCATGGCCGCGGCAGGCTGGTAGCGCTCGTAGGCATCCATCACCTGGCGCAGGCCGGGCGGGTCGGCATCAATGACGTCGTCGCCAAACATGTAGCAGAACGTCTCATCCTTGCCGATGAAGGGGCTGGCCGCCAGCACTGGTGTGCCGTTGCCGTAGGGCAAATCGGCCCCCTGGCGGACGAAGGCGAAGTGGGCCAACTGCGAGACGCGCCTGACCTCTTCCAGGAGGTGCAATTTGCCCCCTGCCTCCAGGGTCCGTTCCAGCTCAGGTGCTGAGTCGAAATGATCGGTGATGGCGTGGCTGCCGCGCCGGATCACCAAAATGATGTCGGTGATACCTGAGTTCACGGCCTCCTCCACCACGTACTGTAGGATGGGCCGATCCAGCAGGGGGAGCATCTCCTTAGGCACAGCTTTGGTGGCCGGCAGAAACCGCGTCCCCAACCCGGCCGCGGCGATGACCGCTTTGGTGATTTTCATGATTGTTGTTTTCTCCCAGCAGGCTACTCGATTCCTGTTGATAGCTTCCCCACGGGCTGTTTCTATCTATGGTTCCCCTTTTACTGCCCACTTGACAGCGATGCTGGCATCTACACAGCATTCCGTCATAGCCGCGCCGTCCTTTCCTCACGGATTTGGCGGATGTCTTCAGCCGAGTCCACCGCTTCAATTGTTTCGGCTGCCATCTCCTCACATGTCCTTAGAAACGCCTCCAGGCGCGTGGCATATACCTGGCGTTGGCGCTCTTCTTCTGGCATGGTAAACACACTCAATCGTTCGCCAATAGAGACAACCAGTTTGAGCTGTTCATGCAGGGGCAATTGAATCGCAAGTCGTTCCACCTGCTCTAAAGTTATCTTACCAGGCATTTCCGTTTGCCTCCGTTAACTAGCGTAGGATCTTCACACAACTCCGAACACGATAGCCGCAAAAGGCCACGAGGATCGCGAAAACTCACCTCGCCTATTTTGTGCCTTTCGTCATCATATTTTCCATCATAACCTTAAGGCAAGCTTGGATAGCATCCTTGATGTTGGCCAAAGCCTCCTCTCTTGTTTTGCCCTGAGACATACAGCCTGGGATTTGTGGACACTCAGCGATAATATAGCCGTCTACTCCTTCTTCAAAAATGACCTTAAGAGTCATTGGATCCTCCTCTAGTAGAACACGGAAACACGGGGAAGCACGGAACACACGGAATCTCCTTCCGTGTCCTCCGTCACCTCCGTGCCTCCGTGATCCGACCCTCCAGCCACTCTACCATCTCTCGCCTCTGCTGACAGCAGATTTCGATATTTCAAAATCTCTGTAGATGTAGCGCTTGCCTCCGATATGTTGCGGCGAGCGTACAGCAATGCCTATGACACGGCCATCCTCATCAGCGGTGATACCGACCTTGTGCCTGCTGTCGAGGGCGTCAAGGACATAGGGAGTAATTCGCTTCTATCTGCTTCTCCACTACCTATCCGCTGATAGCTTCCCCTCCAGCCGCGCCACCAGAGCCTGTGTTCGCTGCCCATCCCCCACCAGCGGGCGCTCCAACCGTGCTACTAACTCTCGTGTCTCCTCGTATTCCAGTTTCATCCCCAGCCGCTCGAATATCTCCAAAGCTTCTTGAGCCAGTGTTTGCATCTGAGCCCTGTCTTTGCCCAATAACACTCCTATGTGAGCAAGTGCCCGCTTGGAGTAGGCAATGCCATTTTGCCTTCCCAGCTTCTGGTTCCCTTCCAGGTCTTCCTCGTACAACCGCCAGGCAGTTTCGTAGTCGTCGGAATGATAGGCAACTAATCCTAATTTGCCCAGAAGTATGGCCACCCACATCGGGTCATTAAGCTTCTGCCACACTCGTAATCGTTCCTCATAAAGCCGACGGGCTTCCTCATAGCTGCCTTGCTTTCGGGCAATGTCGCCCAGATCAACAAGAGCATCATAACCTGCTTCCCGGTCCGCTGGCTCGCCACAAACAGTGATGCACTGCTGATAGAACCCCCTGGCCTCGTCTAGTTTCCCTTCGCTTTCAGCGATGGAGCCCAGGTTGTGGAACGAAGCAGCAGTTCCTCGCTTGTCCCCCAGCTCTTCAAAGTATTTGTGTGCTTCGTTTGCCCAACGCGACGCTTTGGCAAAATCCCCTCGCTTTCTGTACGTCCAGCTTAACGAGTTCAGTGCTGCCCATGCATAGGTTGCCTTGTCACCGATCCTCACACTTGCCTCGGTCGCCTGCAATCCGCGTTTGATTAACTCCTGCCAGTCACCGCCGAAACTTAAGACATACCGCATGGCTGCTTCCAACTCGACGAACGCGCGCCACTCCTCGGCTTCCAAGCACCAATCCATAACGGCTAGGATGTTCTCATGTTCCATCTTCAATGACTCGAACTTCTTCCACTCTATGCCGCCGTACCGCCGGGTGAAGGCCAAGAAGTACTTAGCCGCTCTCCTCCTCGCCTCCCTTTCCCACTCCGCATTCTCCCTTAACCTCGCCCCCGCAAATGCCCGCGTCAATGGGTGGATGCTGTAGCGGCGCTTGGCCTCGTCCAGTTCCTCGCTGGCCTCCACCAGCCATATTTCCACCAACTGCCCCAGTGCCTCGTCCAGGTCCCACTTGTGCACGTCGCTGGCGGCCTCGATTGCCGCCTTGGACGCGGAGGTGGCGAAGATGGGCATCACCATCAGGACGCGCCTTGCATTCTCGCTCAAAAGCTCCCAGGAGCGGGAAAAGATGTTCTCGAAGATGTCACCTCTGGCTTCGTAGAGATAGTCCAGCACAGTGTCCAGCGATTGGCCTCGCTGCTTCATCTGCCCTACGGCCCACTTGATGGCCAGGGGCGCTCCGCCTGTGGCCTCGTAAAGGCGTAGGAGCACTTTCTCTTCGGCTTGCTCCACGGCAGGAAGGCCCAGCCGCTTGCCCTCGCTGCGGATGAGAGTCAGCGCTTCGTCTTTCTCCATCCCTCGCAGCGAGATGGCCCGCGCCTGGCGTAGCTTCTGCTCGCGGCTCGTGATGAGCGCCTTCGAGGGCTCCGGCAGGTTCAGGAGGAAGTGCCGAACGGCGTCGTCGGTGATGGTCTCGAAGTTGTCCACGATGAGTAGGGAGCGATGGGCCCGTAGGAGCTTGGCCGCCTCAGAAGGCTTCTCCTCCGGCGGTAGCTGGGCGATGTAAGGGTAGTCCAGGGTGCGGGCGATGCTATCGAGGATGTCGCTCAGGACAAGCTCCCGGTCCTTGGCCGTCGTCCAGACGAAGGCGTCGAAGACAGGAACACCGTCGGCGGGAATCTCTCCATTGCTGACCCGCAGGCATTCGTGGGCTGCCTCCAGCGCCAGGGCTGTCTTCCCAATGCCACCGATGCCGTCAATGCAGACAAGGTATGAGCGCGAAGCCAGCGCCTCTCGCAACTCCGCCTTCTCCCGCTCCCGTCCGATGAACTCCCCTGGCTGGGGAAGGTTGTGAGGGATTTTGGGCACAGGCGGTTTTGAAAGTGAGGGCGGGCCAGTTTCACTCTCAACAGGCTTTGTGATAGTCTTGCGCCATCGGGTGTACAGATAGCCTATGAAAGCAACTATGGCAGCAACTATCAGGCCGCCGATAGCCTCTGGTAGCGCGTCACGGATGAGCTCTAAAATACCCATCAACCCCCTTCACGTTATTTGTCATCCTTTTCGTAGACGACAATGCCCCGTTCTCGAACCTCACCTAGGAGACTCAGGGGGCTGGCGGATTCGAACTCTTCCGACGTGTAGCCAAGTGGCTCTATCCAGGTAGTACCAGCCTCCCAGGTTGCCCAGTAGAGGAACTGTAAACGATCTATCAGGGACTGTTCAGCAAAGTCGGGCGATATAATCACCAAATCAATATCGCTCCACTCATGAGGCTCTCCGTAGGCATGAGAGCCAAAAAGGATAGCCTCCTGCACAGCGACATGACGCCGCAAGTGAGCTATGAACCTCTGGATTTGCTCATCTCGTTTAGCTTGGTCAGAAACCATTGGTATACCTCAAGCGTTTCAGCGAGCAACCTCTCCATGTTTTGGCGGTTGTAGAATCTGGGGTGAACTACACCAGGATATCGTGTGCCAAGATAATGGGGTTCAATCTGCACCGTTTTTCTCACTATATCTTCGGGGAACTCGACTGTGCTAATCTGCTCGAGAAGTAGACGCAAGTTGTGCAGGTAAGGCGGGCGCTTCTGGGTCTCGGCCACGATAATGGCCTTCAGCAACTTCTCCACCGCTTGCTGACAATGGAAAGCACAGGCCATATAGTCGCCACTTTCTAGCAGATGCTCCGCCGCTTGCCGATCAGCTTCGGCATAAGCCAACCACTCCTGGACATCTGTTTCGTTGATCATAATGCCGGCCTCCTCTTGTGCCACTCCGTGGCCTGCTCGTAGGCATAGGCCACGCGCAGGACCGCTTCCTCGGCGAAGGCGTCCCCCATGATCTGCAGGCCCACGGGCAAACCGTCGGCGAAGCCGCAGGGGACGGAGATGCCACAGATGCCGGCCAGGTTCAGAGAGAGGGTGAAGATGTCGGAGAGGTACATCTGCAACGGGTCGTCCACCTTCTCGCCGATTTTGAAGGCCACCGTGGGAGAGGTGGGAGCTACCAGCACGTCGAATCTCCCGAAGACCTCGTCGAAATCCCGCTTGATGAGGGTGCGCACCTTTTGGGCCTTGAGGTAGTAGGCGTCGTAGTAGCCTGCCGAAAGGGCATAGGTGCCTAGCATGATGCGCCTCTTGACCTCAACGCCGAAGCCATTCTGCCGGGTCTGGCGGTAGGCGTCCCACACGTCCTCCGCCTCGGAGTGAGCGTAGCCGTATTTCACGCCATCGTAACGGGCCAGGTTGGCCGAAGCCTCGGCCGGGGCGATCAGGTAATAAACGGGCAAGGAGTACTCGGTGTGAGGAAGTGAGACCTCGTCCACCTCTGCGCCCAAGTCGGCTATTCTGTCTATGGCTGCTCGCACTGCTGCCTCCACCTCAGGCTGCATGCCCTCGACAAAGTACTCCCTCGGAACGCCCACGCGCATTCCTCGAATGTCGGGGACGAGGGCCTGAATATAATCGGGGGCGGGGGCATCCACGGAGGTGGAATCGCGGGGGTCATAATGGGCAATGGCCTGTAGGATGATGGCGCAATCGGTCACGTCTTTGCCAATGGGTCCGATTTGGTCCAGCGAGGAAGCAAAGGCCACCAGGCCGTAGCGAGAGACGCGGCCATAAGTGGGCTTGAGGCCCGCCACACCGCAGAACGCTGCTGGCTGGCGCACACTGCCACCGGTATCAGAACCCAGTGCGCCCAGGCACTCATCGGCAGCTATGGCGGCGGCACTCCCTCCGCTGGAGCCACCAGGCACCCGGCTCAGATCCCACGGATTCCGGGTGGGAAAAAAGCCTGAGTTCTCCGTGGAGGAGCCCATGGCGAACTCGTCCATGTTGGTTTTGCCCAGGATGACGGCGCCATTCTGGCACAGATGCTCGATCACCGTAGCGTCGTAGGGTGGGATGAAGTTCTCCAGAATCTTGGAGCCACAGGTAGTGGGCACACCTGCCACGCAGATCACGTCTTTGATGGCCAGAGGTATGCCGGTTAGGGGATCGAGGGGATTCGATGGATTCTTTCGCCAGGCCGCGATGCGGTCGTCGGCCTCCTGGGCTTGCTCCAGAGCCCATTCAGGGGTAATGGTGAGGTAAGCCTTGACCTGATTATCCATTTCTACGATGCGGCCAATGACGGCTTGAGTCAGTTCGACGGCCGAAATCTCGTCCTTTCTCAATAACTCCTGGGCTTCGTGAATGGTCAGCTCATATAATTCCAAGCTAGCTCTCCAACAGAGAAGGCAGTAGGCTTTCGATCACTTCCACGAACTTCGCCGCTTGGTTAATCGCCTCGTTGACCTGCTCAGTCGTGAAATCTCGCTTCCGCTCGTAGTCGGCCTCCAGGCGGAACTTGCGGGCCTGTTTGAACCAGCCGCTGTACTTGGCCTCCACCAACCCTGGCTTGATGAAGTGCAGGCTGAAGAGGTCAATCGTCCCGGCGTGAGACTTGGTGCAGATAGTGCGGGCAGCCAGCGCTGCGTCGGCAGCATCCAGGAAAGCATAAAAAACGCGAGCCATCGCCTCACCAAATAGCGCGTCCTCTTGCATCAACCTGGCAGCCCGCAACCGTCTGTGGGCTGATTCGAGGAGTCCCTGTGCTACTTTTGCCGGATCTCCTTTTCCTACCACGATGGGTTCTCCTTTCAGCACGATTCCCTCATCGGCCAAGTTGCGCATCAGCGGTGTGCCAATGGCTGACCATTCAGCTATCTCGTCACTGGTGAAGTCAAGGGCCGAGATGTCTATCCTCTTATCCAAGAGAGTGCCAGCCATGATCTCGCTGATGACATCATCCACCTCTGGCGTCCTGCGGTCCACGATTACCAGCAGGTCTATGTCCGAGCCTGGATGGGCGTCTCCCCGCGCTTTGGAACCAAAGAGGATGATGTCCTTAACCTGACCAGGCAGCTCGGCCAGGATTCTCCTCTTGAACTCTTCCACAGCGCGCAACTCGTCAGGCTGCAGGGCATGGGAGAGGGGTTTCTTTATTGCCACTCGTGCCATGGATCGTTCACTCCAGAATTGCTCGCACCTTGAAGCAACCATTCTCGGCCTCGGGCGCATTGGCCAGGATGTCCTCGCGGGAGAAGGAGGGTCTAACCTCGTCGGCCACCATCACATTTCGCAAAGGGAGTACTGTAGCTGTAGGGGGAATAGCTTCGGTGTCCAAGCGCTGCAATATCTCGGCGTACTCCAGGATGGCTGAGAGTTGCTCCCTGAACTTCTCCTTTTCCTCGTCGGTCAAGTTGAGCTTCGCCAGTTCAGCGATGTGCTCCACTTCAACGCGGCTCAGTTTGGTCTCTTGGCCTTGCTTGTCCATCTTCACACCTTTTGTATTATATCACTTTCGGACAGGTCTAGCAAGTTTGAACGGGCCGGGGGCTTGCGCAGCGGTTCTGACTGGCTTGGGGGACAGGAGTAGGGATACAGGCGA
>CAYUPJ010000108.1:0-14523 GCA_964446635.1 uncultured Anaerolineae bacterium
ATCGGTTACTACCTGGATCACCAGGACGAAATCGAGCGCGAGATACGCGAGAGCCGGATGGAATACCTGACCGAACAGCACGATCTGACCATTGACGAATGTGGCTTCGTCCACTTCCCAAAACGGGATTGCTGGTCTTACCATAATTAGCCTCAAAGAAAGGTGGTAAATATATGGAGAGCCAGTTCTCAAAAACCTATCCTAACATTGCTCACTGGGTTGATAGCCAAGGCTTGATCGAAATCAGGCAAGACGAGTATAGCAGCTCGTTAGTGAGATTGCTTGATAAAGGCGGCCTGGTCTGGAAGAGCAGCAACAACAAGAGCGCAGTGAAGATGTTGGTGTTAGAAAAGGGAGGTGTTGTATGAGCAATCCAATGCTGCGTCAAGTCCAGATTCGGAACTACAAGAACATCGCAGCCTGTATAGTCAACCTTGAACGATTGACGGTGTTGGTCGGACCAAACGGTGCCGGCAAGAGCAATTTCGTGGATGCCCTGTCGTTTGTCGCCGATTGTCTCAGCCACTCAGTGCAATTGGCTTTTGCCAACCGGGGCGGAATTGCTGCCGTCCGTCGCAAATCTGGCGGTCATCCCACCCACATTGGCCTGCGGTTACGTCTCGATCTGGCCGATGGTGGCTGGGCAGACTATGCCTTCGACCTCGCGGCACGCCCCCGCGAAGCCTTCAGTATAGCGCGCGAGCGATGCGTCGTTCAACCCTTTATGGGGGCGCGCCACGAGTTTGAAGTGGAACAGGGCACATTCACACGAGAAGTGCCCGGTATCCGTCCACGGGTCCAGTCCGACCGCCTGGCTCTGACCGTGCTCTCCGCAACTGAGGAGTTCCGCCCGGTGTTTGATTTTCTAACTGGTATCCGACGCTACAACTTGCGGCCTGAGCGCGTGCGCGAACTGCAAGACCCGGACCCCGGCGAGGGGCTTGTACTCCTCTCGGATGGCAGCAACGCCGCGGCCGTTCTGGGGCGGATTAAAGAAGAGAGCGCCCGCAATGGGCACGCTTACGAGCGCATCTGTCGGCTGTTGGGGAAGATTGTGTCGGGCACCACCAGCGTCCTGCCCAAGTCGCTGGGGCAGAAAGAAACCCTGGAATTCCGCCAGGATGTTGGACAGCAACACGCCTGGCGCTTCGATGCACTGAATATGTCCGATGGCACACTGCGTGTCCTGGGCATCTTGCTGGCAGTCTACCAGTCCCGGCCTGCTGCCTTGATTGCTATCGAGGAGCCGGAATCCACGATTCACCCTGCTGCGGCGGAGATTCTAATGGACATCCTCATAGATGGCACAGAACGCTCACAAGTACTACTCACCACCCACAGCCCAGACGTACTGGACAACAAAAGGCTGTCAGATAGCCAGATTGTTGCTGTGGAGTCTGCGCAAGGGGTAGCACAAATCACGCCGCTGACAGAGACCACGCGCGATGTAATCCGCCAGCGCCTCTATACAGCGGGCGAATTATTGCGCCAGGATGAGATACAGATAGATCGAGACTATGCAGATCAGGCTGCCAGGCAACTGGATCTGTTTGGCAGCGTGGAGAACATATGAACACCCCTGTCCTGGTGCCCATCGTCGAAGGTTATTCAGAAGTGGAATCCATACCCGTGCTGCTGCGCCGCCTGTTGGCTGAGTGGGGCCGATACGAGGTCGCCGTCGCCAAACCAGTGAGAGTTAGCCGCTATAAGGAGGTTCAACTATGCGTATTTTTCCTCCTACCATTTTGATCATCATCCTGATAATCGTTTTGCTTGTCGTCAGCTTCGCGCTTGTAATGGGCATTGCCCTTGGTGTGGGCTGGGTACTCACCCGTTTCTTACCCTTCTCCTTGTTCGAGGCAACTCTGGTGGGCATGATTGCCGCCCTGGTCACCTGGACCATCTGGCGCAACACTCTCGGCTCAGCACCAGATTTCGGTCCCGCTGAAGAAGAACCAGAACCTGATTTCGATGAGATCCCCCTATCTCGGTTCTGCAAGACGGATGCAGATAGAACCTGGGAGAACTGGTTTCGGTACACGATAGCCAACACTGTCTACGAAGGTTTTCTTGATTCACCTGGTCGGATTGGCCAGATGAATGAGAGACAACTGCAAGAGCTATCCATTCGTCTGACGGATGCAGCCCTAGCCGCACTGAAGGTCAAATCGCCCCGTACTAAACGGTTGAGGGTGAGTACGGGGATGCTGAAACACGAGATGACCAAGGTGGGGCAGCAGCCTTATGATGAAGAAATCTTAGACACTGCGGTCAGCGCCATCAACATCGAGTTGATCTCCTCCCAGGAAGAGTTGATAGAAGTGATCAGGGACAAGTTGTGGGACGAACCTGCCGATGTGTTCTAGAATCTCCGATCCCATCTTTATCCGAACAGCAACACCAGACGGCGCTTCAGTTCCCTACCGTCAGCGAGGTATCCGTGCCAACCAATCTTCCTCCAGAAGCTCTTGAAGCGGAACAACGATACCGCGCCGCCAAGTCGGTTGCAGAGAAAATCGCTACTCTCGAAGAGTTTATCAGCCTCATTCCCAAACACAAGGGCACCGATAAGCTACGGGCCGACCTGCGCCGGCGACTATCCAAGCTAAAGGCTGAGGCCACTCAGGCCCGCAAAAAGGTCAGCAAGCGGGATTCTGCCTTTCACATCGAGAAAGAAGGCGCCGGGCAAGCGGTGATCATTGGACCGGCCAACGTGGGGAAATCCGCTCTGGTGGCCACGCTGACCAACGCTACGCCCGAAGTGTCGCCTGCACCCTACACCACCTGGGAACCCACCCCCGGCATGATGCCCATCGAAAACATCCAGGTCCAGTTGGTGGATACACCACCACTGGACAGGGATTATGTAGAGTCAGAACTGGTGGATCTGATCCGCAGGTCAGACCTCATCCTGCTCGTTGTGGATCTCCAGACATATCCCATCGAACAGCTTGAGGATACGGTCGCCATACTGCACGAGCACCACATCGTGCCCAGCCACCCCCCTCTCTCCCCCCCCATGGGGGGGATGAAAGGGGGGGATCGCTACGCCGAACAACAAAGCATCACCTTCAAACCGTTGTTGGTGCTGGTCAACAAGAACGATGACGAAAGCTCGGACGAGGACTTTGAGGTCCTCCGGGAACTGCTCGGCGATGAGTGGGCTTTGCTCCCCGTGTCTGCAATGACCGGCCGTAACCTCGAACAGCTAAAGCAAGCCGTGTTCGAGCAGTTGGATGTGATGCGTGTTTACTCTAAACCCCCCGGCAAAGAGCCCGATTTCAGCGTCCCATTCATACTGAAGAAAGGAAGCACGGTAGAGGAGCTTGCAGGAAAGGTCCACCAGGATTTCGTCCAAAATCTGAAAACGGCCCGAGTCTGGGGCAGCGTTGCCTATGACGGGCAGATGGTAGGGCGAGACTACGTCCTTCATGATGGTGATGTGGTGGAACTGCGCATCTGAATGTCAATTATTAAAGCGTACCCCGACATTGATGGCGGGCAGAGGACTTGCGATTTCAGAATCTATGCTGTCACGGAGGAGCAAGGTGACATCACAAACAGTTGACCCCAGCGAGGTTCGTTTCTTTGGCGGCAGTTCCCACCCCCAACTCGCGGCCGATATTGCCAGCTACCTGGGGGTGCCGCTCGACAAAACTCACATCAGTCGCTTTAGCAACGATAACCTGTACATCCAACTGGGCGCCAGCGTGCGTTTGCGTACCGTGTACATTGTCCAGTCGCTCTCTCCTCCCGTGAACGATCACCTGATGGAACTGCTGATGATGCTAGACATTGCGCAGGCAGCATCAGCAAAGGAGATCCATGCCATCATTCCGTACTACTCCTTTGCCCGTTCCGATAAGAAAGATGCTCCTCGAATCTCCATCACCGCTCGACTGGTTGCCGATTTGCTGCAAACCGCCGGGGCGACTCATGTGATGACGATGATGCTTCATTCGCCGCAGGTGCACGGTTTCTTTAGCGTGCCAACCGACCCTCTCAGCAGCCGGCCAGTATTCAAGCATTACTTCCAACAGCGAGATCTGTCGAAAACGATCGTGGTTGCGGCCGATATGGGCCATGCGCAGTCGGCCGCTCGGTTTGCGAAGGATTTGGGGTTGCCCGTTGCGGCAGGCGTCAAGGAGCGGATTTCGGATACAGAAGTACATATCAGCGGGATAGTGGGGCAACAGGTGCGTGGCTGTAAACGGGCCCTGGTTTATGACGATGAGATAGCCACAGGCAGCACGGTTCTGAAAGTCAGCAGGTTGTTGATAGAGCAAGGCATTCAAGAGATTTGCGTAGCGTGCACCCATGGGGTTTTCGTCAGGAATGCACTTGAGAGGCTGATAGCAGTGCCTCAAATCACAGAGATCATGACCACCGATACCGTGTATATCCCTCCAGAGAAACGGCACCCCAAATTGCATGTGGTTTCAGTGGCTCACGTTTTTGGGGAAGCGATTCGTCGCAACTACCTGCGGCAATCTATTGGAGATTTGTTTGTGTTTGGAGAGGAGAGTCTATGAACGCTGCCATGCAGGATAAAGTTGCCATCGTAACCGGTGCTGTACGTCTAATCCACTGGAACGCCGCTGAGGCCGAGGAGCGGGCCGACCGGCTCCGCTCTGCCGGCTATGAAGGGCAGCTTCTGGATCGCCTGGCCCAAGAAGTCCTCCGGAGTCGTCAGCGACCTGTCGCAAACTGTCGTACGCCAAGTCGGCCTCGATGCCGGTCTGGTGGACTAGATGACGTGTTGCGGCCGGAGCAGAAATTCGTATAATATTGGGCAATGAGGTGACTGACTTTGAAATTCGATTTAATAGCCTTTGATGCTGATGACACGCTATGGCATAACGAGCCCCTGTACGAACAGGCTCAGGAAAAGCTCAAGAAATTGCTATCCAGTTATGTTGACGGGCAGACCGTTGAGCGGAGACTGTTTGAGAAAGAGACGGCCAATATCGTCTACTATGGATATGGTATCAAGAGCTTCACCCTTTCCATGATCGAAACCGCCATCGAGTTGACGGAGGGGAGGATAACAGGGGCGGAGATTCAGAAGATCATCGGCTTGGCGAAGGAAATGCTCACTTCCGAGGTACAACTCGTTGAGCACGCAGAGGAAACAATCCGCGAATTAGCCAAATCATACCAGTTAATGGTGATCACAAAAGGCGATTTGCTCGATCAGGAATCCAAACTCTCGCATTCTGGCATTGGCGGCTACGTAACTACTCAGGCTGTCATTGCGAGCGAAGCGAAGCAATCCCCCAGCCGCAAGGAGGAGATTGCTTCGTCGCAAAAAACGCTCCTCGCAATGACACGGGCTGAGCAGTTACGCGGCTACTTTCGATACGTGGAAGTGGTCAGCGAGAAGGCCCACACAACCTACCAGGCACTGCTGGCAAAGTACGGGATCGAGCCGCAGCGATTCCTGATGGTGGGCAATTCGTTGAAATCGGACATCTTGCCTGTGCTGGCGCTGGGCGGGCACGCAGTGTATATTCCATATCACGTTACATGGGCCCATGAGATGATAGATCACCAACGTATGGAGCACGATGGATACTATGAACTAGAACACCTGGGTCAATTGCCCCAGTTGATTGAACAGTTGAGTTGCAGTTGAGCCAGAAGCTGCCTCAAAAGACGCTAGCACGAAAGTCATCTCAGCGAGGCTGGGGCGCTGCCCCGAAATACATAAATACACAGGAGGAAAATCAAAATGGAAATCACCCCCAAGCAGTTGAAGCGAGCTGACGTGGTCACGGTGAGTGGTCGCGTTGACAGCGCTACGGCACCGCAACTGGAAGAAGCCCTCAAGTCCATCGTGGATGCGGACCGATTCCGCATTTGTCTGGACCTCAAAGACCTGGAATACATCTCCAGCGCTGGAATCAAGGTTCTCATCTCGATTCTCAAAACCTGTAAGCGCTGGAATCGAGGTGACCTGCGCCTGGCCAACATGTCACCCTACATCGCCGAAGTCTTCGACCTGGCCGGCCTCACTCCCCTCTTCCAGATCTATCCCGACGTCGTTGATGCGATGGGCAGCTTCTGAAGAGAAAATGTGACTACTCAGGCTGTCATTGCGAGCGAAGCGAAGCAATCCCCAAGCCGCAAGGAGGAGATTGCTTTGCTTCGTGCCTCGCAACCGCAAAAAACGCTCCTCGCAATGACACGGGCTGAGCAGTTACGAGAAAATGTCCAAACACTTGTGTTGAGCCTGTCGAAACAATGGGAGTTGACGGTGGATGGCCGCCTCAAGAACCTCGCCACCATTGCTGATTTCGTGACCCAGGCAGCCAAGGCCTCGGGCCTGAGCGAAAAAGCCACCTTCGAGGTACAGTTGGCCGTAGACGAGGCCTGCACCAACGTCATCGAGCACGGCTACGGAGAGGAAGAAAAGGGCGAAATCACCCTCTGCTGCGAGGGTGTGAACGACAATTTCGTGGTCACCATCCACGACCACGGCCGTCCCTTTGATCCAGAGGCCATTCCCCCGCCAGACCTCACGTGCAGCCTGGCCGAACGTCTGTGTGGTGGACTGGGGCTCTACTTCATGCGCCAACTCATGGATGAGGTTCGTTTCCACTTCGATGCCGAGGGCAACAAGTTAACGATGATTAAGAAGATTAGCCGGTGATCACCACCTGAGCACCAGAGGAGACCAAAATGACCCAGGAACTGTTCACCCGCGAAGAGGTCCTGGCCGGACTGCCCGCCAGACGAGCCAGCACCCTGCTCTTCCTCATCGAGAGTCGCACGGCCCACATGGTGGCCCAATCGCGGCGGGCGATGGAGCTCTTCCTCACCGAAGAGGCGGCCAAGGAGCGCGACCTCGCTTTCCTCGAAGCCTTCGCTTTGGGCCGCAATCCCCCGCTCCGTCCCACGATCCAAGACCTGGAGCGCCACGCCCCGCAGTGGGCGCCCCTTGTCCCGGAGAACCCCAGAGTGCGGGCCGCCCTCGCCCACCTCCTGGGCCAGAAGTACCACTTCACCTATCAGGCCGTGCCGGGCATCCGGGCGGCGCTGGGTCTGGACGAGGAAGCGGTACTGCAAGCTTACCAGCGCTTGTACCATGAACCCCTGGAGACCATCTATGCCCTGCAGGTCAAACCGCTTGACCGGCTGCGCTGGGCCTGGGCTGCGCTGGCTGCATGGCTGGAGTTTCTACCGCCATTCTGGACTGCCTTCGCCTTGATTCTCACCGAGACGGTTGGCGCAGGCGTCCTGGCCCTGCCCATCGCCCTGGCTGGCATCGGTCCACTGGCCGGCGTTGTGCTTCTGGTCGTCATGGGTCTGGTCAGCATGCTGACCGTCGCCTCCATGGCCGAGGCCAGTGCCCGCAGCGGCGCCGTCCGCTACGGCAGCGCCTTCATCGGACGGATGGTGAACGACTACCTGGGGAGTGTCGGTTCCCTCGTCGTCTCACTGGGGATTGCCATTGACTGTGTGTTGGCTCTCCTGGCTTACTACGCCGGCTTTTCGACCACCCTGGAAGACGCCACGGGCGTGCGGGCCGAGGTATGGGCCGCGTTGCTTTTCCTCATCGGGCTGTACTTCCTGCGGCGCGAATCGCTAGACGCCACCATCGCCTCAGCGCTGGTGGTAGGTGCTATCAACATCGCCTTGCTTTTACTCCTCTCCTTGCTTGCCTTCACGCACCTGCGACCGGAGAATCTCCTCTACATGAATGTGCCCTTCCTCGGCGGGCGTCCTTTTGAGCCCTCGATCCTGCAACTGGTCTTCGGCGTCATTATCACCGCCTATTGCGGGTACCTGTCTATGAGCAATTGTGCCAGGGTGGTGCTCCGCCGTGACCCCAGCGCTCGCTCCCTGATCCGGGGTGCTATGGCGGCGCAGGCTGTGGCCATAGTCATCTACAGCATCTGGGTGTTGGCGGTCAATGGGGCAATCGCGCCGGAGGTCCTGGCCAGCGAGACTGGCACAGCCCTGGCTTCACTGGCCGCACAGGTTGGCCCTGGCGTGCATGTGTTGAGCTCCATTTATGTCACCCTTGCCGTGGCTATGATCTCGATCACGCTCTCCTTCGGCCTCTTCAACTTGGTCCGTGAGCGGCTGCCCACACAGCATCGGCCGATCGTGGTGCTGCCCCGGCAGCGGGGCAGGTTGCTATTCCACCAGCGCGGAAAGCCCAGCGGGGAACCCCGCATCGGCTTAACCTACCTGGGACTGATAGGGACGCACGGCCGCGCTCTCCAGCCCCAGTTCCGGCTGGACGTCCAGTTGGATGGCAACAACCACCGCCTGGAGATGGCCGCTGAGGATCTTCGGGAAGACACAGCGCTCCTCGACCGGCTTCCAGACTTGCGCAAGCGGGGGGCCCGCCTGGCGCTGGAGGTGTTGGACGCCAGTCAGGAGAGCGTCCGCCTGCGAGTCAGCTCGCCGATGACCCTCACCTACGAAGGAGAATGGGATGCCACAGGCCTTCACCTGGCCGATGCCCTGGCGCTGCCCGATCCCTCGCGGAAACTCGTCAATTGGATGACGCGCCAGGGAGAGGTGAGCTTTGCTGAGGTGGCAGCACACATCGGCCAGGATGAGGAAACTGCCCGCACCATGCTGGAAGCGCTGATCGAGCAAGACTTCGTGCAGGAGGTGGCGGGACGAGGTGACCCTGCCCGTAGCAGCGAGACCCGCTATCGGATTCGTTTTGCTCCCCGACGAGGGCGACAGCTTCCCGACGAAATCTGGCAAGCTCTGGATAAGAGCGCAGGAAAGCAAAGAGGATGCGGCAATGCAGAGATAATCTCCCCCTCTCCCCGTCTCCCCCTCTCCCTGCCTCTTCTCACCCGCCTGGGTGAGCGCGGCCGTTTCTTCCTGTCAGCAAGCCCGGTGATCATACTATTCCTGTTGGCCGAGTGGCAGTTGTCGAACGGCAAGGAATCGTTCCCAGGACCGCTCAGCCTGATCGGGGTGATCATCTTTTCTCTACTGGCTGGCATCTTCCCGGTTCTCTTGCTGGTTTCCAGTCGGCGGAAGGGCGAGTTTGTGCCCGGCCTGGTCCTGCGGTGGCTGCGCTATCCAGTTGTCATCGTTGGCATCTACGCTCTATATTTAGCCAGTCCCTTTCTCCACGGCCTGGTCATCTGGCAAGGCCCTGTCGAGCGCGCTGGTGCCTTGGCCGTCGGCATACTAATCATCGGGCTGACCATCGCCACGGCGCGCCGTGGAGCCTTCACTCCGCGCATGGTGGTGGAGTTGCGGGAAGAAGGCCAGAAGGAGGCAAACCTGGCCCGACAGGCAGTTTTCGCGGTCACTTCCTGTGGCCAACCGGCGATGGCGGAAGTGCGGCTGGGGTATCCCGAAGGCGAGCGACGCTATCAGGCCGCCACGGGCGAGGTGCCGGCGTTCTCTTCACTGCGCTACGCAGCATTTCAACTGCCGGCCGGTCAGTCCCAGGAGCTCAAAGTATGGGCACACAAGACTACGCCCGAAGGGGACTCAGAGAGCCTGCCCGCACTTCTGGAAGTGCATTGCGGCGATGAAACGACCCATTTTGACCTGAAACTGTCCGGCGGGCAGGTATTGCTACCATTGACTAGCAAGGAATGTCGGTTGGAAATCACGCTTCCAGAACCGTCCGCCCACGATGGCGTTGAAACACAACCGCTTGCACACCGCTGATAGGAGGAGTGAACATGACATCCGATGAGCTGCTCACCCGCGAAGAGGTCATGGCCGGACTGCCCGCCAAACGAGCGAGCATCCTACTCTTCCTCATCGAGAGCCGCACGGCCCACATGGTGGCTAAATCGCGGCAGGCGATGGAGCTCTTCCTCACCGAAGAGGCGGCCAAGGAGCGCGACCTCGCTTTCCTCGAAGCCTTCGCTTTGGGCCGCAATCCCCCGCTCCGTCCCACGATCCAAGACCTGGAGCGCCACGCCCCGCAGTGGGCGCCCCTTGTCCCGGAGAACCCCAGAGTGCGGGCCGCCCTCGCCCACCTCCTGGGCCAGAAGTACACTTTCACCTACCAGGCCGTGCCGGGCATCCGGGCGGCGCTGGGCCTGAACGAGGAAGCAGTACAGCAGGCTTACTATTGCCTGTACCGCAAACCGCTGGAGAATATCTACGCCCCGCAGTTCAAGCCAGTTGACCGGCTGCGCTGGGCCTGGACTGCCCTTGCCAGGTGGCTGGAGTCCCTGCCACCCTTCTGGACCGCCTTCGCCTTGACCCTAACGGAGACCGTTGGCGCAGGTGTCCTGGCCTTGCCCATCGCCCTGGCCGGTATCGGTCCAGTGCCTGGCATCATACTCTTGGTCGTGTTAGGCGTGGTGAACGTGCTGACCGTCGCCTCCATGGCCGAGGCTGCCTCGCGCAGCGGCACTGTCCGTTACGGTGATGCCTTCACTGGCCGAATGGTGAACGACTACCTGGGGCGCGTCGGTTCCCTCATCCTCTCGTTGGGGGTTACCGCCCTTTGTTTTGTGGTTCTCCTGGCCTACTACGCCGGCTTTTCCACCACCATGGCCGATGCTACGCCCGTGCCAGCCGAGGTCTGGGCGGTGTTGCTTTTCCTCATCGGGCTTTACTTTCTGCGACGCGAATCGCTTAACGCCACCATTGCCGCGGCGTTGTTGGTAGGCGCGATCAACCTCGGACTGATCCTGCTTCTCTCCCTGCTCGCTTTCACCCACGTGCAACCAGAGAACCTCTTGTACGTGAATGTGCCCTTCCTCGGCGGGCGTCCTTTCGACCCCTCAATCCTGCAACTGATCTTCGGCGTTGTGCTAGCGGCCTACTTCGGACACTTTTCGGTGAGCAACTGTGCTAAGGTGGTGCTCCGCCGTGATCCCAGCGCTCGCTCCCTGATCTGGGGGGCTGTGGCCGCGCAGGCTGCCGCCATAGTCATCTATAGCATCTGGGTGTTGGCAGTCAATGGGGTGGTCGCGCCGGAAGTTTTGGCCAGCCAATCGGGCACAGCCCTGGTACCTCTGGCCGCACAGGCCGGTCCCAGCGTGCACGTGTTGGGCTCCATGTATGTTATCCTCGGCGTGGCCATGGCCTCAATCCATTTCTCCCTCGCCCTCTTCAACGTGGTTCGTGAACGGCTCCCCACACGGCCTCAGCCGATCGTAGTACTGCCCCGGCAGCGGGGAAGGCTGGTCTTTCACCCACGGGGAAAGCCTGACGGCACCCCGCGGATCGGTTTGACCTACCTGGGACTGGTAGAGGGGCATGGCGGTGCGCTCCAGCCGAAGTTCCGCCTGGACATCCAGATGGATGACAACATCCATCGCCTGGAAACAGCCGTTACAGATCGTTGGGAAGATACAGCACTGCGTGAGCGCGGGATTCGCCTGGCGCTGGAGGTGTTGGATGCCAGCCAGGACAGCGTTCGCCTGCGCATCACCTCGTCCATGACCCTGACCTACGAGGGAGAATGGGATGCCACGGGACTGCACATGGCCGATGTCCTGGCGCTGCCCGATTCCTTGCGGCAGATCATCAACTGGATGATGCGTCGGGGAGAAGTGAGCCTGGCTGAGGTGGCGGCCCATGTCGGCCAGGACGAGGATGCTGTTCGTACCCTGCTAGGAGAGCTGGTCGAGCAAGGCTTCGTGCAGAAGATGGAGGTGGGTGGTGAGGTGCGCTATCGGCCCCGCCTTGCTCTCCGACGGGGCCGCCGGCTTCCGGAGGGCATCTGGCAGGCCCTTGGGGACGAAGGACGAAAGACGAAGGACAAAAGACGCCCATCGCTGTTTGCTCGCCTCCGGTCATTGGTCGCTGGTCTGGGTGAGCGCGGCCGCTTCTTCCTGTCCGCGAGCCCGGTCATGGTGGTCTTCCTGTTGGCTGAGGGGCTCTTGCTAACCGGCAAGGAATCTTTCCCAGGACCGCTCAGCTTCATAGGTGTAATCGTTGTTTCCCTACTGGCTGGCATTTTCCCAGTTCTCCTGTTAGTTTCCAGCCGGCGGAAGGGTGAGTTTATGCCCGGCACAGTTTTCCGCTGGCTGGGCCACCCAGTCCTTATCGCAGGCATCTACTCCCTGTACCTGGCCAGCCTCTTCCTCCACGGCCTGGTCATCTGGCAAGGCCCCGTGGAGCGAGCTTGCGCCTTGTTGGCCGGTGTGCTGGTACTGGGAATGACCATCACCATGGCCCGCCGCGGAGCCTTCGCCCCCCGCGTGGCAGTGGAATTGCGGGTAGGGGCAGGGCGTGCCCCTGCCCTCTTCCCACAGGCCATTTTCGCCGTCACCGCTGGCGGTCAACCGGTGACGGCGGATGTGCGACTGAGTTATCCTGACGGGGAGCGACGCTTTCAGGCCGCCACTGGCGAGGTGCCGACGCCTTCTTTGTTGCGCCAGGCAGCCTTCCACCTGCCGGCCGTGCAGGCTCAGGAGCTCAAAGTGTGGGCGCACAAGGTCACGCCTGATGGGGATTCAGAGGGCTTGCCTGCGCTTCTGGAAGTGCACTGCGGCAATGAGATGACGCGGTGCGACCTGAAGCTGTCCGGCGGGCAGGCCCTGCTGCCCCTGACCGGCGAGGCATGCTGGTTAGAGATCACACTTCCAGAGCCATCTGCCTTCTGAGGCTTGCTCTCGCCTGTCGGCTTGAGTGCAACGAGGAGGATACCATGAAACAAAGTACGTTTTTGCGGTTGCTAGTTCTACTGGCGTTGGCCGTGACTCTGGCAGACTGCCGACCCACGCCGACACCAGCCACACCGACCCCGCTGCCCACCGTGGCAGCGACTCCCACCGTACCCGCCGTGCCGACACACCCCCCCACCCCCCCCCCGACCCCTCCCCCACCGACCCCAACCACAGGCCTGATCATCGCCCCAGACATCGCCGAACGGGTGGCACGGTTACAGCCCATTGACATGAGCCAGGGCCTGGACCTCAGCGGCCTGGAGGACTGGGAGGTGGCAGTGCTGGACAGGCTGATCCAGGCCGCCGACTACATGGAGGAGATCTACTGGCGACAGCGGTCGGTGGAGGGGGCAGCGCTGCGCGACCGGTTGGAGCTGTCAGATGATCCTGAGGACCAAGCCCTGGCCCACCTGCTGCGCCTGAACGCCGGGCCTTACGATATCCTGAGCGGCGAGGAGCCCTTCATCGCCGGCGTGAGCCCAATGCCTCCTGGCGCCGCCCTCTACCCGCCCGACCTGACAGCGGAGGAGCTAGAGGCCTACGTCGCCGCCCACCCCGGTGAGAAAGACACGCTTCTCTCCCCGTACACCGTGGTGCGGCGCGAAGGGGACAAATTGGTGGCCGTGCCGTACCATCAGGAGTACGCGGTGTGGGTCGAACCCGCCGCCCGCCTGCTGGAAGAGGCAGCCGCGCTGACCGAGGAGCCGTCGCTGCGGGCATACCTGCTGCACCGCGCCCAGGCGCTGCGCACCGACGATTACTACCAGAGCGACGTGGACTGGGTGCGTCTGCAGGGGAACCTGGACGTGGTCATCGGTCCCATTGAGGTTTACATTGACGGCCTGATGGGATTGAAGACGGCCTACCAGGGGGTAGTGATGGTCAAGGATCCGATGGAGACAGCCAAGCTGGCCGGCTACCTGGACTACCTGGACGAGATGCAAGAGAACCTGCCGGTGGAGGCGACGGGGAAGCCATCGGTGGCAGGCTTGAAATCGCCGCTGGTAGTGGTACAGGACATTTACCGCGCTGGGTGGATCCGCCATGGCCCACAGGTAGTCGCCTTCGTCCTGCCCAACGACCCCAAGGTGCAGACCGAAGAGGGCACGAAGAAGGTCATGCTCAAGCCGATGCTCGACGCTAAGGCCGAGCACCTGATGACCCCCATCGCCCAGCGGATCATAGCCGAGGACCAGGTGCAGTACGTCACCGCCCAGGGTGCTTTCGATCACACCCTGTTGCACGAGATCTCCCACGCCCTGGGGCCCAGACAGGTCACCCTAGCTGATGGGACTCAGGCCCCAGTCAACGCTGCCCTCAAGGATCGCTACTCGCCTATTGAGGAGCTGAAAGCCGACATCGTCGGGCTGTACAACCTGGCCTATCTGCAGGACCAGGGCTTCTTCGACGAAGCCGTGATCCCCCAGCACTACGCCAGCTACCTGGCAGGGCTGTTCCGGGGCCTGCGTTTCGGCAGGACCTCAGCCCACGGCATGGCCCGCTTGATGCAGCTCAACTACCTGCTGGAGCACGGCGGCGTCACCTTTGACCAGGACACTGGCCACTACCGCATCGAGATAGACCAGATTGACGATGTTGGGGCCGACCTGGCCCAGGTAGTGCTAGCCATCGAGACCGAGGGCGACTACGACGGGGCGGGAGCACTGCTCGACCAGTACGGCCAGGTGTCAGCCCAGGAGCAGGCCACCCTGGACGCCCTGACCGATTTGCCGATTGACATCGAGCCGATCTACCCACAGGGTAGGTAACGAGTCAACGAGTAATGGGTCAAGGAGTAACGCACTGACGAGTCACCCGTTACCTCATTGACCCGTTGACTCGTTGCCGTGAGCGTATCACGTTGGGGACATCCAGGTAGGCAAAAGAGAGCACCGAGCTC
>CAYUPJ010000109.1:0-14486 GCA_964446635.1 uncultured Anaerolineae bacterium
GGACTTACTCTACCAGAGAAAGCCTTTTCCTGCAACTCATTTGAAACGCACCCAATGCAATTCATCAGTGGACGGTACCTTTCATGGAGTAGGCGTAGTAGCCTTCAAGTGTGAAAGCAACCGGATCTCGTCATCAAGTATCGTAAAAGTAATCTCTTTGTCTTCGTCTATAACGAAATCTCCATTCATTGGTACGATTATGGGTTGCCCAGTGGAAGTCACAATGGGAGTAGCTCGCTCAAGTTGAAACTTGTAGTTACCAGGTGGCAGACTCACGCTCTGAATACTCCCTGGCGGGACGGCAATGGACATGACGGGTTGCCCCTGTTCGTCTGTAATTGTAAATGTGATCTCTTCACTTGGGTTAATATTGCAAACCTGAACATTCGTCGCAGTTGTAGTAGGCAGAGTTGTAGTACCTAGATGGGGAGTAGTAGTTGGACTTAGAGGACTTAGAGGACTTAGCGAAGTAGCCGGTATGACTTGAATCGGCGTAAGTAAGATTGTGGAGATAGACTCACTAAATGTTGCCAATATACCTGTTAAAAGGAAAATTATGCCGAAGGTAAAAACTCCAACTCTTGTGCTGCGAGGCCATTTGCTCGTTCGAAAGGGCCGCTTGAGGAGGCTACCTATTGTTTCCGGAACCCCCGGTAAAAGCAATAGGATTAGAAGTGCTCCAGCCGCAACTAAAGTGACTCCTCCCGCAAATTGAAAATCCATAACGAAGTCTCCCTAAGATGAATAAAACCCGTGGATTGCACGAGCCGCCCAACTATAGTTGTGCCAAATGGCAGGTAGTGTTAGAATGAAATGGGAAGCCTCTCACAGAAAGGAGACCTGCCAGATGAAACGACAACCGGAACTTGAACAAATCCATCGGGGTTTAGATGGACGTTTTTCCATTTTCAAAGCCCATAGCAAGTGGAAAATGCTTTGGTATTATTATACCGACTTCCACCCCAAAGGTCAAATCATAGTCCCCGGTGCCTGCGCAACAGGCTTCGCCGTGAGCGCTCAGCCGAACGGTCAGGGGCATGGGAGGCAAGGATTTGACATCCAAGCTAATTTGCAGTAAAATTATGTCAAAATAAGGGCTATGCGAAGGAGTTCCGCCAGGAGGTATCCATGTCCGTCGAACAATTACCGCTATTTGGTTTGACCAGGGAATCGTCCCTCAGCACTGCCATCAGTGGCTTTCACGAGTACATGATCCGCAAAGGCTTCACGGAGAACACCGTCAACGCCTTCCTTTACGATCTGCACATCCTCACCCGATACTTGGGTGCCGACTGCACTCTGAGCCAAACCAGCACTAAAGAGCTGAACGATTTCCTGACCTACTTGCGCTACTATCGAGGCGTGCCCTGCAAACCGAAATCCTACGCTCGTCGGGTGACCACCTTGAAGGTGTTCTTCGGCTGGCTGGCCGAAGAGAGGATCATACCCAGAGATCCCGCCGCACCGCTGATCCACCAACCAGCCAGTACTCCCCTGCCCCAAGTCCTTTATGATAACCAGGTAAAGAAGCTCCTGCAGGCTACCGAGGAACTCATGCACGCCGATAAATCTGACGCCCGCCCCCACCTGCTGGTTACTCTCCTGTTGCAGACGGGCATCAAAAAGGGCGAGTGCATGGGCATCCAGCTCAACGACATTGACACCTCAGAGCCGCAAGCGCCCATCCTCTACGTCCGCTACAGCAATCCCAAGATGAAGCACAAGGAACGCAAGCTACGGCTTTCAGCAGATTTCGTTCCCATCTTGCGCCAGTACCTGGCCGAGTACCAACCCTTCGACCCTTCGGCAAAGCTCAGGGCAGGCTTAGCTCAGGGCAAGCCCAAGGAACGGCTCTTCGAGTGCACGGCCCGCAATTTGGAGTACGTCCTGGACAATGCGGCTCGTCTGGCCGGCCTGGAGAGCGTCTCCTTCGAGATGCTGCGCTGGACCTGCGCCGTGCACGACTACAAGGCAGGGATGCTGCCGGACACACTGCGCCAGAAGCTAGGGCTGTCCAAGATCACTTGGCAAGAGGCCTCGGAAAATCTGAAGAAGCTGGCCTCACCACCCCTCTAAACGAAACGGCGGTCAACTCGCCCCCAGGCAAGCTGACCGCCCCATGTCTCTCTCTAGCCCTTATGTCATCTTAACCACGATGTCTCCAATCAAATTGGCCGCTTGGTCGCCTCGATCGGCCGCGTTGCTCAAGTGGCGATATATCTCCCTGAGTTTGAGCATGTCCATTAAATGATCTATGTCCGTAGGTCCGTGGAATAGCTCAGCCAGCGCTTCTCTGTAAACGGTCTCCACCCGGTTCTCCAAAGCCTTAGCCCGCACGGCGTGATCGTTGGCCACGTTGGGATGATCCTGCAGACGCAGGACTCCCATGTATATCTCGTTAGCTGCCTCCCGCACCAGCGAGACCATTCGTCGAAGGTAAGTATTGGGCTCCACTTCCAGGGTCACCATCTCGTCCACCGTGCTATTGCCATAATCCAAGATGTCATCAATGGTCAGGGAGAGAGCAAAGATGTCCTCGCGATCAATAGGGGTGATAAAGGAGCGGTTAAGCTCATCTATAAGGATGCGCCGTACTTCATCGGCTTCCTTCTCCACCTTGCTGAGCTTCTTGGCTACCTCGCCATCGTTGCTTTCCATGAATGTCTCCAGTAATTCCATGCCTTCCACGGTCTTGGCCGCCTGCTCAATGAGCAAACGCATGAATTTGTCCTCACGAGGCTTAAACAGATCTCTAATTCCCATCAGTCCTCTCCTTCCTCATAACCCCAAAACAGAATGCAGCAGTAGATAAAACAAAGCGGCCAGCAGGGCAGAAGCGGGTATGGTGAGCATCCAAGCGGCAATGACATCGCCGGCCACATTCCAGCGCACCCTGGAGACACGCCTGGCCGAGCCTACGCCAAGGATGGCCGAACTAACGACTTGAGTGGTACTCACAGGTCCGCCCAGGAAAGCTGCCCCAAAGATAATGAGAGCCGAAGCGATCTGGGCGGTGAACCCGTGCACGGGCCTGATTTTGTAGAATTTGGTCCCCAGGGTTCTTATGATCCGCCAGCCCCCCAGAGCTGTCCCTAGCGACATCGCCCCTGCACAAAGGGCCACCACCCACCAGGGGACGCTGAAGTCCGGGAGATAACCTAAGGTAACCAAGGCCATAGCGATGATTCCCATGGTCTTCTGGGCATCGTTGGTGCCATGGCTCAGGGCCAGGGCTAGAGAAGTGATGATCTGAGAGCGCTTGAACAACCAGTTGATCCGAGGTGAGGCCCCGCGGGCCAGGAAGAGCACTAACCTCATCAACAGATAACCTACTATAAGACCCAGGATTGGCGATATGAAGAGAGCGATGATCACCTTGAGCAATCCCCTTAACTGGATCATGGCAAAGCCAAAGCCGACGCTTACAGCTCCGATCAGTCCGCCAACGAGTGCATGAGACGAACTGGAGGGAATACCCAAAACCCAGGTGATGATGTTCCAGACAGTAGCGGCCAGTAGAGCAGCGAAGATGACGGCCACGGTGATGGCTTTGGGATCAACCACATCATGTCCGATGGTTTTGGCCACCGCCACGCCAAAAAGAAAGGGCCCGCAGAAATGAGCCACTGCACTTAGGGCCAGGGCCTTGCGCGCTGACATGGCCCTCGAAGAGATCATGGTAGCCACGACGTTGCTCGAGTCGTGAAAGCCGTTTATGAAATCGAAGAACAGTGCCACCCCAATGATGGCTATAGCTACAATCGGCAAATTCAACTTTCTTTCTCGCTTATCAATCCATTTTCCACTTCATCACTCACTCAGGATTTCAGCAATTTCAGGCGTCGCCCATATTGCTGCGCCAGTGGTGTCAACGACAATATCGCACACTTCCATCTGAGGCAGGTAGCATTTCTGGGCCATCAAAAACTGGTCTTTGAAAAACCGGTTACGAAAGTAGGTAGGTTCGTATTTCTTCCGATAATCAATATCGCGTTTCCATTTCCGCTTCAGCCTGATGGCATCATCGGTCAGATACACCACTTTGATCCCTATCAAGTGAACAACCTCCTGGAGCAGAAATGGGAAATTGCCCTCAATAAAAACGATATCGGCCGGCTCAATCTCAAGCGGGGCGCAGCCTGCCTTTAAGTTGCCGTCCAGATCGTGGCTTGAGGTGGCATAGACAAAGTCGTATCTGGGGATGGTTATCTTCTGCCCGTGATAGATATCTTCAAGGCTCTGCTTGAAAAGCGCCAGGTGGATGGCTTCTCTGCCCAGAGAATGGATGCCCTTCTCCTCCCGATAGTCTCGGTTGGTCAAAAAGTTGTCCATCTCAATGGGGGTGACTTGTCTGCCTTCTTGCTCAAATGAGCTGCGCAGGCGTGCGACGATCTCGGTCTTGCCCGCCGCCGTAGGCCCGGCAATTGCGAGGAGAATGGGTGTTCCTTTGGCGGCGATGAGCTTCTTTACACTCTCTATGAAGACCTGATCTATCTCTGCATTCGCTTCTTTGAAATCTTTGTAGCCAACGGCCTGATATCGCTCCAATCGCTTTTGCCTCTGTTCGAAACTCTTGAACGGCCTGCCGCCCAGGTGCGCCAACACTTTGTCGGTGAAATAGACCATCCGATGCAAAAAGTAAAACCCTCTTACGTCGAAATAAAAGTGCGCTCTAATCCACTCCTCTGAGTATTCTCCCGTGACCAGACCTACAAAGAGCATGATCGTCAGTCGAACAATGTTTTTATCCAGCACGATCCTGCCGTCAACCTGTGGCCTGAGCTGGATGCTGGTGTAGAAATCGCTCGTGTTGACCCGCTTTTCGATTTCTTCCTTTTCATCCAGTTCTACAGAAGCCCAGCCCCCGTCCTCAGGATACAAGTTATCAAGTGCATAGCGGAATTCATAGAGTTCCAATTCATCTATACCCACGTTGATCCGCTTCATCTTGTCATACAGGATTTTAGAAAAAACATCTGGACTGAAAGTGTTCGACGCAGACATAGCTCTCCCTGTCCTCTATGGCAACATTGAACAAACTATGCGCCAAACTTGGTGATGCGCTGCGCGTTTGCCAATGCGATTGGCATCACGTCCTTCGCCGGCAGTACGCCGAGACTGCCGCGCGTGCAGGCGCGTTCGCCGAATTCGGCGATGCCATCGGCGCGGACGTGCCTGGAGTACAGCAGTGTCGGCACGGGATGCCAGCTATGCGATTTGAGCACTGCCGGCGACGAGTGATCGCCGCTGACGATGACCACGTCCGGCTTGAGCGCCATCAAGCGCGGCACCAGCCCATCTACTTCTTCGATGACACTCACCTTGCGCGCAAAGTCGCCAGCCTCGCCAGCAGTATCAGTTTGCTTAACGTGCAGGTAAAAGAAATCAAAGTTGTTCCAATTCTTTTCCAGCGTAGCAAATTCATCCGCAATCGTATTGCCGTCCACGTTCAACACCGTCATTCCGACCAGCTTGGCTACCCCACGATACATTCCATTCACCGCAATGGCGGCCGCCCGCAGGCCGTACAATTCTTGGTACGTTGGCACCGTGGGAAACTTGGCAAAGCCACGCAGCACAATCATATTGGCGGGATGCTTGTCCGCCAACAATTGGCGCGCTTGCTCGATGAACTGATTGGCGAGCATCGCCGATTTCTCGGAATCTGGCTTGAGCGCGCGCACTGGCAGCGCGGGCACGCCGGTTTTCTGCGGATCCGTTTCGGTCAATGCGTCACCCAATCCGGGGCCGCGCATGACAAAAGCGAAACGATGCTCCTTGACCGTCTCGACAAAAAACTCGACGCCGTCAATTTTGATCGTCCGCAGCAGTTTCGCCAGTTCATTGCCCACGTCGGTCGGGATACGTCCCGCGCGGCGATCCGTCAATACCCCCGCCGCGTCCACCGAACAGAAATTGCCGCGCGCCGCAACATCGTCTGGGCCTAGCTCAAAATCAACGGCGAGCGCCTCCAGCGCGCCGCGCCCGATTTCGTACTGGATCGGGTCGTAACCGAAAATGCCAAGGTGGCCAGGACCGCTGCCCGGCGTAATTCCCGGCCCGACCGGCACGGTCAGCCCCAAAGCCGACTGCGCAGCCAGCGCGTCGAGATTTGGTGTGCGCGCGGTTTCCAGCTCGGTTTTGCCGCCTGGCTCCAGCGGCAATCCGCCCAGTCCATCCATGATGATCATCGCGATCTTCGTCTGAGCTGGCACAATCAGGTCTTGCAGAAATCTGAAATCCATCGCAATGCCCCCATCAATTCGCGGCGCACTTTTTTCCGACGCCAAACGCAAGCGCATCGTACGCGCGTTTGGTCTTGTTATAGTTGCCATCGCGGTCGAGCGCGATTCCTCTGCCGATGCCAGAAACGATTTGTCCAACTCCGATCTCTTCCACCTGCGTCTCTAATTTTTCAAGCAGCGTGGGTGCGCTTCCCGGCTCTGTACTGCGTCCGTCGAAGATGATGTGCAAATAAACTTGCTTCAAGCCGTTTGCTTTTGCCATTCGCAGCAACGCCAGCGGATAGTCTATGGAGCCATGCGAGCTTTTTTCCGTGAGCAGACCGATCAGGTGCAGGCTCGCGTTCTGTTGCTTGACCTCATTGATCACGCGACAAAAAGTCTCGTTGGTGTGGAACGAACCATCCTTCATCGCGAGATCGAGCCGCACATCGTCTTGCAGCACGACGCGTCCCGCGCCGATGTTCATGTGCCCGGCTTCGGAATTGCCGGCTTTGCCCGGTTTCAAACCAACCGCGTCGCCTGCGGCCTGCAACTGGGTACACGGATACCGTCGTGTCAGATCGTCCCACACTGGCGTTGGCGCGAGCAAGATTGGGTTCGTGTCATCATTCTTGCCGATGCCCCAACCATCGAGAATCAACAAGAGCACGCGCCGGTGACCGCCCCAGTCGTGCTCACGCGCCAGACTCGCGCCATCCATTGCGCTCGGTTGCGCGATGCCGAGCGCGCGCAAGACAGTCGGCGCGATGTCTGCCAGTTTGCCACCGCGCACGTCAACACGCGATCGCGCGCGCGAATCAATCAACAGGAACGGAACTTGGTTTGTTGTGTGCGATACATTGGGTGTGCCGTCGGCGTTGGTCATCTCTTCCAAATTTCCGTGATCGGCAGTCACGAGAATTACATAGTCGGCGGCGAGCGCGGCGTTCACGACCTGTCCTAGTCGCGCATCCACAAGCTCAGCGCATTTGATCTTCGCGTCGCGATTTTGCGTGTGACCAATCACGTCGCCATTCGCAAAGTTGGCAACGATGAGATCGTACCGCTTTTCGATGCCGCGCAAAACCTGCTCGGTGACTTGCGCCAGACTCAGTTCCGGCACTTGATCAAATGGAATACCTTTGGGCGATGGAATGCATACATCCTCTTCGCCCACGAACGGTTGATTGTTGCCGCCGTTGAAGAAAAAGGTGACGTGCGCGAATTTTTCAGATTCGGAGACGCGCAGTTGGCGCAGGTTCGCGCGACTGACGATTTCGCCCAGGGTGTCCTTAATCTTTGTCGGCGCAAAGGCAACGGGCAGGTCTTTGAACTTTTCGTGATACAGGGTCAGGATCACGAAAGTGAGGTTTTGAAAATCGCGCCGCGGGAAGCGATCCCACTCTGACTCGACAAATACCTCCGTCAATTGAATTTCGCGCTCGCCACGACGACAGCAAAAGACTACCGCATCGCCATCTTCAATACGACCGATAGGTTTCCCTTGTACGTCCACCAAGACAATCGGTTCGAGCGAGTAATCAGTCTGTCCCTCGCAATACAACTCTCTGACTGCATCAGCGAGCGCAGCGCCGCCGCGCGTGAAATGCCCAGTAGGCATAAGCAATCCCTTTGAAGACAAATCAGGCACGACGTATTCCTTGATGATGATTGACGGATGTCACGCCGCCTGGCGTGCAGGAAAAATATCCAAGAGTTCGCTGAATTCGTGAATGATAAGGTCGGGTTTGTCCTCACCAGTGAGGTTCTTTTTCTCCAAGTCAGCCGGCTCCATCATGATGATTACCATCCCGAAGCCAGCCAGCCGGGAGCCTAGAACATCGCGGGAGAGATTATCACCCACGTACGCCGATCGCGCGGGAGCGACTCCGGCCCTGCGAGCCGCCTCCAGGTATATCTCCGGACCAGGTTTCCGGCGTCCAAAGATGGAAGAAAGAATCACCGTCGGAAAGTATTGGCTGAGACCGTCCTCCTCCAGCCACTCTGGGATTTCGCGCTCGGTGATGGTGTTGCTGAGAATCCCCAGGCAGTAGCCCCGCTTGCTCAGTTCAACTATTACTTGTTTGGCATCAGGCCGCGCGAATCGGCGCCCCATTGTCTTGCGATACAGGAAAGTCAATTCCCCTGATAGCGGCGCAATCTTATCGGGCGGCCAATCTGGCAGCAGCCAGCGTGTCCACAATTCCTTTTCGGATGCTTCGATCAGCGTCTCGAATGCCCACTTCCTGTAGACTTTGTATCTTTCAGCCAGTCGCTCGCAGAAAGACCCGGGAGACTCTTGTGCTCCGACCAACGTCGCGATCTGCTGTCTTGCTTGGGCTTGGTACGGCTCATCTTCCACCAGAACCCGCAGCGTATTGCCAACGTCAATGAAAATGGCTTCGATATCGTGGTTCATTTCTTCCACCTTTCAAGGGCGTCATTTCTTGAAGACGCGTAATTTTCTGTTGGCTCAGGCCGACAATAGAATACGCCCGCCGCATCGAAAAAGATCCCTTTGATCATCGGCTACGCTCCGGCAAAGGGTTGACGATCTCAACCACTTCCGTCAAGTTTTGCACAACCGCGTCCGGTGGTGCGACGTCTGTTTCGCCGTCTGCCTGCGTCGTCAAAAACGATTTGATCTGGATGACCAAGCCGTAGCCCGCGCGCCGCGCGCCGATGACATCACGGGATACCGTGTCCCCTACATACGCGCAGGCAGCGGGAGGCAGGTCCATCAAGCGCGTCGCCTCCAGGAAAATATGCGGGTTCGGCTTGCGCCAGCCGAACGACGCACTCGCCAGCACGACTTGAAAGTAACGCGTCAATCCATATTCATCGAGTTTGAACGGCACCATCCCGCGACTCAGGATATTCGAAATCACGCCGAGGCGAAAACCGCGCTCGCGCAGGGCATCGAGAACCTCCCGGGACTCGGGACGCAACACGCGGTGGGAAAAGCGCGTGTCCCAATAGAATGCTAGTTCCTCGCCGATTGCCGCGAGTTTCTCTTGGGGCAAGCCCTGATTCGTAAAGACAAATTCATTCCACACCTGCTCGGGCGGCATTTCTTGTTCTGTTTTCTCGCGCCACGCGCCGTACTTTTTCATCCCGGCTTTGATGACGGCGTACAGGTCGGGGATAGATAGTCCAGGATCGAGATCGTGCTTGGCGAGTATTTCCCGAAAGCCAGGCGTCGCCTTCAGGCGCAAGTCGTCGTCGTAGTAAACATCTTCCAGGGTGCCGCCCATGTCAAAAACGACGGCACGGATCGCAGCGGATGTCATCCTAACAAACCCCTCTCGACCAGGAACCTGACCCCGGCGACGACTTGCTGAGGTGAGTTATCATTTTGAAACTCGCAGGTGCGCAACGTGCCGGCCGGGATGTAACGGGCCACCATCCCCCAATCCGCCTGACCTAAGCCAGCAGCCCGATGATCATCAATTCCCACAATATCGTGCAGGTGAATACCAATGATCCGGGACGAGAACCGGCGCAACCACTCCTCGTGAGCATTAAAACCGAGCCTCTCCAATGTCTCAGCGTGGCCTACATCGTACCAGTAGCCGATCACCTCATCGTAACCAAGGTTGAGCAGATAGTCCAGCTCGTCAGGCAGGGGGATCTCGTGGTAATAATAGCGGTTCTCCAGCCCCAGCCGGATTCCCCGCCGGGCAGCATACTCCGCCAGCTCAACCAGGCTGCGGCGCACGGCGCGCAGGTTGATCTCCGCCTGAGCCGCGCGTTCCGCTACCAGTTGCGCTTTGATTTCCGCGTAGGCGGGCTGGTCGTACTGGCCGGCCCTGTACAGTTTGGCTAACTTTTTCTCCCGCGTGGTGTCTATATCCACCCGGCCGGGATGGACAATGACCACCTGAACGCCCAACGCACAAGCCAGGTCAATGCTGCGCTGGATGGCTTCTATGCCCTGCCGGCGGTTATCCTCGTCCAGTGAGGAGACTAGCCAGTCGCGTTCTTTGAGGGTTGCCGTGGAGATGTCGGCCGGGCAAGGCTCATGAATGCTGACGATCTGATGACTATTCAGCTTCAGGCCGCGCAACATGGCCGAATCAACCGCGTGATTCAGCTCGAAGCGGGTGAAGCCCAAGGCTTGGGCAGCACAGAAAAAATCGGCCAGGCGCGAAAATTGGCCGATGCCCCACATGGTGGATAGAGCTAAGTCGGACAAGATGAAAACCTCCACATCAAATAGCTTTCTTTCTGATGTGAATTCTGCGTAGGGTCATTGGACACGGACAAGCTGCGTCCGTGTCCAAAGAACCCATACTAAACTCGTTTTACTCTTCTGACGGAGGAGTAAGCAGACTGATAGCCCAGAAGTCGCGCACTTTAGCGGCCCACTCCCAGTCGTACACAGGATTCATAAGCCAGGACTTCGCCATCATGTCAGCAAGAGGCATGGCGCCTTCGGGAAGCGTGACAGATGGTTGGGCAGGGTAAATGCCCAACTCGTTCCAGGGCTCGTAGCCATCCGGCGAGAGAGCAAATTTGATGAACAGCTTGGCTGCATTGGGGTGCGGAGCGTGATTGGCAACGGCCAGATAGCTGGTTTTCACGAGACCAATGGCCGGTGTGACATCCAGGCAGGGCGCCATGGCTATTTCTCCATCCATGGTAGCGCCAATGCTATCCCAACCGGTCCAGCCCACCCCCGGTTCTACCGTTGGGTCCATGCCTAGCGTCGCATATGCCGCGTCGACCTCATCGCCACCGGGCTCAACGCCGGGTTTATTCTGGGCCAGCTTCTTGATAAACAGCCAGCCCGCATTCGCGGGTGCGCTCCCAAAGGCGTCCGGCGCAGCAGCTGGGTCAGTGGTCCAATCTGCACCGTAGAGTTCCTGATAGGCCGCAGCCATTTCGTCTCCGTGTTCAGCAATTGTGGCCCATTTGGCCATCGTGCTGACATCGGTCATTGGATCCTCTATATAGACTTTCCCCGTAAACGCCGGCTCGGTCAACTGCCACCAGTTGGTGAACGGGCATGCCGCGTCAACCTCGTTGTTGTACCCCCACACGTCGACGGAGTGTCGCTGAACCACAAACGGCTGGTCTGGAGTCAACTCCGGCTCTACCACACCCGGCGGGACGTACGACCAGATCCACTGATTGGGCACAAATTGCCCGTACAAGATGTGGCCATCGCTTTGGAACCAGACATCCCCGATGACGTTCCCGGCTTCCTGCTCCGCCTGCATTTTGACGGTGATATAATCGGTATCGCCACAATCAAGAGTGATGCCCGGGTATAACGCGTTCCAGGGATCCACTAATTTCGCAATTTTGGAAGAGTTGGAATAAACACACACTGACCCTTCCAGAATTGCTGCCGCTTCGACCGCCGCCCAGTCTTCCTCGGCGGGCTGGTACGGTCCGAAACCATTCGTCTTCGCCCATTGCTCCGCCGCAGTGAGAGGTACTTCGGTGGCGGGGGGCTGGGTCGTTGGGGGCTGGGTCGCTGCCGGCGTTGGAGTGTCCGGTGCGCCGCAGCCAGCAATAAAGCTGACCAGCAAACATACTGTCAAAAACTTAACTAGCGCCTTCATTTCTTCCTCCTTTATAGTCTTTATAGTTAGGAAACGGATACAGTGAAACTCTCTTTTTGACTGATTCTATAATTTTCCTTTCTCCTCCTTTCTCTCTCCAACATTCTTCCTCATCACGGTCAGAATGCGGTAATAGCAGCACGCCTCCGCTAGCTTCTGGCAACAACCAGATTTCCGCTCTGTTTGTCGTACAGGTTGAGCTTTTCCGGATTAAATTTCAGCCAGATCTTGTCATCCAGTGCAATCTTGCTGATGCCTGCCTCCCGGACAGTAATTTCCATATCATCCAAACGCGCGATGATGGTCGTGTCGGCTCCCGACGGCAGGACGGAATAAGCGCTGAACTCCACGGCCCCCGGAACGGGTGTGGTTGAGATGGTCACATCTTCCGGCCGCACAGCCACTACCACACTTCCAAAGGCGTTATGCGTATTGGCTGCCATCTTGAATTTGCCCAGGTTTATTGATCCGTTCCCATCCACAACACCCTCCAGCAGATTCACCTTCGGATTGCCGATGAAATCGGCCACGAATAGATTGGCCGGGTAATGGTAAACGGTGTCGGGGGTGTCCAGCTGCTGAAGAACACCCTCTTTCATCACGGCAATATTGGAAGACATGGTTAGCGCTTCAACCTGGTCATGCGTGACGTAGATGGTGGTTGCCCCGGCGACGTGGTGCAGGCGTTTGAGTTCCGCCCGCATGTCCATGCGCAGGCGGGCATCCAGGTTGGAGAGCGGTTCATCCATCAGAAAGACGCTCGGCCGATAGGCCAGCATGCGCGCCAGGGCAATACGCTGCTGCTGGCCTCCGCTCATCTCGCGCGGATAGCGGTCTTCGTAGCCTTCCATCCGTACTTCGGCAAGCGACTCTTTTACCCTTTTTTTCATGTCTTCCCTGGGCAATTTCTTGATCTCGAGGGCGAAGGTCATATTCTTGTAAACGGTCATGTGCGGCCACAAGGCGTAGCTCTGGAACACCAGCCCCAGGTCCCTCTGCCCAGGGGGGAGGGAAATCCCCCGCGAGTGTGAAAACACAAGCTTATTGCCAATGTAGATCTCGCCTCCATCCGGGTCTTCAAGGCCGGCCACGCAGCGCAGCAGGGTCGTCTTGCCGCAGCCGGAGGGACCCAGCAGGGTCAGGAACGTCCCAGGCTCGATGGTCAGACTGACGTCATTAACTGCGACCACATTACCGAAACGTTTGGTGAGATTTTTGATGGTGATGGTTGTTCCCATGGTCGCCTCTCTTTACATTCCAAGACCTTTTTGAAGACTGCCGCCCCTGCTGAACCGTCCAATTATGAAATTGCCAACCACGACGATCGCGATCAGGATCAGGATGACCGCGTTCGCCTCCTGGGCGTCTCCATTTTCGGTATACTGCATGGTCTGGCTGGCCAGCAGTTGCGTGGCTGGTGTTACCAGCAGGATGATCAAGGACAGCTCGCGCATGGTGGTGATGAACGTCAGCAGAAAACCGGACATAAAGCCGCTGGTGGTAAGCGGGAAGATGATGCGCCGGAAGCGCTGCCAGACGTTGGCGCCAGCAACCTGGGCGGCTTCCTCCAGCTCCCGGCCGACCTGCATCATGGCTGAAACCCCCGAACGGGAGGAGTAGGGAATATGTTTGGCCACCGAGACGATCACCAGCAGGGCGAAGGTCCCGTACAAAGGTGGGAGCGGCCCCAGCTTTCTGGCGAACATCGCAATGTAAACTGCGCCAAAGGCGATGCCCGGGATGATATACGGGATGAAGGCCAGCTGCTCGACCAGCTTGGACAGCCGGGTGCCCCGTCCTTTGACGATGGCGTAGCCAAGGATGATTCCCAGCAAGGCCGTGGAAAAGGCTGTCCATAGTGCCAGTTTGATCGAGTTCCAGGCGGTTGCATAGATCTTCGGGTTGTGCAGGACTCCTGGCTCTCCATGGTTATAAACTGTATTTCTCGGTCCAATCCAGTGCTGTAAGGTGAGATTGCTCAGGCTGTAATTCCCATCAATCAACATAAATGTATCATAGAGCAGAAGTCCAATCGGAACAGCGATGACCAGGATCTGAAAAATGATCACGGCGATTTGCATGGCACGTTTCATTTTCCCCAACTTGCTCAACCGCGCAAAGAAGCCTCGTCCGCCAATCGTCTCGTAACTCCTGCGCGTGCCGACCAGTCTCTGGTTGAGTGAAATGGTGGTTATGGAAAACAAAATCAACACGATTGCCAGCACAAAGGCATCCCCCCCCTCTCCAGCCGCTAAACTACCGCGGATCATGGTAGCAACTACATAGTACCTGACCGGCAAGCCTAAAATATTCGGCCCGCCGAAGGTGCCCATCACCTTGGAAAAGGTCATGATGACACCCGAGAGGATCGCCGGTATGACGAGCGGGAAGGTGATCTTGCGCAGGATGCGCCCGCGGCTGGCGCCCATCAGATCCCCGGCTTCTTCCAGGTTGGAATCGATCGACATCAGCGCCGCCGACACGAACAGGAAAAAGAAAGTGTAGTAATGCAGCGCGCTGCAGATGATGATCGGCACCGGCCCGTACGACAGCCAGTTTGGGGGGCTGATTCCCACCACGAACTCGAAAAACCCCGGCGTTCCGCCAGAAAGCCTGTTTTTAAACAACACGAGCCAGGCCTGGGCGATGGTCCAGGACGGCATGATGTAGGGCAGCACAGCCAGTTGATTGA
>CAYUPJ010000110.1:0-14296 GCA_964446635.1 uncultured Anaerolineae bacterium
TCCAATATCCAGAAGAAGGAGAACTATGACGGAAGAGATTGTGTTTAAGACCGAGGCCGATATGCCTTACTTCCCCATGTCTCTCGGAACGACCCTGGTCAACAAGACCGGAAGCTGGAGGTATATCCGGCCCCTTTATGTGGATAAAACCCCTCCCTGTAATCACAACTGCCCCGCCGGGGAAGACATCGTCGGCTATCTGGCTCTGACCAGGGAGGGGAAGTACAAAGAGGCATGGGAGCTGATCAAGCAGGAGAACCCTTTTCCAGGGGTTTGCGGCCGGGTCTGTCCCCATCCTTGCGAAAGCGAGTGTAACCGCGAGGAGTTAGGGGAGGCGATAGCGATTCACACCCTGGAACGGTTTTTAGCTGACTACGCAGCGTCTCAGCGTCTCAGCGTCCAAGTGTCCAAGCACTACGACGCTACGACGCTACGACGCTACGACGCTGAGATCGCCGTCATCGGCTCCGGCCCTGCCGGCCTCTCCTGTGCCTACCACCTCGCTCGCCTGGGCTACCCCGTCACCGTCTTCGAGGCCCTGCCGGTGGCGGGAGGGATGATGAGGATAGGCATCCCGGAGTATCGCCTGCCCCGCCAGGTGCTGGAGCGGGAAATCGCTGACATCGAAGCCCTGGGGGTGGAGATCAAGACCAACATGCGCGTGGGCGATAACGTCAGGCTCTCTGCTTTATTAGAAGATCACCAGGCCATTTTCATCGCCGTAGGACTCCAAAAGAGCCGCAAGCTGGACATCCCAGGTGAGGAGGCCGAGGGGATCATCCATGGCCTGGAGTTCCTCAAGAGGGTGCACTTGGGTGAAGAGGTCCCGGTGGGCCCCAGGGTGACTGTCATCGGCGGAGGCAACACGGCCCTAGACGCTGCTCGCACGGCCTTGCGCCTGGGATCATCAGGAGTGACAATCCTCTACCGTCGCTCGCGGACGGAGATGCCGGCCATCGCCGAGGAGATCGAGGAGGCCCTGGCGGAGGGTATTGAAATTCGCTACCTAACGAACCCTGTTGAACTGCTGACCGAAAACGGCTGGGTAAAGAGCATGAGGTGCGTGAAGATGGAATTAGGGGCGCTCGACGAGAGCGGACGCCGCCGTCCCATGCCCATCGCAGGGTCTGAGTACACCCTCGGAGTAGACATCGTCATACCCGCCATTGCCCAGGAAGAAGACATCGCATTTCTGGAAACTGAAGGCCGCTGGAAAACGGCGGAACCTGGTAAGCAGCCGCTGATCGGGGTCAGGCAAGGGCGCATCTTCATTGACGAGGCCGGGGCGACGACCCTGCCAGGGATTTTCGCCGGGGGAGATATCGCTACTCCCTTCGGCACCGTAGCCCACGCTGTCGGCTCTGGAAAACGCGCCGCCCTGGCCATTGACAAGTACCTCAGAGGCAAGGACCTCTCAGGCTTTCCACCCCTAGACGAGGCCATCCATGCCGTTCCCAAAGACATAGATCCCACTATCGTCCGCTTCGAGGACCTGAACCTGGCTTACTTCGATGAGATAGAGCGGACTGAACAACCCCAGAAGTTGGTCGAAGAGAGGGTGCGCGGTTTCGCAGAGGTAAACCTGGGCTTCGGCGAGGAGAAGGCTCGCGCCGAGGCCGAGCGGTGCTTCAGTTGTGGCACCTGCAACCTGTGCGATACTTGCTTCACCTTCTGCCCCGACGTGGCCATCGCTCGCCTGGTGGCTTCCCCCCCCTCTTTCCCCCCCAAGCCTGCCCTGAGCAAAGCCGAAGGGTCAGGGGGGATGAAGGGGGGGTGGCCCCTGGCCCGGCTGAATGGCGCTGGCTATGAGGTGAACTACGACTACTGCAAGGGCTGTGGCGTCTGCGCCGAGGAGTGTCCCCGCTTTGCCATATCCATCCAGGAGGAGATAAGATGGAAAAAGTGATCATGGGCAACCATGCCGTCTCCTACGGAGCAAAGCTGGCCAGGGCCCAGGTCATCGCTGCCTATCCCATCACCCCGCAGACTCAGATCGTAGAGATGCTGTCGGAGTTCTGCGCCGAGGGGCTATTGGATGCCAAGCTCATCAAAGTGGAAAGTGAGCACTCGGCCATGGCTGCCTGCATTGGGGCCTCATCGGCTGGGGCGCGGGCTTTTACCGCTACATCGGGGCACGGGTTGGCCCTGATGCACGAGATGCTTTTCTGGGCAACTGGAGCCAGGCTGCCCATCGTCATGGCCAACGTGAATCGGGCCATGGGGCCCGGCTGGTCCGTCTGGACGGAGCAGACCGATAGCCTGGCGCAGCGCGACACGGGATGGCTGCAGTTCTACTGCGAGAGCAACCAGGAAGTGTTAGACACCGTCCTCCAGGCTTTCAAAATCGCCGAACGGGTCCTCTTGCCCGTCATGTTGGTCCTGGATGCCTTTTTCCTATCCCATACCGAGGAGCCTGTGGACATCCCAGATCAGGAGTTGGTGGACAGATACCTGCCTCCCTATCATGCTCGATACAAGCTCGATCCTGGCGATCCCCACGCCTTTGGTGCTCTGGTAACGCCTCCCCATTACATGGAGCTACGCTACAAGATTCAGAGGGCCATGGAGGAGGCGGTGGAGGTGGCTCGTCAGGCTGATGGCGAGTTCAGGGAGGTCTTCGGGCGAAGCTATGGCCTGGTGGAGAAATATCGCCTGGAGGATGCCGAGGTGGTTTTGGTGACCTCGGCTACCATCACCAGCACGGCCAGGGTAGTCGTGGACGAGTTGCGAGGGGAGGGCCACAGGGTAGGGCTTCTCAAGGTGCGCCTGTTCCGTCCCTTTCCGGTCGAGGATGTGCGAGAGGCTTTGGCGGGGGCCGGCAAAGTGGCGGTCATAGATCGCAACATCTCCTTTGGTCACGGCGGCATCTTCGCCGAGGAGATAAAATCGGCCCTCTACAATGGGTGCCATCGGCCGCCCATCTTCGGCTTCATCATCGGCCTTGGCGGCCGGGACGTTACCCCCGCCTCCATCCGGGGCATCGCCGAGTACACCTTCGAGCACGACGCGCCTGAGACGGAGATAATTTGGAGAGAGGTAAAGACATGAGTTACACTCTACCCGATGAGGAACTGATGCTTTCCGGCCATCTGGCCTGCCCAGGCTGCGGGGGGTCGCTCGCCATGCGCTACGCCTTGAAGGCTCTGGGCGAAAAGACGATCGTCGTCATCCCCGCCTGTTGTTGGTCTATTATCGCTGGCCCCTTCCCCTACTCCTCGTTGAAGGTCCCCTTGATGCACACCGCCTTCGAGACCGGGGGCTCCGTGGCCGCGGGGATCAAGGCTGGTTTGGAGGTTCGGGGGGATACGGAGACCACAGTGCTGACCTGGGCTGGCGACGGCGGCACCTTCGACATCGGCCTGCAGGCCCTGTCGGGGGCCGTGGAGCGCAACGAGGACTTCATTTACGCCTGTTACGACAACGAGGCCTACATGAACACCGGCATCCAGCGCTCCTCGGCCACACCCTGGGGGGCCTGGACCACCACCACGCCCGTGCGGCATCCCAAGGAGACGCCCAAGAAGGACATCGTAGCCATCATGGCCGCCCATCGCATCCCCTACGCGGCCACAGCCACCGTCGCCTATCCGGAGGACATGGTGCGTAAGTTCCAGAAGGCCCAGGGAATCCGTGGGGCCAAGTTCATTCATATCCTCTCCCCCTGTCCGCCGGGCTGGAAGATGGAGCCCGCCTACTCCATCCGCATCTCGCGTCTGGCTGTGGAGAGCAAGGTCTTCCCCCTCTGCGAAGTGGAGAACGGAGAGAAGTGGAATATCACCGTCTGGCCTAAGCGGGAGGTGCCGGTGCGCAAGTACCTGGAGCTTCAGGGCCGCTTCAGCCACCTCACCGAGGAAGACATCGAGTTCATCCAGGGGAATGTGGATCGGGAGTGGGAGAGGTTGGTGGCTAAAGCCGGACCTAGTAGATAAAGAGGCTCTTTAACAGCAAGCCCCCTTCGTCTCATCAGAGGTGAGGGGGTTTGCTTTTTAAGTGGCTATGGCGAAACTCGCCTTGTCAAAAAGCCCCCTCTGTGTTAAACTTGAAGTGTCTTGTCCGCACCATTGCATGGGAGATCCCTTTTTCTCCCATCCTCTGACAAGATCAACTTTTATGGATAGGATTACCGATATATCCACAGAAGTATAGGTGTTTTTATCCAATCTCGATAGGGCTTGCGCAGCAAATCGAATTGGTGGGGCAACCTGCCCCAAAAACTGGGTAGAAGCCAAATCGCATTGGGCGGTTCTGGTATAAAGACGGCCAATACGATTGGCCTACTACCCAGGGGTGATGAACCGCCGCGCAAGCCCTAGTGGTTTTTAATTGCCAAACGAGCCGAAATCTGATATACTATGCTCAACAGCCAAACAGAAAGCAGGCAAGGCATCCCACTGTGCACGTCTGTCTGGACGAATCTGGCAATCCTGCACCGCTTTCTCGCCCCTCGGCGACTCGGCATTTCGCCCTGGCAGCCATTGTCATTCCTGACAGAGAGGAAGTCGAGCGTGCCATTGGGGTGTTGCGGCAGCAGCTTGGCTTCGACAAAGAGTTCAAATCTCACAAAACATCGGTTGACATTCGGATCAGGCTGTTGAAGGTGGCCAAGTCGCTTGGGTTGTCTTTTGATGTCATGGTTGTGGATAAAGAATCTCTGTGTCCCCAATGGCAAGAGCGGAGAGGGTTGGATCTGTTCCAGGCCATGGCAGAGGAACTGTTAGCAGCGGTATCTTGTGATCTCAGGAGTGCAATCCTTGTGATAGATGAGGTAGACGGGCGGCAAACAGAAGCTCTGAAAAGGGCTGTGCGAGCGAGGGTCAATCCGCCTCGGCCAAGTGAAGAGAGCCCCAGGCGGATCAAGAAGGTGCGGGGCCACAACTCGCGGCAGGACGATTTGCTTCAGTTGGCTGATGTGGTGGTGGGGTCAGTCTTTCGCGCCAAGGAGCGAGGGGATCAGCGGTGCTTTGAGGTGATCAAGTCACGCATACGATGGCACAAGTTCAGCGGGGAAAAATAAAGCTGGGATCGTTGCTCGGGGCTAGGCCTGACTGGGTCAGACACAGAGGCGCACAGCGCTTTTTCACCCCGCGATCCCATCTATTTATACTTTACCACAGATGGCCGGAATTGTCAAACCTATAGACGGAGGGCTTTGTCCTGGAGCCTCTCTCCTGATGGCACAGGAGACGGGCTTTTCCGGTAACCTACAAGGAGCCTGCCTATGCCGATTGCTCCTGAAACGATCCACGATCATCTGGCCCAATTGCCCCGGCGTCGCTCCCTCGACGCCGCCCTGGAGCTCTTCGACGCCCTGGGCTATCAATACGCTGACGAGCTCCCCCTCCCCACCCGTGACTGGCCCGACGGTGTCCAAAGCCTGGTGAACCGCAACGCCGAGCCCCCCATCTACCTGGCCCAGCACCGTGATTTCCACGTGGTCTACACCCACCTAACCACCGACGACCTGTCCCGCACCATCGAGCGCCCCATCGTCGAGCACACCCTGCACAAGCTCCACCCCTACGCCCTGTTCGTCTTCGCCAACCGCGACCTAACGCTGTGGGATTTCGTCAACGTCAAGTACGTGGCCGAGGCCTGCACTGAGCAGAGCAAATGTGACGGTGCCCGCCGCCGCACCATCCGCCGCATCCACGTCGGGCCGACGGAGCGGCTGCACACCGCCGCCCAGCGCATAGCTCTGCTGGCCGTGCCTGCTCCTGAGGCCAACGCCCTGGAGCTCCAGAGCCGCCACGACCAGGCTTTTGACGTCGAGGAGGTCACCAGGCAGTTCTACCGCGACTACGTGCAGGTATTTGACGCGCTGTGCAAGGACATCGCCCGGCGCAATCTCCATCGCCAGGCCGAGATCCAGGCTCAGGTGCTCCTCGACCGCCTCCTGTTCCTCTACTTCATCCAGAAGAAGGGCTGGCTGGACAGCCAGCTCCACTATCTCTACCAGCACTTCCAGGTCCACCACCGGGCTGATCCAGATGGCATCGGCTTCTACGACGATTTCCTCTTCCCCCTGTTCGTGGCCCTGTCCAACGAGGGCGCGGCCTTCCCCAGCCTGGGCGACGTCCCCTTCCTCAACGGCGGCCTGTTCGAGGTGCCTGCCGACACTCCCCTGGCCGATCAACTTATCGTGGGCAACGACGTCTTCCGCCAGGTGTTCGATGACCTGCTGGAGAGCTACAACTTCACCGTGCGCGAGGACACCCCTCTGGACGTGGAGGTGGCCATTGACCCGGAGATGCTGGGCCAGATCTTCGAGAACCTGGTGTTGGGCCTGGAGCGGGGCGAGGATCGCCGCAAGGCCACTGGCTCCTACTACACCCCCCGCGTCATCGTCCACTTCATGTGTCGCCAGGCCCTCAAGGAGTACCTGGCCGCCGAAAGCGGCCTCGATCCAGCCCGCCTCGAAGCGCTGATGGACATCGGCCCGGCGGAGCAGTTGACGCCGGAAGAGGTGGCTACGCTGAACAAAATGATCACCGAGCCGGAGGCCCGTCTGTTGCGTGGGTTGGTGTAGGGTGCGCGGGTGCTCGATCCTGCCGTGGGGTCGGGCGCCTTCCTGGTGGGGATGCTCTACGAGATGGTGGCCCTGACCAAGCTGCTGGACGTGCGGCTGCACGGCCAGGCGCGGGTGCAGCGCCGCAACTACGATTACGACCTCAAGCGAGGCTTCATCGAGCGCAACCTGTACGGGGTGGACATCCAGCCCGAGGTGGTGCGTATCTGCGAGCTGCGGTTGTGGCTGAGCCTGATGGTGGACTACGAGCGAGAGGCTGGCGAGACAGTGCCCACGTTGCCCAACCTCAGCTACCGCGTGCGGGTGGGCGACAGCCTGATTGAGCGGCTGTTTGGCGAGCCCGTGCAACTGGACGAGCTGGCCGACGACGCCGTGGCCCGCCAACTCATTGACCGCATCCAGACTGAGAAGCAGGCCTACTTCCAAGAGCCCAACCTGTGGGAGAAGCAGCGGCGCGAGCTGCGCATCCTGGCTTTGTTGTGTGAGTTGGCGGTCAAGCTGGTGGGGGCCAGGCTGGGCAAGGTCAGGGAGAAGATGTCGGCCACCGTGCCTTCGATGGGCGAGGAGTTCATGTCCAGAGAGCATCGCAAGCTAAAGGCTGAATTCGAGGCCGAGCTGGAGCGATACCAGTCCGTGGTGGAGCAGGCCAAGTCGGTATACAAGCAAGTGCAAGCCATGCAGACCGGGGAAGTGTCCGCCGAAGCCCGCGACGTGGATGCCCTGCGGAAGGACCTGGGCCTATCCTTCATCTGGCGGCTGGACTTTGCCGAAGTCTTCGCCGACCATGGTGGGTTTGACGTGGTGATCGCCAATCCGCCGTACATCCGGCAGGAGCGATTCTCCGAGCAGAAGCCGCTACTACGAGCGGCCTTCCCCGACGTGTACCACGGCGTGGCTGACCTGTACGTCTATCTCTACCGCCAGGGATTGGCCCTGGCCCGGCCCAAGGGTGTGCTGACCTTCATCAGTTCCAACAAGTTCTTCCGCGCTGGCTACGGTGAGGCATTGCGTACCTACCTGCGGGACAACACCTGGTTGAAGACGCTGATTGACTTTGGCGACCTGCCCATCTTCGAGGCCACCACCTACCCCTGCGTGCTGGTAACTGCCAATCGCCGTCCAGGTGATGGCGAAACGAGAATGCAGGCGTTGAACGTGAGCAGCATGGCGACGTTGGAACGCCTGGCCGACGCCGTGCAGCGCGATGGCTGGCCCCAGCCGCAGCGAAGCCTGCATCCTGACGGGTGGGCCTTGGAGCGGCCCGAAGTGTTGACCCTGTTGGAGAAGTTGCGCCGCAGCGGGACGCCGCTGGGGGAGTACATAGGTGGACGATTTTACCGGGGCGTGACTACGGGGTTGAACGAGGCTTTTGTCATTGACCAAGCCACGCGGGACCGGCTTATCGCTGAAGACCCTCGGAGTGCTGAGATCATCAAGCCCTGGATACGAGGCCGTGACATTGATCGCTGGCGAGTGGACTGGGCAGGACTGTATTTGCTGTGGACGTATCAAGGGATCGAGATCAAGGAACACCAAGCAATACTGGAATACCTATCGGCGTTTCGGGAAGAGTTGGCTAAGCGGTGGGAACCAAGTCGCGGACAATGTGAATGGTATGAACTACGGCCCTGTGATTTTTATGCCGAGTTTGATAGACCGAAGATCGTGTATCCTGACATCGCCAAAGAGCCTGAGTTTGCCTATGATGCAACAGGTGCCTACGGTGGCAACACGATGTACATACTGCCCACCGATGAGCTGTACTTGCTTGGCATTCTGAACTCGTCAGTAGTAGAGTTCTTCTACACCCAGATTAGCTCAACCATCCGTGGCGACTATCTGCGCTTCATCGCTACGTACATGGAGCAAGTCCCCATCCCTGATGTCACCCCAGCCCAACGCGCCGCCATCGAAGCCCTGGTGCGCAAGCTGCTGGATGCAAAGGGCCAGGGGCCGCAGGCGGCGGAGTGGGAGCGGGAGTTGAATGCGCTGGTGTATGGGTTGTATGGGTTGACGGAGGAGGAGATTGGGGTGGTGGAGGGTTTGGACCACGAATGACACGAAAGGAAGCGAAAGGCGCGAAAGGGTTTCGTGCTTTTCGTGGTCTTTCGCTTGTTTCGTGGTCCAAAGCACCGACGCGGAGGTTGATGCGCTGGTGTATGAGTTGTGACCAGCAGACATTTAAGTCCTAGCAAAACAATAAGATTAGGAGGTCAGCATGAAGATTTCAGAGCTCATGGACGGCATTCGCAAGTTGGACTTGGTCTTGCCAGAGTTTCAGCGTGAATACGTTTGGACCCGTGAGCAGGCAAAGCAGTTGATTGTCTCTCTCTACCGTGGTTTTCCCACCGGCAGTCTGCTTTTCTGGAAGACCGATAAACCGCCAGAGGTCAAGAACACTACCATTCCACCTGACAAAATCGGGTCAACACTTGTCATCCTTGATGGGCAGCAGCGGCTTACCACCCTTTACCTGTTCACTCAAAACGAGATTCCTCCCTATTATCGCGAGGAGGACATCAAGAACGACCCACGCAGCCTGTACTTCGATCTGGAATCCGGCGTTTTTCAGTATGACCAGCCCGCAATGCGAAGCAATCCGACCTGGATCGCCCTCACAGACTGCTTCACTGGTTCCATCAGTCCATTTGCGATGGCCAAGCAGAAGGTCAGTGATGGACAACAACTCGACGGCTTGGCTGAACGCTACTACGACAACCTGACCCGACTGCGTAATATCATGGAGCGCACCTATCCCACTCAGATCGTGCCCGCTACCGCCAACATAGATGATGCCATAGACGTGTTTGACCTGGTAAATAGTCAGGGCACTCCACTCAGTGAGGCTGATCTGGCTCTGGCCCATATCACAGGCAAATGGCCACAAGCGCGGCAGGTTATGAAGGATAAGATCGGTGAGCTCGAAGCAAAGTACTTTGGCTTTGATCTCACCTTCATGGTTCGCTGCCTGACAGGTGTGGTGAAGGGTGGGGCATTATTTCAGACCATCCATGATACGCCCGCCGATGAGTTGCAGCAGGGATGGGCACTGCTAACGAGGATCCTGGACTATCTGGTAACTGTGCTGGCTGGACATGCCAACGCCCACTCGACCGAAGACCTCAACACGACCAACGTACTGGTGCCAGCGGTGGTCTATCTGGCGCGTCACGACGTCAAGTTCGATAGCGATCGGACGATGCGCCATTTCATCCACTGGATGTACGCCGCCAGTACCTGGGCACGCTACACCAGCCAGACCGATCAGCGTCTGGACCACGATATCACCATCATCAAACGAAGCGACAGTCCTTGGAGGGAACTTGTAGACGCAATCATTGACCAGCGCGGTCGGATCGAGGTCAAAGCAAGCGATTTGGAAGGGCGCGCTACTCAACACCCGCTTTACCGTATGACGTATGTGTTGGCCAAGTCGCAAGGGGCTATTGACTGGTTCAACGGCATTCCACTTGACGTTTCACCCGGTGGCTCGTATGCTATCCACAGTCACCACATCTTCCCAAGATCGCTGCTCTACTCTGATCGCGGCGGCTATGACCCTGAGAATCACTTGCACAAGAAGATTGTGAACGAGATCGCTAACCGTGCTTTTCTTAGTGGTCCTTCCAACATTAGCCTGGGCAACACAGAGCCATCTCGCTATCTGCCAGACATTGCGCGCAAATACCCAGGTGCTCTGAAGAAGCAGTTTGTGCCGACAGATCCGGCTTTGTGGGAGTTGGATCGCTTCGAGGATTTCCTCGCGGCACGCCGTGCGCTCATCGCTCAAGCCTTCAACGAGCGAATGACCGAACTCGTTGCCGAACTTGAACCGCCGAAACCTCAGACTTTGGCCGATATGCTGACCGGTGAGAACGCTGCCCTCGAATACAAGTCGAGTATGCGATGGGATCTGCGCACGCAGCAGGTCAACAAAGCTCTTGAGAAAGGCATCGCCAAGACCGTCGCCGGATTCCTCAATAGTGAAGGGGGCTCACTCCTTATCGGTGTAGCAGACGACTGTACGGTGCTGGGTATTGAGCATGACCTGAAGACCATAGGCCGAAAGGATAGAGACGGCTACGAGCAAAAGCTGCACCAAGTACTCACTGACGCTTTGGGGGCAGAGTTCTCTCAATACCAGCACGTTTCTTTTGAGGAGAGCGAGGGCAAGACCGTCTGCATCGTCCGGGTAGATCCCAGCCCCGAGCCAGTTTATTTGATGGACAAAGGCCCCACGGAGTTCTACGTTCGGGTTGGCAACACAACCCAGCCACTCGACATGCAAGCTGCTCACGACTACATCAGTATGCACTGGCCAACATAGCCACACTAGGAGCTATGAACACTGTAGAGCGAGATTGACGCGCTGGTGGTTGAGTTGTATGGGAGGCAACGGATGGGAGCAGATAAGCGAATGTACCTGGCGCAGAGGGGCGGAGGAGCAGGGGAGCCAGAGGGCGCAGAGAGATCAGAGGACGTCCTCTTGTGGGGGATGCCAGCCGACCTTTGCCCAGCGGCGACGGGCTTCTACGATGTCGGGGTGATTCATGTTCAGAGCAGCCACAGTAGCCCGTCCCACAGGGGTCAGGCCGATGATTTCGCTGCCATCCTGGCTCCAGTAGAAGTGCTCGCTCCATTGCTGTCTGTGTGGATGGAACAGCGGCACGCTTTCGCCTGTCAAGGGGTCCTGGGCCTCAACCTGCGCACCCTTGAACTCATTGCAAGAATGGCAGGCCAGGCATAGGTTTTCCCACACCGTCTGCCCACCGGCTGCTTCGGGGACGATATGATCTATCACCAGACGCGCTCCCGTAATGGAAGTGAGGGTGTGACAATAGGCACACTGATCACAGAATTCGGCCACCACGCGCTGGCGCAGAGATCGGGAGATGCGCGTTCTGGTCATTCGGATTTTTTCAACTCTTCTCGCGAGGGAATGTGATGCCCACGCCATTTCAACAGCATGTAAGCGTGAGCCTTTTTCAGCGTCAGACGGCGGGCCTCTTCGCCGAGAGCGTGCAGCGTTTCTCCCTCGTGGGCCGTGATGGTCCCTGCGCTGTTCTTGGCCAGCAGGCGAGTATACAGGCGCTGGCGGGCGGGTGGCAACTGGCTCTGTGCGACTCCCCACAGGGCTTCGTCGTCAAGATTCTCCAGCGCCTTCACTTCTTCGCGCAGGGGAGACGGCAGATCGCCAGCCAACGGGGGGACAGCTTCCATCAGGCGCTCCGCGAGAAACTCTTCCAAGGCCTTACGGGCTACGGCTGCACCTCGGCGATAGTGTTGTAGCGTCTCATCTGGCAATTGGAGGGTCACGGTCTGAGCCATGGCAATCTCCTTTCCAAAACCATCGGTGAAGGACAGATTCTCACTTGAAAGTATAAACGATGTCGGAGCGATTGTCAAACGCCAGGGTGCAGAAGGTGTGTTTCAGTTTGGGGGCGAGACCGAGGGACAGCGTCGTGTGTCATTGTGAGAAGCGCTTTTTGCGATACGCGCCAGGAGCTTGCTCCTGAGATCAATGCCTTCCTGAAGCAACCTCAGCGAACTCACAGGTTTCAGCGGGGTCAGCGGTTCAGGGGACGCGCGGATGTTGAGGCGCTGGTGTAGGTGCATGGGTTGAGTGATCCCCCAGGAGAGGAAGAGATGATGGCTTCTCTGGTAAACGTTTTCGTCAGTTCCACCTGGCTGGACCTGCAGTCGGAGCAGGGGGCGGTGGAATCCGCCCTGCAACGGCTGCGGGAGACGAAGTTCGTCGGCATGGAGTACTTCGGCAGCCGGGATGAGGATACCCGGCGGACGTCACTAGACGAGGTGGACCGATGCCAGGTTTACGTGGGCATCTTCGGCGGGCGCTACGGCTCTGGCATCACCGAGGCCGAATATCGGCGTGCGCAGGAGTTGGGCCTGTATTGTCTCATCTACTTCAAGGACAAAGACCGAATCGCCGGTAAGTGGCAGGAACAGGATCCGGCCAAAGCGACCCGGCTGGCGGAGCTAAAGGCTGAATTGTGCCAACGCCACACCATTACCACTTTCACTAGCCCGGACAACCTGGCGGCAAAGGTGACGGCCGACGTGCACCGTTGGCTGTTTGATGAGTACCTGGCCCCACGGCTGGAAAAGGCGGCCCAGGGAGAGTTTCCGCACGAGGAAGCCCAGGCGTTGCTGGCAGCGGTTCGTGACCTGAGCGCGTTGAACCAGGACCTGCTGGCGCAATTGCGGGAGAGGAGCTATGTCATTGCCCCACCCGCTCCCACCCGCGCCACCGCCCCCGCGCCACCGGCCTACTTCACCGGCCGCCACGACGAGCTGGCCGCCCTGGCTCAGGCCCTGACCAGCGGCGACACCCCCCAGGCCATCACCGCCCTGCAAGGCATGGGCGGCATCGGCAAGACGGCGCTGGCGGCTCAACTGGCGGCCCAACTGAACGGCACGTTTCCCGGCGGCGTCTTCTGGGCCGACCTGCCGGCCAACGGGGGCGACCCGCTGCCGGTGCTGGCCGCCTGGGCGCGGCTGTGCGGCCACGACGTGAGCGCCCTGCCCGATCCCCAGGCCCGCGCCCAGGCAGTGCGTGGGATACTGGCCGGACGGGTCAAGGAGCAGGGCCGGCTGCTGGTGGTGCTCGACGACGTGCGCGGGGGCTGGCTCGACGGGGCGCGGGCTCTCCAGTCGGCCCGTCCCCCCGGCGTGCCGCTGCTGCTCACCATGCGCGACGAGGAGCTGGCGCTGGCCCTGGGCGCGACGGTGCGCCGCCTGGACGTGCTGCCGCTGGAGAAGGCGCTGGAGTTGCTGGCTGCCCTGGCCGGCCCGGCCGTGGAGCGGGAGCCGGACGCCGCCCGCCGCCTGGCCGAGCGGGTGGGCTGCCTGCCGCTGGCGCTGGAGATGGCCGGGAAGCTGGCTGCGCTGCGCGCCCGCAAGCCCGGCTGGCAGTTGGCGAGCCTGTGCGCGCAGGTAGAAGCCCGCGCCGCCGAGGCGCTGCGACTCAAGGGGCAGCGCGGGCTGGTGGCCTGCTTCTCGTTGAGCTACGACGCGCTGGACGCCGAGGGGCAGAGGCTGTTCCGAGCCCTGGGCGTCTTTGCCCCCGCGCCTTTCGCCGCCGGGCATGTGGCCGCCGTCCTGGGGTGGGAGGTGGGGCCGACCGAGGCGGGGCTGGACGCGCTGGTGGCGCTGTCCCTGGCGCGTTGGGAGGGGGGAGGAGAGGGGGAGAGAGTGCGCTACAGCCTGCACCCCCTGCTGCGCGACTACGCCGCCGCGCTGCTGGACGAGTCCGGCGAGGGTCCGGCGGCCCGCGCGGCCCACACCGCCCACTACCTGGCCTACGCCGAGGCGCACCGCCAGCCCACCGCCGCCGACTACGACGCCCTGGAAGCTGAGCGGCCCAACCTCCTGGCCGCCATGGACCGCGCCTACCGGGAGCAGCAGTGGGAGCAGGTACGCCGCTTCATGTGGGCGCTTGACGAGTACCTGGACGTGCGCGGCTACTGGGGTGAGTATCGCGCCCGGCTGGAGCAGGCCGTCCGTGCCGCCGAGGCCGAGGGCCACCAGCGCGACACGGCGGCATTTGCCGGCAACCTGGCCGAACTGATGCGGAAGACTGGCGACCTGGAAACCGCCCGACGGGAATACCAGCGCGTGCTGGCCATCTTTGAGGAACTGGGCGAACGCGAGACTGTAGCCACCATCTACCACCAGTTGGGGGTGCTGGCCCAGGCCACGGGGGAGTATGACGAGGCGCGGCGCTTGTACCGGCAAAGCCTGGACATCAAC
>CAYUPJ010000111.1:0-14203 GCA_964446635.1 uncultured Anaerolineae bacterium
TCTCCACGATGAGCAGGAAGTCCACATGGGCGTGCAAGCTGAAGAGGACGGGAGCAACGTTCGGGATTATGGCCACCACTTCGCCCTCCAGGCTATTCAGGAATTGTTCCAGTTTGGTCTGGTCCGCTGTCATCCTGATATTGAATCGGTGAACTCTGTATTTCATTTTCACACCTCCTATCTTGAGTTTAGACAAAACGTTAATGGCACCCGCATAACCTGCGCGGCGGCTTTCCCGCTGAACGTCGCTGGAATCACGGAAAGCGATATCAGGCCAATCTCTCAGGCGCGGTTCTTCGGCCGGCCGCTCCCTGGGCCTCATGCCAAAGAAGAAGCGCCCCACGTTGAAGGGCCTGACCAGCAGTTCGTACAACTTTTCTCCGGCTTCTTTCCCCCTTGGGCATTTGATCGCATTTTCCCTTCATTTCTTGAATAGCTGCTCCAACCAATTAGATAGCGTTTCCCAGTATGCCGGCATCAGCCCGTTGAGCGAATGATCCGCTCCGGGGAACATGACTATCTTGTAATTGTCGTTCCCGGCCTCCCCCAGGTACTGCTCATACAGAGCGGCGCTCTTCTTCGCAGGCAGGTTCTGATCGTCCTCACCGAAGAACGCCAATACCGGGCAGTGTACCTTGGGCAGAAAATCCTTCGGATCAACCAACAAAGACTGATCGGCGGCTGCCTTCAGGGCCTGCAATTGATCGGGCGAGATGCTTCTTAGCTGTGGAAGCACCAGGGTTCTCAAATACAGGGACTTCGCCCAGGGCTCATCCTGAATTGATTCCAGGATCTTGATCCCTGCCTGAAGCCCCTCCGTCGGAGTGATCGATCCCGGTTCGTAGACTAGCTGAATGAAATTGTTCCAGGGGCCATCACCAAGGCGTTGCGCATCGGCCTCATTGACTTCCCGGTAGATCGGGTTGGAAAGTTGCCAATCGATCAGCAGTCGAGAGAATAGGACCGCCTTGGTGATGTCTTCCTCGGAGACCCCTGTCGCCCGCGTCTGGGCTTCGACGCCGTAGACCTGCACTTCGGCGACCGAAACCCCGGAACCGGACACCGAGATGATGAAGGCGACCTCTTGCGGGGCTTCGGCGGCCGCCATGCTGATGACCCAGCCCCCTTGGCTATCAGCCCACAGGCCGATCCGGTCTGGTTGGATGTCCGCGTGAGTCTGCAGGTACTTGACAGCAGCAATTGCCTCCTCTGCCCGTTTGTCCAGGGATTTGACTCTATGATCGCCTGTTGACCGGCCAACCCCCGGAGGGTCATACCTGAGCACGGCGAATCCATCGAGCACGAGTGTGCGGGCATGGACGACGTGCAACTGGCTAGACGCACCGTCGCGAAGCCCCGTATAAGGGTTCTCCGATCCGGAGACGATCACAATCGCCGGGTAAGGCCCAGTGCTGGTAGGCAGGGTCAGGATCCCGAACAACTCATCCGGGCCACTGGTGAAGGTGATCTCTTTCTCTGTCCAGAGGCTCGATCTGGCGGGCGTAGGCGCAAGAGTAGAGGCAGGAGTGAGAGTAGGGGTAGGGATAGCAGTAGGGGTAGGTGATGGCGCACGGCTAGTACAAGCAGTGAGCAGGAAGAAGAATAGCAGGATTGAAAGGTAGCTGTTCTTGAAGTGGAATCGCCTATGCCCAAGAGCAAAATTGAGTTTCATGACTATTACCTCCGCAGTGAGTTGTTATATGATAGTCTCATCTGACAAACAGGCTTGCCAGTCTGTCCTTTCTCCCCCTCAGTACGCCCACAACCTCTCCATCGTCCTCAGCTACAAACACCATCGCTGACCTGATCACCTGGGCAGCTGCGAAGCCGCGTCGGCTCCAGCGAGATGTTAGGCACCATCATCCCTCTGACGGCGCCGGGGCCGTCCTTGACGCCTCACCTGCCCCAAGGTGTCCCAGCACAAATCCATAGATTGATATCACTACCAGCGGTATATGCATCACGCCCATCCACCATCCCCACCGCTCAACTCCAAACCATACGATCATGTTGACCGCGCCGAGAAGCATCCCCGCAAAGCTTGACACTCTGAGAACTGCGCGGTTGACCGTGGGATGAAACAACGTCAACACTGCCAGCACTACCGGTGTCATCATACAATAGGTCAGACCAGCTTCATTGCTCAGCAACCGGACCAGATTGAAATCGGGTGTCATCGTACTCGCATTCACGGGAGCCAGCAGCGCCGCTGCTGCCACGGGCGCCACCCACCACTTCCACAACTTTCGCTTGCGGGGCGCAAAATCATTCCTCTCCACCATCACTTCCCATACCCACACTATCCCCACCACCAGGACGAGAGCGAGATTCCCCGTGATGACCACTAGCCCATACCTGTCTGTGATTGCCGTTGTCTGAAAGATCGCCAGTGCTATGTACAACAGGGCCACGTACACGTTGAATGCGCGCCTCATCCGATTGCCGAAAACCATCACCCCACCAATCAGCACCGCTGGGATTGCCTTCGCCATCGGCATTAGAACAGGGAATGCATAGATCAAAGGGTTTGAGAGCACTTGACCTATCAGATCCATCGACTCCCGCGGATCGAAATCCCTCGACGCTTGTGAAGGAATGAAGAACAGCAGCAGTAGTACGAGATACAACCACCACTTCTTCGTCAGTGCATCCATCTTCCCCTGGATTCTCTGTAGCTTCGACCACGTCCCCATCTCACCCTCCTGGTCTGTTTTATGGTGCCTAACGGCCTGCGGTTCAGCCGCCGCCGTCTATGGTATGACTCGTTCCGAAAACTATAGCGATTGCTAGCAAGACGCGCCACGCACGCTCGCGCCGAAGGCGGTCGGCTGGAACCGCTTGTTGGGCGGCAAGTTCACTATCCTGAATAAAACTACTCGTAGCACACTCCCATCCAGCAGTGAGTTTGCTATGATTGGTCAAGCGGCTTTGGGATGGATCGCCGGATGTACCGAAAGATCCCAAATACCACCAATAGTATGCCAATCGCGGGTAGCGTAAAAGTCCTCACCATTCCATTGCTGTGAAAGACGACCCCGGCTGCGATCAAGATGACGCCAGGAAAGACCAAAAAGAAAGGTTTATTCTTCCTGATCGCAAGGAAAAGCATGCCCACCCCGCCAATCGTGTAAATACCAGTAATGAGCAGTTCACCTCCCCAAAGATCCAGGAACCCCGGTGCTGGTTCTGGGAACCCTCCAACAGGAATATCCTGGCTGGTGATGACTACCGAGGGTTGCAGCCAACCCAGGCTCTGGGGACAAGGTTTAATCCAACCGGCCTGCCAGCGCCACTCGCCTCTTCCAGGGTAATCGGCCCGCTGACCGGCGCGTATCCCAAAGTGGAGATGTGTCACCAGTGGATGCTCCGAACTGCCGCCGTTTTCATCTGAATCGCCTAAATAGGCGATCAATTCCCCCTTCTCCACCGTTCCCGACTCGATCCGCCACCGGCTGGGACTGAGGTGCCCGTATAGTGAATACAGGTTTGCCTGGGGATGGTCAATGATGACCAGCCATCCATAACCGCCCATCGGCCCTGAAAAACTGACGCGGCCATCAGCCATGGCATAGACAGGGGTGCCGGCTGGTTGATAGGAATCTTCGGCTGCATGGTACTCTTGCACAAACTCCGGGTCATACCTGCCGAATGCTCCGAAGGATGTAGTGAGTGTTGAGGTTCGGGGATCGTAATCATCCAAAGGAAATTGAAAGGGAACGCTGTTATCTGTGGGGAAGGTGTCAGCTCCAGCCAGGTCAAAAGGGGCATATGACGGGCAAGATTCCGGTGACTGTGTGCAACCTGCAAGCAGTAAAATCAAGAGAACAAGACTTGACAACAAACGTGGACTGAACACATTATTCTGCCTTTCCAAACGTGAATCTCGTTAGGATGCCCCAACGCATTTGTCTAAAACTTCGTGCCACCCAACTCATTATTGGACTTTGGATAAAATCGCGATTGGTCACCAGACGATGCTGATCACGTAACTGTAGTTGGGGCGAGTATTCTTCTCCCAACACAGCCTGCGTCCAAGTCCACAGCCCCAGGCCTACAAGTCCCAGGCCAAATCCCGCCCAGCGCAACCCATCCGGCAAAGGGATCGAAAGCGCCTGCAGCCACGGCGAGTCGAGGCCATATAGCACCAAAATGGCCGCCAGGAAAATGAGGACCACCATCCGACCTACAAACAGCCCTCGCCCCTCGCGCCCAATGGATTCTCGGTCAGGCATACGGCGTTCCCCGGATGGGCGTACCCGACGCATGAGAAAGAAACGCATCGCGCACAGACCACCCAGCAGAACCCAGAAGGCTGCACGAAAAATCGATTCAGTGCTCATAACATTTCCTTTTTGTCCAAGCATAACCGTAGGAGAAAAGCGGCCTCGTTATGGGGCTGCAATTCTTCTGCCTAATCTGCCTATTGGCGTTTAGACAGCCATCGGGCTCGTTCTCTCGGCGGTGTTGTGGGCATCGCCGTCACCATGGCCGTGCTTAGCTCAGAATCAACCGCGCTCGTTTGAAGCGGGCCATGGCTGCCAAAAGCAAGCCCGCATCTAACGCCAGCAGAACGGCCACGATGATGAGGATGATCTGCTCGAAGCTGAGCGCTCCCAACACTTGGTTGAGGCGTGCCCTTCCAGATACCGATCCCAGGACCGCGAACACCACGAACTGGAGGATCATGGGAGGGATCAGGAGGACAGCCATCAGGGTCTGCTGGGCTTCCTGTACCGTCGCCGCCCGCAGGGAGAACAGCACCCCTGCCCCAGCGGTGAGCATCGCGACCAGGAAGCTGAAGGCCAGGTCAGCCAGGAGAATGGACGGCTTGTAGAACAGGATGTGGCCGTCCCAGTTGGCGACGCTCGCTGTGACCAAGCTGATCAGTAGGAGTATCAACGTAACGCTCCAGCCAAAGGCTATGGAGGTGATGATCTTGCCGAACAGGATGGCCCGGTCGGACAGGCGGCTGGCCAGCAGCGTCGGCAGGGTGTGGCGCTCTCGTTCGCCGGCAAAGGAGTCGGGGATGGAGATTCCCACCAGAATCAGCGGGGCGACAAAGGCCAGTAATAAGGACAGCGGGCTTCCCACCCAACGCGCTCCCTCTTGCAATGGTAAGTAGATGGCCAGCATAACCGGGCTGAACATGGCTAGCAGGGCCTGGGCACGACGGCCTCGAACGCGAAACAGGCCCTTACGTTCTTTCCAGATCACGGTCAGAATATCGTCTTTCATCTCTCTTCCTCCATCAGGGTTAAGAACACTTCTTCCAGGCTGGCTTTGCCCCGGCGGACCTCTGCCACCTGGACACCCGCCCCCACTAACAGACTGACCAACGGCGCAGTGTCTGCCTCTTCGCGCAGGTCAATGGCCAGGTGTTGGTTCTCTAGTCCAGCGGCAACCACCTCTGGTCGCCCTCGCAACAGATTCAGCACATTCTCGCTGAAGCCGCGCCCGACAATCTCCACGCGGGGGCCGCCGGCTCGGGCTCGCAACTGATCGGGATGGCCAAGCGCCACCAGCTTCCCCTCACGGATCACCGCCACTCGGCTGCACAACTTCTCGGCTTCGGCCATGTTGTGGGTGGTTAGAAAGACCGTCACCCCCTCGCGAGCGGTCAGGCTTTCCAGATCTTCGCGCACTGCCACGGCAGAAACCACGTCGAGGCCAGCCGTGGGCTCATCCAGCAGGACCAGGGGCGGTCGGTGAAGCATGGTCCGGGCCAGGGCCAGTTTCTGCTTCATGCCTTTGCTCCACATCCCGGCCCGCTCCTTGCGGCGCTCCCACAGTCCCATGTGGGTGAGGAGTTCCTGAATTCGAGCTTGCCGTTCGGTCGCTGCCATGCGCCAGACTCGTCCATAGAACTCCAGGTTGTCCTCGGCGGTCAGTTGCTCGTAGATGCCGGAGTGCTCCAGCAGGGCGCCCGTGCGGGTGCGGACCTCGTCGGCCTGGGTGCGGGTATCGAAGCCCAGCACCTCGGCCCGTCCACTGGTGGGCTCCAGCAGGCCCAGCAGCAGGTTGATGGTGGTGGTCTTGCCGGCGCCATTCGGTCCCAGGAAGCCGAAGATGATGCCGGCTGGCACCTCCAGAGAGAGGCCGTCCACGGCCCTCACCGTCTTGAAATCACGGGTGAGGTTCTCGATACGAATCGCTGTGTCAGTCATCATGTCCTCCTTCGACAAGCTCAGGACGGGTCCCTTCGCGTTTTGGTTAGATCATCCACCTCAGAGCTATCTGTACCCAATTATACAACAAAAACCCGCCAGACGCATCGGCCATCTGGGGGATTTTGGCATTGGACAGGTGTCCAATCTTTTTCTTGGTCAGGTGACCAATTCGTTTAGGAAATCGTGAAGGGGCAGCGGAAGTACCCTACGTCTTCTTGCTTTAACCCTTTGCTGAAGATGTGGTAGAACTGCACGTCCTTGCCGTCCACCACGAGTTTGGGGTGCAGGTTCTGGCCTATCTTGACCACGGGGAAGAGGACAACAGCCCCGCTTTGCATGAGGGTATCACTGGCATCGGAGAGGAGGCGACGCAGGAAGCGGGTGGAATGGCGGTCTTGCATCCGCAGCAGGAGGCGGTCCAGCCCGTCCACCTTCACCTGACGAGGAGGCGTTTCGCCGTGCGGCAACAGCCGCAGGAAGGCGACGATGCTGATGGTTTCCTCAATGTCCTCGATCTTGTTGCCCAGCAGGTTGCGCTCCACGAAGTTGTATCCCGAACGCAGGCTCTTCTTGTCCATGCCTCTTGTCCTCCTATGACGGGAGCTTGGTTCTAGGGGGTGGTCAGCCTCTCCATCAGTAGGCTTCTCGACGGTGACTGATGGCTATGATTTCGACCACTTGAGCAGCGTCGTCCACAACGTACAGGATGCGATAGTCCCCCACGCGCAGGCGGTATTCTTCTGCCCGGCCTTTGAGCTTCTTGACTCCTCGAGGCCGGGGATTCTGTTCCAGCGCCAGGAGACGTTCCACGATTCGATTGTGGACAGGGTCAGGAAGATCATCGAGTTCTTTCTCCGCTGACCGTTTCAGGTGAACCGTATAGTTCATGGACGGTCCCTGTGTTGACGCTCAGCCAGGTATTCACGCAGGGGGCGGGAAGGCTCGGCACGCCGTTTCTGGATGAGCGCGATGTCTATGAGATCTTCCCTGAAATCTCTGTCCTGAAGCAAACGCTCTACGACAGCCCTCTGTTCCGGTGTAGAAAGCGCCTGAAAGGCCATCCAGAAAGCCTCAGCAGTAACTGCTTTAGTTGCCATAATTGCTATCCTTCCTTTCTCAAACAACTTCTTCCAACCATAAACTCATGTTCTTACAACAGTGGCTTTGTAGTTGGCGCCAGTGCGCTATGGGTCAGTTCGGCCAGGCTGCGCCACACTCGATCGCCACTCGTGCGGTTGACGCAAGCAGCTTTTTCTCTTTTAGCCCTTTGCAGATTATGTGTTGACAACACGACTGGGGGAAAACCCTGTTGCCTCCGATCTCATTGACGCCGACACAACCCTAACCATGTCCCAGCCAGCACCTTGACGTTGTACCTCGAACCAGGGATGGGCACGCAGATGGTCCACGGTTAGAGCGAAGCGGAAGGGGAAGAGCTCTGGCAAGTGCAGCAGGTCAGCAAAGGGGAGTTCTTCGGCGGGGTGGGCCTGCAAGGCACAGGCCAGCAGCCAGGCTTCCAGGGCGGCGCTGCTGGCGAAAAAGGCTTGGCGCTGCGGTACGTAGGCATAGCGCTGATCCGATTCGGTCAAGATGCCCCAATTGCGCAGAGAGGCGACGACCCGCTGTGCGGATCTGTCAAGGGAGCCCAGGTGTCCTCGTTCGGCCACCAGCCGCTGCTTGACCATCCGGTTTGTGATAGTGTGTTCATAGCGGCTGAACTGCCCGATGGCGGCGGTGCATTTACGGAAGAAAGGGTAATACACTAGCGTCAGACCATAGTGCAGCCACAGGCGATCTTCAGTGACAGGCGTGGTCTGAAACCAAGACACCGCCTCAGCACGCAGGTCTGGAGCTACATCAGCACTCCTGAGCCAGATGTTGATCAGAACGTCTATTGTCTTGCGCTGGGCATCAACTCCCTTGAGATGCTGGCCGACTACCGGCTCCAGTCGCTCGCGGATCTCGGACGGGTCGTTGGTCTCGGCGCAGAAGGCGGCGGTGGCATCGAGCCAGGCAAGGTAGATGGTGCGGTTGAAGCCAATCCCTTTGTTGATCATTTCACTCTCACACGGTTATTGTTACCAGAGGTACCACCATCTCGTCCAGGGTGGGACCGCCATGGGCGACAACGATCTCATTGACGGTGACAAAGGCGCTGCGCTCTTTGGGCATCAGAACCCAGACATCGTCGGGAAGCAGCCCGTCTTGGCCCCACAGGATGGTCTCGGAAAAGCCCTGTTGCACATTCACGGCGGCACGCCAATCGCTGTAGATGCGAGCCCGTTTGCCACGGGTGTCTACCGTGAGTCCCTCGGAAGGCTGCCCCAAACCACGTGCTTCGACGTGGCCATGGTCGCTGGTCAGGTAGACGGCGAAGCCTCGCGCCAATAGACCTGCTATCACTTCCTCTACTTGCCTACTATACTCCTCCAGCCAGACACACAACGATGCCTGAAAGTCCCTACTTCCCAGAGTAGCATCGTGCACCATATCATCTATCTTGTTGACGATCAGGCACAGAGCACAGGTGCGTGCGCTGTCCGCTTCCACCGGTGGTTCGTCCCGGTCAAGCGTCAGGTGGATGTGGGGGCAAGCATCTGCCCGCAGGCCCTCTCCTGCCCAAAAGGTAGCCCACTGTCCTGGCTCAGCCCGGTTGCTGTCCAATGTAGCAGCGAAGTCGGCCGGGCGTAGGCCGCTGACCAGAGCTTGTCGGGATATGGCGGTGATGGTGGGAACTTGAGCCAATAGGAGGTGTTCTTCGAAGTGCCAGTCCGGATGACGAGCACGCCACACTGAGCTAATCAGGATCCAGTCGGCCAAGGCCAGGCAGTCCAGGATTAGCAGGCCCACACGATTAGCCTTGCCCTGCCGGCGCTGATAGGCAATGTAGTGTGGCACGTGGTGGACGTGGTGGGGTGTGGGCAAGCGCTGGCTTCCCAGGGGAGCATAGCGCTGGCGTAGCCAGGTCAGAAAAGCGACATCCAGCTTGCTCTGCAACTGCTGATATTTTTTCCGTTGCACTGAACTCAGGGGTATGTCAGGGTCGTAACGCAAAGCAGTGAGTTCGGCCCAGGCGCGAGCGACTGCCTGCCACTGCTCCCAGCGTGCGTCTGGCAGGGACGTATCTAACTGCTCGGTCAAGATACTCAATAGTTCGGTCGCGCGACGGGGCCGGCGATCCTCATCCGAGGCCAAGACGGCGGGACGGGCCCAGGCCGGTAAGCGATCAAGCCGATCCACGTTGAGAGGCTCAAGTGTACCACTGCGCACCAGTCCGGACAGGGCATCCTGTAACCGGTGATCGGCTTCAAAGCTGAGCAGATAGCGCACCGGCTCCTCGCCCAAGAGCTGCCCGGTCTGCTGTTGCACGTAGGCGCGCCACTGCTCGCGCACGAATGTGGTGAAGGCATCTCGGCTTTCCAGCAACTCGTCCAGGGGCCAGTCGGCGTAGGCAGGGACCTTCCACAGTTGTGCCAGCAGGCTATCGGCCAGCACGGAAGGCATGGGATCGGTTTGCTGGTGGTACTGATCAAGCCAGGCCACGAGCCAGGCTGGCTGCCGCAGTGGGTCAAAGTCAGCGGCGAAGACGTGACGTAGCAAGAACACAACCGTGCCTCGCCGGCCCAGACGGCGCGGGGGCGGAGGTGTCTGGCTCAGCCGCCAGCGCTGGGCCGGCGTGAGCGTGCGCACCACCGGGTAGGCCAGGTTGGGAAAGAAGGTGTGCAGGGCCAGGGTGACGTGGTGGCCTGGTTGCCAAAGGTCGTAGGGGAGTTCGTTTAGCGAGCCAGTGGTGACGACGATCAAAGGCCGATCGGTTCTGAAGGGGCGCACCTGCTCCACCCGCTGGCGCAGGCGGAGGGGGTCGGGTTCGTTGACCAGGGTGAAACCGCGCTCGACCAACGTGGTCAGCACCGCCTCGTCGGCCAGCACACCGTCGGGATCGCTGACCAGGGTGAGGGGGTGGGTATGGGGAGGGAAATGGGCGAGGGCAACGGCCTGCACTTTGGTTCTCCTTACCGTGGCATCAGAGAATCTACGTAATCTTTGGACTCACGCAGCCCCCAGCGTGTCAGAACACGCACAAGTTTGATGGCCTGAATTCTGCGGTCTTGGGACAATAGATCACGAACCTGGGAGATGGCTTGGGCGGGCAGATCCCGGCTATCGGACGGGAACCGCGCCGATCGGGCTATGAAGTCCACATAGTCCTGCGCTTCTCGTGCGCTCATTTTGGTCTGATTCATAACCCATTCGATGGCATCACCGTGCCTGCCCAGGGCTACCAGATCGCCCACACTGGAGGCGATGGACACCCAGTCAAGGGGGACGTCGCTCTGGTTGCCCTTGATGAGCGCGTTCACGTAAGCCTTACATTCCCCCAAGCCCCAGCTGGTCCATCCTCGCACCAGTTTGATGGCTTCGACGGACCTTTCTTGCTGGATCAACGCCCTGGCCTCCTGCTCCAATGCCGCCTCATCCTCGGGGCTCATAACAGGCAGCGCGGAACGAGCGAGGGCATCCACGTAGTCTTTGGACTCCTTAAGCCCCCAGCCCGTCGTCTCTAGCACTCGCTTGACCGCTTCAACTTTCCGGCCCTGAGCCATCAGGGCGCGCACCTGGTCTTCAAGTTCCTTGAGGTTCATCATTACTCCACTCGTAATGTAGCGTTGTCGTAATACATCAACAGGTCCGGGTCCTCCTGAAGCACCGCTTCAGGCAGACGTTCGGCCACCTTTACAATGGTGGCGTAGTCACGGCGGTGCCAACCGTCGGCGAAGCCCGCCCGCACGGCCTCGGTGCGGAACTGGCGCAGGCGGCCACGCCCCTCTACGTACTGGGCGAACTCGCGCAACAGGGCGCGCTGGCGCAGCTTCTCCAGATCGCTGGCCCGATTGGGATCAGGCACGTACCAGCGGCCCGCCTGGTCCTGCAAAAAGCTCTGTTCCAGGATCTCGCTCAGTTCGGGCAGGGCCTCGTGGCGGGCCTGGTGGAGTTGCCGCAGGAACTGGGGCTGGATCTCCTGGTAGGTCTGGGGATAGCCGCCCGTGCTGGAGTCCAACTGTTGCCGCAGCCATTGGATGCTGCTTTTCTCGTCGCTGACGAAGAGGGTGAGTTGGGCCACCTCAGCCGCCTGCAGGCGGGCGCGGTCGTATTCGGGCACCTGGTCGGGCAGGAAGAACATGCCGTCCCGCTCGACGAAGCGCTCCCGAAGGCCGGCGTAGAACTCGGCGGCGGAGAGGGGTACAGTGGCGCCGCGCTGAATGTGGAAAGCAACCATGCGGTCGAAAAGGAGATACGCCTGGCGTTCGGCAACGACTTCCAGCGAGCCATCCCGCTCCACCACAACAGGGAGTTGGCCCAGGTGCTGGCGCACGAAGTCCCAGGCTCCCTCAGCGGTGCCAGCCTGCTCCAGGAAACGGCGCTCGAAGCCGGTGCGCGGTTTGTAGGCGGAGATGATGAGGTCCTGCTTGACGGCACCGGTAGCTGTGAATTGGTTGAAGGTACCCTGTTTCTTGTCGAAAGTGCGCACGTCGGCGACGACGAAGCCAGCACGGAGCAAGGCCTCCTGAATAGCATTCCAGACGCGATTCTGAGAGTTGTGAAACTCGATAGTCATCCACCGGCCCGGCTTGAGGACGCGGTAGAACTCGTGGAAGCAACGCTTCATGATGTGCTGATACTCCATTAGCCTCTTGTGTTGCACCTTGTTGACCACTGCCTCTGGCTTGTTATTGGTAAAGACCCGTAGCCAGGCTTCCCAGAGAAAGTTGAGTTCAGAGTACATGAGGTTGCCGCCAAAAGGGGGGTCTACGAAGATGTAGTCGATGCATGGCTCTGGCAAAAGCCGAAAGTCAGTAGCCGAATGCGTGCCAATCATCGTGTCATTACGCAAACCTGCTTTCTTCACCAAAGAGCGCCTCAATCCCCTGATTTTTCCACCGAACCACTGTATCGCGTTCCATTCGCGCATCATGGAGCCAACGTACAATGTGCCAGTCAAAACCATATTGGGAAAGGTAGTTCCTGGTTTGAAGCGTTGCAGTTTGGAGAGACCCAGAAGTACTCCTGTGAAAACATGTTGCCACCATAAGTTGGAACGAACTCTGCTCCATAGCGCCGCCAGTACCCACAGGTTGCGCCGGGTGTAAAAGTGGTGGACGTGCGTGATGCCGATGTTGAAAGGGTCGCCGGTTTTGTCACCCTCCGGTATCCGGTCTGTGGGAAACCAGGAGGGTATGTCACTTCCCTCAATGCGGCGGATGAGAGTTAAGTCGTCGGCGTCGGGAGCCTTCTCGTAACGCTTTTTGCCGATAGAGTAATTGACAAGTACCGGCACTTGCTTCGACCGGCGTATGGTCCGGCCCAGGGAGCGGTCGTACACTGTCTCCCAAGCGCGCTCCACACGTTGGGCTCCGCTGCTCTTACGGAGGCTTTTGGCCAACAACACGCGGCAGTTGGGACATTCCCAGGTTTCACGCACCTTCCCCGCTTCCTTGTCCACCGCTACATCCCAGAAGATCATTTCCGCACCACATTGGGGACACACAAAGACGTCGCTCCAAACGGTGTAGTTGATACGACCCTTCACCCGTTGGGGATGGTTACAGTGAGGATGCCAGGTCTCGTACATCCAGCCGCACTCTTCCTCCACCTCGCGCAAGATACGCTTGGCCTCCCGCTCGAAGGCCGCCGCGTCTACCGGAGTGTTGTAGTTGTAGGCGATGAAAGTGGCGGCGGGGCAGAGGTCCACCAGGACGGCCTTGCGGACGCCCAGGCGGGAGATGGCGCCCTCACCCCCCCGGCCCCCCTCTCCCAAACTCTGGGAGAGGGGGGAGGCGTAGATGATGCCGTCGTCGTCCACCCGGTAGCCCAGGTCCTCCACGGCCTTGCGGTCCCCGCAGAGTTGGGCGGCCACGCCGGTCATGCCGGTGCCGCAGAAGCCGTCGAAGACGATGTCGCCGGGGTCGGTGTAGTGCAGGATGTAGCGCATCACCGCTTTGTGGGGGACTTTGGTGTGGTAGGAGTGGGCGTTGTAGATGGGATTGTTCTTGCCCTCGGATACGTCGGAGGCGAAGGGCTCGCGGTGGTAGACCCCCACCCCCGGCCCCTCCCCCGCCAGCGGAGGAAGGGAGTCGCCATTGTCAGTGCTGTCGTCGGGTAGGCCCAGTTCGTTGCGAAGTTGAGCACGCTCGGCCTGCCAGCGCTCGATGATTTCGGGTAGGAAGGGGTTGGGGCAGGCGGTGTAGTAGGGCGGGTCGGAGAGGGCCAGGATGGCCTCGTCGTCGCCGATGGGGAAGCCTTCGATGGCGCGGAAGTCGGGGTCTTTCAGGTGTTGGCGGAGGCGTTCCCGATACTTGTTTCGGGTTTCGAGTTGGTCAGTTTCGAGTTCTTTGTTTCTGGTTTCAAGCTCAAGCGGCATTTGTTCGGTCATCTTTTATTCCCGTTTGACAACTTCATCCAATTCTGCTATAATTAGATAGAATACTCACTCCTCTGTAGACGAAAGTCGGCTTTGCATGCCGTGCGTCCGGTAACCGGGCCTAGCTACAGAGGGGTGATTTTGTTTATATCAAATGGATTCTTGCGGCTATACCAATTATGGGGGTATTTTGCTGTGTCGTACAGATCCACCAGTAAGCTGACTTTTTCTTCAACGACCCTGTAGTATCGCATTTCCCCTGTGGTAAAGGCCCGATAGACAGCCCAGTTCATGTAGTCAGTCACACTCAGACAGGGTTCCCCTTTCGGAGTTTGGGCCTGCACACTGAAGGTCGTCGTCACGGTAGTGCTCCACTTTTGCTCAAAACGCTCAACTCCGCGCTGAATGGCGCGCAGTAGTGGTGCTTGGCGGTTGCGCGAGCCACGCTTGGCAAAGTAGATGAAGTTCTGCGTATAGCGATGCAGCAAGCTCTGGAACAGATGGGTGACCAGGTGATCGTAGAAAGCTTCTTCCCTGGCCTGGAAATTGTTTCGAAAAACCCGTTCGATCTTTCGGGCAACGACGAATTGTGCTTGGAAGTCCAGGGAGGCAAGCG
>CAYUPJ010000112.1:0-14112 GCA_964446635.1 uncultured Anaerolineae bacterium
TTTCACCATCAGCTTACCGGCGTATCAACGGGAGAGGTAGAGCAACATGGAAAGGCAGAGAAAAATCCTCGTTGTGGACGATGACGAATTCACCTTGCAGAGCATGGCCAGAACCCTGGGTAATGATAGGTATCGAGTGGTGACAGCCGCTAGCGGCTCAGAGGCCATTGATCTGATGAAGCAGGAATCTTTTGATCTGGTCCTGGCTGACCTGAAGATGCCGGGGATAGACGGACTGGAGGTGTTGAGACAGGCCAGGGAGATCGCGCCCCAGGCAGTGGTGTTGATTCTCACCGGATATGCCTCTCTGGAATCGGCGATAGAGGCTTTGCAAGAGGGGGCGTACGACTACCTGGTGAAGCCCTGCCCTGACGATGAGTTGAAGCTGAAGATTGAAAAGGGGCTAGAGAGAGTCCGCCTGGTAGAGGAGCGCCAGCGGGCGGAGGAGGCGCTGCGGGAGTCGGAGGAGCGATACCGCGTTATCTTCGAGCAAGCGGCAGACTCAATTGTGCTCATTGACGCAGAGACCGGAGCGCTGGTGGAGTTCAACGACAGAGCGCACGAGAACATTGGTTATACCCGCGAGGAATTCAAAAAGCTCAGGATACCCGACTTTGAGGTCATTGAGTCTGCCGAGGAAGTCGCGAAGCACGTCGAGAAAATCATCAAGGAGGGGGCCGATACCTTTGAAACGAAACATAGGACAAAGGGCGGTGAGATGCGGGACATCCAGGTAAACAGCAGGGCTATTTCTATTCGTGGGAGAGACTTCATTCAGAGCATATGGCACGACATCACCGAGCGCAAGCGCGCAGAGGAAACGCTGCGTAGAGCGGAGGCTGAGACCCGAAGGCACTTGAAGGAGCAAATCGCTCTGCGAGAAGCTGGAGCCATTATCACCTCAACGCTGGATCTAGCTGGGGTGTTGGCCCATATCGCAGAGCAGATGGGCCGGGCCATAGATGCCACCAGTGCCTATATCTCCCAACACGACCCAGAAACGAAGATGCTTACCGTAGTAGCCGAATATATCGGCCCTGAGGCTTGCGCCCAGGAACAGGTGTCCGATCTCGGCGTTAGCTATCATTACATGGAGGATGACATTGAGTTTCTGAAGGCCATGGAGACAGGTCGGCACTACATATCTCAGCTAGACGACGTAGACCTACCTGAATCCGAACGGGCCCATATGCAGGAGTACGGGACCCAAACGATAATATACATCCCGCTGCGAGTCAAAGAGCGGCTTGTTGGTTTCGCCGAGCTATGGGAAGGCCGGCAGCGACGGGAATTCACGCCTGAGGAGATAGCCTTGTGCCAGGGCATTTCCCAGCAAGCCGCCATTGCCGTCGAGAACGCCCGCCTCTTCGAAGAGACCGAAGAGCGCCGGCTGTATCTCGAAGGGTTGCTGGGAGCTGCCCCAGACGCCATCGTCACCCTGGATGCCCGCCATAGGATCGTGGAATGGAACTCGGGAGCAGAGAGACTGTATGGATATTCACGGGAGGAGGTGATCGGCCGAGACATTGATCCTCTGGTCACCAACCCCGAAACGATTCAACAGGCGGGCGAGTTTAGACAAATCGTCATGAGCGGGAAGGGTTTGCCTCCCGTGGAGACTGTCCGGTATCGGAAAGATGGCTCCCCCGTGGATGTACTCCTGGCCGCATCCCCGATCCTGGGGGGGGATGAATTGATCGGGATCGTCACTGTCTACACCGACATCACCACCCAAAAGCGGGCGAAGGAGATGCTGCGCCGCCGGGCTGAAGAGCTAGCCGCGCTTCAGGCCACCGTGCTCGACATCACCACTCCACACGATTTGCCCACACTTCTCCAGACCATCGTCGAGCGAGCGGCGCTGCTGCTGAACGCTCCGGGCGGCGGGCTGTACCTATGCCATCCGGGCCGAGGAGAAGTCCGCTGCGTGGTAAGCTACAACACCCCGCGTGATTACACCGGGACGGTGCTCAAGTACGGTGAGGGGGCGGCTGGCATCGTGGCTCAGGCCGGGGAGCCGCTGATCATTGACGACTACCGCGCCTGGAGTGGACGGGCTGCTGCCTACGAGGAGGAACAGCCTTTCACTGCTGTACTTAGTGCGCCGATGATCTGGCAGGGCCAGGTAACAGGGGTGATCGACGTCCTGCACGATGTGGAAAGCCGCCGCTTCACGGAGGCTGACCTGGAACTGCTGACGTTATTCGCTAACCATGCCGCCATTGCTGTCGAGAATAGCCGGTTATATGAGCAAGCCCAGGAAGAGATCACTGAGCGCAAGCGGGCGGAGGAAGAACTTCAAGACAGTCTGGAGAAGTTGAGAAAGGCCTTAGAGGGAACCATCCAAGCCATTGCGTTGACAGTGGAAAGGAGGGACCCCTACACAGCGGGCCATCAACGGCGCGTGGCCGATCTTGCCCGTGCTATAGCTACAGAGATGGGTCTCTCAAAGGAACAGGTTGATGGAACCCGCATGGCCGGAGTCATTCATGACATCGGTAAGGTCAGTGTACCTAGTGAGATTCTCAGCAAGCCTGGTCAGCTAGGCGACATCGAGTTCGATCTGATCAAGACTCACCCCCAGGTTGGTTATGACATATTGAAGACCGTTGATTTTCCATGGCCGGTGGCCGAGATCGTGCTGCAACATCACGAGAGGGTGGATGGTTCTGGGTACCCTCAAGGGCTACCGGGTGGGGAGATTATGCTGGAGGCAATGATCTTAGCTGTGGCTGATGTTGTTGCAGCTATGGCCTCTCACCGGCCTTACCGACCGTCTCACGGGTTAGACAAGGCCCTGGAGGAGATCTCGCAGAACAAGGGTATTCTTTATGATCCTGAGGTGGTAGACACTTGCTTGAAACTGTTCACCGAGAAGAGGTTCAAGTTCGAGTAAGAGCCTGTACTGAGCCTTGTCCTGAGCCCGTCGAAGGGCTGTCGAAGTGCTTGTACTGAGCCTGTCGAAGTGATGAAGGTAGCTACTTCACCTACCGATCAGGTAACTTTCAAGCGCCAATCTTTTTCGCGGGCGGAGGCGCAAAATGGAGCATATCCGGCAAACCTACGCCGCCGATGGGGTGGGAGACAGGCTGGTCAAGACTGGAACCTATGCTCTGGTGCGTCATCCAGGCGTCCTCTGGTTTGCCCTCTTTCTTTTGGCCCTTGTTTTGGTCTCCAGATCGAGGTTGCTGCTTGTAGCCGCACCGGTCTGGTTCTTCATGGACGTGCTGTACGTGTGGGTGCAGGAGAAGTTTTTCCTTGAGAGGATGTTCCCACAGAAAGCGGAGGAAGTTAGGCGTACAATCGAAAAGATAGGGGGAAAAGAAAGGCTTGGCGCAGGTTCTTTGCCGCTGCTGCGGGCGGTGCTTGCGAAGACCGCAGGAGCAGCGATGGGGATCACGCTACTACAGAAAGGGATTCATGCTTTGGCTTACCTTCTCCACAACAGTCCTCGTTTCCTGATTAGTTGCTCCTCGCGCCATGCGATTGGTGGCTGCGAAGAACTCCCGGATTTCATCAATGGAGTAACCAAGCGAAGTCAGGAAACCAGCGGTGTACTCTCCCCCTGGGAACAGATTGGCAGATACGCTTCGATAAATCTCAAACATCGCTCTGCCTGCCTCTTCACTGGTCATCGTAGCATGCCGCCAACTCAGACCCCCACCGGTGATGGCAAACTTCTCTCGCTCTTCGTGGAGGGTAGTATTGGGTGCCAGGAAGAGCAGAAAACAAGCATAGGAGTCAGGCTGAGCTTCTTCAATCACCCGGATCGTGTTTTGGATCGTCTCTTCTGTTTCGCCGGGGAATCCTACGACGAAATTGTAGTGGATGAGGATACCAACAGCCCGGCCTCGGCGCGCGACTTCGATGATCTCTTGTGGCGAATAGTCCCGTCGGTGCATTTGCTGTAGCATATGTGGATCGCCAGACTCAGCTCCAATGTCCAGAGCGACGCATCCAGCTCGCTTCATTTTCTCGAGCAGGCCCATAGTCAGATTGCTCACGCGTGCGTATGAGCTCCACTTGATATCTAGCCCTTCTCGGATGCACCCGTCGTAAATCGCATCGCATACCTCGGCGCAACGCTGTGGAGGGGCAGAGAAGCAGGAGTCGACGAAGCGAAAGGTGCTGACCCCGCACTGCTTTACGTTACGCCGAATCTCTTCGACCACTGCTGTTAGGGGTTTAAACCGCACCGGTTTGTCCCAGTAATGCACTTCCGAACAATAGGCACAATTATACACACAGCCCCGGCTTGTCTCCACGGGGAGCAAGCGCATGCGGGATGTGCCCAGACGCAGATCCATCAAGCTCCAATCAGGAGAAAGCAGATCGGTCACGGGCAGGAATGGCCGAGGGGGCGTTTCAACGATCTCCCCCTCTCGTCGGAAGAAGATGCCCTGTACGCCGTCGAGGGTAGCCCCGGTTCGTAACGCCTGAACTAGCTCCAGAAAAGTCGCTTCTCCTTCCTGTCGTACAATGATGTCGAGATCAGGAATCGCCTCCAGGATCTCTGAGGGAGAGATAGACCAACTCAGCGGCCCTCCCATGATAACCGTCGCGGCCGGGTTCTGTTGCTTGACTGTCTTAACTACTTCCCTGACGTGGTCAATCCCCATCATGAAAGTCGAGGAGATGCCCACGATGTCCGCATCACGGGTATTGACTTCGTCCAGATAGAAATCCTTGATCGTTACTTCCACGCCATGCTGTTGCAAATAGGTACCCACAACCACAGAGCCCAACGTCGGCAAGGAAAAGAAAACGCGGTCTTTGTTACTGAACATAGCCGGTATCATTGAAGGCAGCAAGAGAGTACCAAACTCGTCCAGATCAGGGATCTCCATAGGTGGGTAACCACCGATAATCAATACGTTCATATCTCACTTCTCCAACAGCCGACGCCAATTGACAGAGGGCTCTGGCGGGCGAAGAGCCCTTCGACGCTTAAACTTACAGGCTAAAAAATGGAACACCAACCGGAAACGCTGTGGGCAAGGGAGTACCTTTCGTAAGAGTCCAGAAGTCTGGGACGTCCCCGCTCGGGACGAATTGTTGGCTACTTCCGGAGGCGCCAAAGCGAGAGAACTGATGAACTTCTGGGGAACGTCTACTTGCGAAATGATAGCACATTTTTGCCCTACTGTCAAGAGAAGATGTGAGGGATGAGGGGCCAGGCGTGAGTTTGCGTTCTTTGGCGGACAATGCTACAATGAAGTAGCTCAAGGCAAACAAGGAAGAGCAGTGGAAGAGTTGAAGCGGGTGAGCGACGACTATCTAATGAGCTTGCTGATCGGGGAGCGACGATCATGAGTGATTGGGGTATCGTGTTGCTGGGAGCACTCGGTTTCCTCACTGCCTTGGGAGTTGACGTTGCTGCGCTTGCAGGTCTGCGGCGGGGCAAGCAACTCGTGGGCTTACTCTCCGCCGGCCTGATGGGCTATGCGCTGGTGCGGGTGGCACTGGCCCAGCCGAAGCTGGCGCTGCCCGCCGCTCTGGCCTGGTTGGGCTGGCCGCTGCTGCTCGCGGCCACAGCATTGCTCGTCTATTCGCTGTTTCTGGAAATCCCTTTCCGCCGCACCTACGTGGAGGCAGGCGCCAGCTTCGCCTTGGTGCGCACGGGCACCTACGCCCTTACGCGGCATCCCGGCGTGCTCTGGCTCGCGCTGCTGCTCGTGGCCCTGCTGCTGGTGAGCCGCTCTCGCTTATTGCTATGGGCCGGGCCCATTTGGCTGGGCCTGGATGTGCTGGCGGTTTCGATTCAAGACTGCTTCTCTTTACCCCGCCAGTTCTCAGACTACGCTGAGTATCGGCAGCAGACGCCGATGCTGCTGCCGACATTGACCAGCGTGCGCCGCTGTTGGCGCACGCTCCAAAGCCCCGTTTCATCAACGGACGCAGAACGAACACAGAAGGAGGCAAACTATCATGAGCAAGACCACTAAAGTCAGCGATCTGATCCGCCAGGGCCGTCACGAAGAAGTGTGGCAGAGGTTCTGTGGCTTCCTCGATCTGACACTGCCGGAGTTCATGGCCATCCAAGAGCGGCTGTTGCAGGAGCAATTGGTGTTGGTGGGCCGCTCGAAGCTGGGGCGCATCCTGATGGGGGACAACCCGCCGCAGGACGTGGAGGAGTTCCGGCGGCGGGTGCGCCTGACCACCTACGAGGATTACGCGCCCTACCTGGACGAGCAGCAGGAGGACGTGCTGGCCGAGAAGCCGGTGGCCTGGGCACATACCTCGGGCCGTTCCGGCCGCTACAAGTGGGCTCCTTTCACCGCCCGTGCCTTCGCCAAGATAGGCGAGGGAGCATTGACGTGGGCGATCCTGGGCACAACCCGCCGTCGTGGAGAGGTGTGCGTGGAACCCGATGACGTCTGGGTCTACAACGTCGCCGCGCGCCCCTACATCAGTGGTTATGGGGCGCTCAGTCTGGCTGAGTTGTTTGACTTCCGCTACGTTCCATCAGTGGAAGAAATGGAGAAGATGAGCTTCCAAGAACGCATTCAGGCCGGCTTCCAGATGGGCTTGCGTACTGGCATTGACATCATCGGCTCCATCAGCTCCGTGTTGGTGAAAATCGGCGAGCAATTCGCCAAAGGTGCAAGTGGGGCTGGCTTCACCCCAGCGCTGTTGCACCCCGCTGTGCTTTTCCGTCTGGGGCGGGCGTTGCTGCGCAGTCGGCTGGCGGGCCGCCCGTTACTACCCAAGGACCTCTGGCAAGTGAAAGGTGTGCTCGTCGGCGGCACTGATACCGCCATCTATCGCCAGAAGGTGATTGAGTACTGGGGAGTTGAGCCATGCGAGTCTTATGGCTGCACCGAAGCGCCCGCCATCATGGCCATCCAGACCTGGAGCGGCAAAGAAGGGCTCTACTTCTTGCCCGATGTCTGCTTTTACGAGTTTGTTCCCGAAGCGGAGTGGGCTCGCTGGCGGGCTGACAATAGCTACATCCCGCAGACCGTCCTGCTCGATGAGGTGAAGGTAGGAGACCGTTACGAGGTGGTGATCAGCAACTTCTACAGCGGTCCTTTCCTGCGCTATCGCCTGCACGACCTGGTGCGTTTCACATCCTTGCAGGACGAGGAGGCAGGCATTGAGCTGCCCGGCATGATCTTCGCGGGCCGCGATGCAGACCTCATTGACCTGGCCGGCTTTACGGGCCTGATTGACGAAAAGCTGGTCTGGCAAGCCATTGAGAACACCGGCGTCCCCTACGCGGAATGGGCGGTACGTAAAGAACTGCTGGGCGAACACGCGAGCCTGCACCTGTACATCGAGCTTAAAGAGACCCTGCCCGCCGAGGAGATGGCGCAGCGGGTACACGAGGAACTGAAGGCCCTTAACCCCTTCTACAAAGACCTAGCGAGATTCCTGGAGATACGCCCTCTGCGTGTGACGCTGCTGTCGCCTGGCACCTTCCTGCGCTACATGCGTGAGCGGCAAGCGGCTGGCGCCGACCTGGCCCATCTTAAGCCACCGCACATGAACGCCCCCGATGCCGTTATGGCCGATCTCTTGCGCTTGAGCTCGGCCACAGATTGAGTGAGTAACGAATGCCCAAGGCATGGTTTGCGCATCTCCTATGCGCTTGATCGAGACCACGGGTTGAGTGAGTGACGGTGGAGCGCGGTCAGGAAATCGTGCCCTACTATCAAAAGAAAGGCTGATTGAGCGATAGAAGTACGTTTTTGGCTTCTCACCCTTACCCCTTTGCTGGCGCTGTTGAGCTATGCCATCCTGCTGGTGTCGGTGCTTCGCCGCGCCGTTCGCTCCCGCCTGTACCGTTTTTTCGCCCTCTACCTGCTGGTCATGGCGGTCTGGAGCTTCGGGTCGGCCATGATGCGTCTTGATCCGGATCGTATCTTGCTCTGGAATAAGGTGATGAGCAGTGGTGCCATAGTCATGCCTTTGGCCTTCTTTGGCTTCGTGCAGATGTTCTTGGACGAGAAACGAGATCGCTGGTTGTGGGTGGGGATAGTGAGCTTATTCGGGCTAGAGGCCGCCAACGCGTTAGGGCTCATGGTCACGGGTGCTCGCCTGCTAGAGGGAGGGCTGGTTAGCTTTGATACAGGCCCGGCTACTTACACCATGGCAATCTACGGGCCTTTCTTTTTGAGTTTCTCCGTTTGGTGCCTGGTGCGTGCTCATCACCGCGCCTCGGATCCAGTGCTGCGCAACCGTATTCGCTATCCGCTAATCGGCGCTGTGATCGTATTACTGGGCGCGCTCAGCAATCTGGTAGAGGTCCTAGGCTATTACCCAGTAGATCATGCCGCTAACTTACTCAATGCCTTGCTGCTGGCCTACGCCATCCTCCGCTATCGGCTCCTGGACATCGCCGTCGTGGTCCGCAAGGGCCTTCTCTACTTCATACCTACGGCCATCGTCGGCGCTGGTTATTTCCTCCTTATCTCCCTCGCCATGAGGCTGTTTCACGCCTCCGCAGAACCTCAGATCCTCCTCGTCTCCTTCCTTGTGGCGGTCATGACCGCTGTGGTTGCTCAACCCCTGCGGGACAGGGCTCAATTGGGGATTGACAAGCTCTTCTTCCGGGAGAAATATGACTCCAGCCTGATGCTCCAAAGGCTCAGCCACACGGCGGCCTCCGTCCTCGACTTCGATAAACTGATGGATATGCTCCTGAGGGAGAGCACCACCACCATGCACATCAAAGGGGCGGCCATTCTGCTCAGAGGCGAGAACGGAGAGTTCCACCTGATGGCCCAAAGGGGACCGGAACAGAACCCCGATTTGAGGCTGAGAAAAGACCATCCCATCGTGGGTTGGCTGTCCAGCCACGAAAACGCCCTGACCAGACACGATATGGATGTGACACCGCAGTTCAAGGCCCTATGGGGCAAGGAGAGGGAGGATCTGGAGAGGATGGGGGCGGAGTTCTTCATTCCGCTGAAGGCCAAAGGCGAGTTGGTGGGAATCCTTGCCGTAGGGTCAAAACTCTCGGAGGAGAGCTACTCACAGGACGATCAGCTCACTCTGACCACGCTGGCCAACCAGGCCGCCGTCGCCATCGAAAACGCGCGCCTGTATGATGTGGCTCAGCAAGAGCTGGCCGAGCGCAAGCGGGCGGAAGAGACGTTGAAGGAGTACTCAGGACGGCTAGAAGAAATGGTAGAGCAGCGCACCCATGAACTGCAGAGGGCGTACAGCGATCTGCGGGACAGCCAGGCGAAGCTCATTCAGTCGGAGAAGCTAGCGGCTACAGGTCGCCTGGCGGCCAGCGTGGCCCACGAGATCAACAACCCCTTGCAAGGGATCAGCAACTACTTGTCCGTGATCTCCCAGCAGGTGGCCGAAGATGATCCCCTGCATGAAGACCTGGAGATGGTGAAGCTAGGTTTTGAGCGGATCGCAGAGATTGTCCGCAGGCTACGAGCCTTCTATCGCCCCGCAGAAGAGACGATGGGGCCCACTGACATCAACGGGGCGGTGAAGCGGGTTCTGGCCCTGCTGGGTCACCAGCTCTCCCTGGGACAAGTAGAGGTGAAAACGGAGCTAGCAGAGCAGGAGTTGCTGGTGCTCGGATCGGCAGGTCAGTTGGAACAGGTACTGGTGAACCTGGTTCTGAACGCCCAGGAGGCCATGCCCCAGGGGGGGGGGGTGATCGTGAGGACGACCCTGCGCGACAACATGGTTCAGCTTCAGATGTCGGACACGGGACACGGGATCAGTGAAGAGGAGATGAGCAGGCTCTTCGAGCCCTTCTACAGCGGGAAAGGGGGCAAGGGATTGGGCCTGGGGCTGTGGATCTCGCACAACATCATCGAGGGTCACGGCGGTCACATCGAAGTGGAAAGTCAGGTGGGGCATGGGACCACTTTCACCATCAGCCTGCCAGCATATCAACGAGAAAGGTAGAGCAGTATGGAGAGACAAAGCAAAGTCCTTGTCGTAGATGATGACCCATTCGCTCTTCGGAGCATAGCTAAAGTGTTGGAGGGCCAGAGCTATCAGGTGGTGACAGCCGCCAGCGGCGCAGAGGCCCTTGATCTGTTGAGGCAGGACTCCTTTGACCTGATCTTGACCGATCTGAAGATGCCGGAGGTAGATGGACTTGAGATACTGAGACGGGGCAGAGAAATTGCGCCCCAGGCGGTAGTGTTGATCCTCACCGGATATGCCTCTCTGGGGTCGGCGATAGAGGCTTTGCGCGAGGGGGCGTACGACTACCTGGTGAAGCCCTGTGCTGACGATGAGTTGAAGCTTAGAATTAAAAAGGGATTAGAGATAGTCCGCCTGGTACAGGAGCGACAGCGAGCAGAGGAGGCGCTGCGAGAGTCCAAGGAGTTGTTCGAGAAAACCTTTATCAGCCAGCGGGATGCGATCGTCATCCTAGATGCACCTCCTCCGCCCACTCCGCCCACGATCCTGGACTGCAACCCAGCCACGACGGAGATATTTGGCTACACTCGCCAGGAAATGCTGGGCCGCACGACGGCCTTCTTGCACGTTGATGAAACAATGCTACGACAGTTCCAGGAGCATCTCTACCCAGCCATAGAAGAGCGCGGTTTTCTCCATCTGTCTGAGTTCATGATGAAGCGGAAGGATGGAACGGTCTTCCCCACTGAGCACAGTGTGGCGCCGCTCAAGGACGAACAAGGCAAGCGTATCGGCTGGGTGAGCGTGGTACGCGATATCACCAAGCGCAAGCGGGCGGAGGAGGCGCTGCGGGAAAGCGAGGAGAAATATCGAACATTGGTCGAGCAGTCACTGCAAGGACTAGCAGTCGTCCAAGACTTTCGCATCGTCTTCGCCAATACCGCTTTCGCCGGGATCTCCGGATACACTGTTGAGGAGCTAATGTCTCTTTCACCCGAAGAAGTGAGAGCTATAGTGCACCCCGAGGATCAGGCGTTAGTCTGGGGACGCTTTCAGGATCGCTTGGAAGGGGAATCGGTGCCTCCGCACTACGAGTATCGTGGAATCCGGAAGGGTGGGACGGTGCACTGGCTGGAGATGTTTGCCCGCCGTATCGAGTACCACGGCAAGCCCGCTGTGCAGGCAGCCTTCTTAGACATCACCGAGCGCAAGCAGGCCGAGGAGGAGATCCGGCAGCGCACCGCTCAGTTGGAGGCGCTGCGCCAGGTGGGGCTGGAGATCGCCGCCGAGTTGGACCTGGACTCCCTTCTCCACTCCATCGTCTCGCGGGCCGTTGAACTGGTGGGAGGAACCGCGGGCGGTCTCTACCTCTACCGGCCGGACCTGGACGTGCTGGTATGGGTGATGGCCGTCGGTCTCCAAATGGCGCCCTTAGGGACCGTCATCCACCGGGGCGAGGGGCTCTCTGGCAAGGTCTGGGAGACCAGCGAGCCGCTCATCGTGGACGACTACCAGCAATGGGAGGGACGGGCGGCCGTCTACGAGGGCTACCCCTTCCAGGCCATCGTGAGCGTGCCGGTCTACTGGGGGGATAAGTTCCTGGGGGTGTTGAACGTGCTGGCGGACGCCCCGCGCACCTTCTCCCCGGCCGACGCCGAACTGTTGAGCATGTTCGCCACCCAGGCGGCCATCGCCATCCGCAACGTCTGCCTGTTCGAGGGTGAGCAAGAGCAGCGGGAACTGACCGAGGGCCTGGCGGAAGCGGCTGCTGTCGTCAGCAGCACCCTGGATCCCGACCAGGTGCTGGACCGCATCCTGGAGCAGGTCAGCCGCGTCGTTCCCAACGACGCCGCCAACATCATGCTCATCGAGGGCGACCAGACGCGCATTGTCCGCTGGCGGGGCTACGAACGCTTCGGCACAGAGGAGTTCATCTCCACAGTCGTCTTCCGCATCCCTGAGGTGCATAACCTCCAACAAATGGTGGAGAGTAGAGAGCCAATGGTCATTCTTGATACCGCCACCTACCCTGGCTGGGTCCGCTTGCCGGAGGTGGAGTGGCTGCGCTCGTAGCGGCCGCGCCCATTATCGTGCGCGGTGAGGTGATCGGTTTTCTCAACGTGGACAGCGCCACCCCCGGCTTCTTCACTCAGATCGAAACCGAGGCCCTGCGGGCCTTTGCCGGCTACGCGGCTGCCGCCATCGAGAACGCCCGGCTGTACGAGGCCGAACAGGAGCGACGCCACGTCGCCGAGACCTTGCGCCAGGCCTCCGCCGTCCTCAGCTCGACCCTGGAGTTAGGTGAAGTGCTGGGGTTGATCCTGCAGCAACTACGCCAGGTGATCCCCTACAGCAGCGCTTCTGTTCAACGACTGCAGGACGACCATCTGGAAATCGTGGCCTGCCAGGGATTCGAGGAGCCGGACAAGGTAGTGGGCCTGGTCTTTCCGCTCGACCCCAAATTCCCCAACTATCGCGTGGTCACGACCCAAGCGCCGCTCACCATTGAGGACGTGGTCCAGGACTATCCCCATTTCAAGGATGAGGCAGATACCTACGAGTCGGGCCGCATTTGCTCCTGGCTGGGGGTGCCGCTGATGGTGAAGGATGAGGTCATTGGCATGATCGCCGTAGATCGGGTGGAGGTGCGTCCTTATACCGCTGAGGAGGCCCAACTGGCCATGGCCTTCGCCAACCAGGCGGCCATCGCCATCGAGAACGCCAGGCTCTTCGAAGAGACGGAGCGCTTGAAGGCGTTCAACGAGAGCATTGTGCAGGGTGTGGCTGAAGTTATCCTGATCGAGGATGCTCAGGGCATCCTCACCTTCGCCAACCAAGCGGCGGAGGAGCTGTTGGGATACACCCGCGAGGAGTTGGTCGGCCAGCACTGGAGCGCTATCGTCCCTGAGGACGAGAGGGAGAAGGTGCGCCAGGAGACGGCAAAGCGCCCCCTGGGGATCGTGAGCCGTTACGAGACGGCCTTGCTGAGCAAAGAAGGGCGGGTGATCCCGGCCATCATCAGCGCGCGGCCGCTGTTCGAGGAGGGCAAATTCGTCGGTGTCCTATCCGCCTTCACCGACATCACTGCGCGCAAGCGGGCGGAGGATATGCTGCGCGCCTTGCTGCTGATTGACGAACTTACGGGCCTGTACAACCGGCGAGGATTCTGGGCCCTGAGCCAGCAGCAATTGAAAATGGCCGACCGCACGAAGAGGAGGCTGTTTCTGCTTTTTGCCGATTTTGACAACCTGAAGGGGATTAATGATGCCTTTGGCCACCCCGAGGGAGACCGGACATTGATCGAGGTCGCCGATGTCTTCCGGGAGACCTTTCGCGAGTCGGACATCGTGGCTCGCATTGCCGGGGATGAGTTTGTGGTTCTGGCGATGGAAACCGGTGGGGCCAGCGCCGACGTTCTTGCTACTCGTTTGCGAAAGGACCTGGAGGCCCGCAACGCCAGGGAAGGCCGTCGCTACAAGCTGTCGCTGAGTGTGGGAGTGGCACACTACGACCCCGAATTCCCCTGTTCCATTGATGAACTGATAGCCCAGGCGGATAGAGCGATGTACGAGCAAAAACGGGGCAATCGAAAGTGACTGCAGTAAAGAATCGAAAATCGGCAATCGGAAATCGAAAATGAGTATGGAGGATGGCCATGGAACCCGCAATCGGTCTGGTTGAAACCAACAGCATCGCCGCTGGCATCGAGGCCGGCGACGCCATGATGAAGAAGGCCCCTGTAGAGTTGCTGGAGGCTCGTCCGGTGTGTCCCGGAAAGTACATCGTCCTCATAGGCGGGCTCACCGACCCCGTGTACGAGTCGCTGCAGGCAGGTATCGTGACCGGCGCCGACGCCGTCGTGGACCAGCTTTTCTTGCCCAATGTACACCGCTCCATCTTTCCAGCCCTGGCTACCGCTACCCCGCCGGGCAAGGGCGAGGCCCTGGGCATCATCGAAACCATCACCGTGGCCACCTGCATCGTCGCCGCCGACGCCGCGGCCAAAGCCGCCGACGTCTCGCTCCTGGAGCTGCGCCTGGCCAATGGCCTGGGAGGGAAATCGTTCGTGCTAATCGAGGGAGAGGTCGCCGAAGTCGAGGCCGCAATGGAGGCGGGGGTGAAGTTTCCAGAGCAGGAAGGGCTCCTGGTGCGCAAGGTCATCATCTCGCAGTTGCACGAGGAGATGAAGGCCAAAATCGTGTGAGGTCGCATACTTGTCATTGCGAGTTTTCCATGGCGCATCGCGCCATCCGTAGGGGGCAGAAACTT
>CAYUPJ010000113.1:0-13787 GCA_964446635.1 uncultured Anaerolineae bacterium
ACGAATGGGGTGTGGTGAAGGTGGAGAAAGGGGACACCATCAAGATCGGCTTTGCTGCTGCGCTGTCTGGAGCCGGCGTTGACGTGCTGGGCTTAGATGAGTTGCGTGGCACCGAGTTGGCCGTGAAGGACAAGCCGGAGATCAAAGGCTTCCAGGTGGAGCTGGTAGTGGATGACGAGATGTGCAGCGCCGAGGGTGGTCAGACGGTGGCCAACAAGTTCGTGGCCAATCCGCAGATCGTGGCCCTGGTGGGGCACATGTGCTCCTCGTCGTGCATTCCTGCTTCCAAGATCTACGAGCAGAACCACTACAGCATGGTATCGCCGTCGTGCACAGGCATCAGTCTGACGGTTCCGGATGCCGATGCCACGGAGATCTTCAACCGCGTGTGCTGGAGCGACAAGATTCAAGGTCCTGCGGCGGCCGACTTCGTGAAGGACGTGTTGGGGGTTAACAAGATAGCCACCATTCACGACGGCAGCCCCTACGCTGAGCAGTTGGCGGTGATGTTCGCTCAGGCCTTTGAGGGCATCGGTGGGCAGGTGGTGGGACGGGAGGCGGTGAACGTGGGAGACACGGACATGCGACCTGTGCTGACCCGTCTGAAGGCTGGTGGTCCTGAGCTGATCTACGCGCCCATCTTTCCTGCCGAGGGTGGTTACCTGGCGGCGCAGCGGGCTGATGTGGGCATGGAGGGCGTGATCTTCATGGGAGCGGACGGGATCATGGCCGACGTGTTCATCAAGGCGGCTGGGGATTTGGCGGAGGGGGTCTATGCCAGTGCGGGCGACTTTGCCGAGGCTGGGCCTGCCTTGCCGAAGTTCCTGGCGGCGTACGAGGCGACGTATGGGGAGGCTCCCATTGCGCCGTTCCATGCTCATGCCTATGATGCCTACATGGTGATCGCCAACGCTGTGGAGAAGGTGGCGAAGGTGGATGCGGAGGGGAACCTGCTGGTTGGTCGCAAGCAAGTGCGGGACGCGATTCGGGCCACGAGTGGCTATCAGGGTTTGTCGGGCAAGATCAGTTGCGATGCCAACGGTGACTGCGGCAGCGGCAGCGTCTCCTTCTCCATGGTCAAGGGTGGCGCGTGGGTCGCCGCCGAGAAGCCAGCGCCTGCTGAGGTTGGCAAGATAATCATTGGCAACAACGCCGAGTACCCGCCCTTCGAGTTCGTGGATGAGGCTGGCAACATCGTCGGTTTCGATGCTGACCTGATGGCGGCTATCGCCGAGGCGGCTGGCTTCGAGTTCGAGCTCGTCAACACCCGCTGGGACGGCATCTTCGTCGCCCTGGCCTCCGGTGAGTTCGACGCCGTCATCTCCGCCGCCACTATCACCGAAGAGCGGGCCCAGACCGTTGACTTCAGCGATCCCTACTTCAACGCTGGGCAGATGATCGCTGTCCGTGCCGACGAAACCGAGATCAAGACCGATGCCGACCTGGCTGGCAAGAGGGTTGGTGTCCAGTTGGGCACCACCGGCGACATCTGGCTGACGGAGCAGACCCAGGCCGAGGTGATGCGGTACGACGAAAACACCCTTGCTTTCCAGGCGCTGGCCGGTGGTGACGTGGACGCGGTTGTGTGCGATGGCCCAACAGCCATTGATATCGTCAAGGCCAATCCTGAGATGAATCTCACGGTGCTGCCAGGGGTCTACACCGACGAGAATTACGGCATCGCCGTGCGCAAGGATCGCCCTGAGGTGCTGGCGGCCATCAATAAGGGCCTGGCAGTAATCAAGGCCAGTGGCAAGTACGACGAGGTCTACAACAAGTGGTTCGCTGTGGAGTAACCGGTCGCAGTCGAAGGTCCGACCTTCATCTTTGGGCGCGGCGGTGACTCCGTCCAGCTCGACCCGGCCGTGGTCACCGATGGGCCTTTAGCCGCACCAGGCTTGGGTTCTGTCACGAGCCCCTCATAACAGCAGAAAGGGGGTGCGGGATTGTCCCTGCACCCCCTTTTATCGTTATCTTGAGATTTCCAGTGGCTTCCTGATGGCAGCTCAACCGAACGTCAGGTTGGGCTGCTGCAGGTAAGGAGTGTCTCCATTACTTCTTCGGGGTCAAGCTGGGTTATCATTCCTCCAGGCGTGGCCATCATGCTCGGCGTGCTGGGCTTCAACCTGCTGGGCGACGGCCTGCGCGATGCTTTGGATCCCCGACTGCGCGCCGGTTGAGCGGCTTGCCTATTCTATGATTTCGAAAAGCTCAATCCAAGCCTCGCTGTTCCCAGGTCATATCTGGCTCGGTGTGGAGGGAAATAGTGGATATCGTTGCCAGAGTGCAAGAAATGCTTGTCGGCTTCCGACAGGCTGGCCTGCAATATCTCGATTATCTGGGCGCCAGAGCTGCTGTTTCCGATGAGGCCGTGGTGCGGCTCAAGATCGTTGAGCCGCTGCTGGCAGCACTAGGATACGACCTCCAGGCCGACCTGGACCCAGAGCACCGGGTGAAGGAAGGTGCGATAGACATCCTGATCCGGGCCAACGGCGTCCCGGTGATGCTTTGGGAACTGAAGCGCACTCAGGAGACGGACCTGGCCCGGCATGAGGAGCAACTGACCCGCTACACACTTGTCAAGGGGGTCACCCACGCTGTCCTCTGCAACGGCCGTGAGGTCCGGGTCTATCACCGCGTTGGCGAGGTGCTCCGCTTCGCCTACACCTTTCCATTGATTGCCTTCGCCCCTGGCGCGCTGGTGCCTCCCACAGAGGATGAGAAACTGGCTCTCTCTGCCTTCTGCGACGCCTTCCGCAAGGAAGCGTTTTTGGAAGCGGAGCGGATGAAGGAGGAAATTGCGGCCACGACAACCCGTCTCCTCGTTCTGAGCCCTGACTATCCCCAGAACGAGATTGTGTTGGTGGAGGACCTAAAGCGGGAGATCCGTCACTTTCACCGCTTCGTACTTCTCCGCTTCCGTAGCCACCAGTTTCTCTATCAGGCGTTCCTGGCGGAGAAGGAGCAGCGAGAAGGTCAGGTTGCCCAGGCGCGCGGAAAGCTATGGACAGCAGTGGAGGACTTCGAGGAGCGATCCCGCGTTCAGGCAGACAGAAGTGCACTGGAGGTGTACCTGGCGGATTTCACGGGGCGGTGGACTGCTGTCGAAGAGAATCAGTTTGTAGACGAATTCATTGAGTGCTCTGGCCTAGCTAAATACCTCAAAGGAGCCAACAGCGTCACCTTCCGGTTGCGGGCTCAGGAGTTCTACCGAGCCCATACTGACTTCGCCCGCTGGCACGCCCGGCAGCAGGTGGAGCTACGTCCCATCCGGGCTCTGGTCGAGGATTTTACCCACTGGCAGGATGAGATCGGCCTGATGGCCGAGGACTACGCGGCGGAGTTCTGCTTGCAGACGGTCTACATCTTCGTCACCCGCCTGCTCCTCATCCGCATCTGCGAGGACAAGGGCCTCATCACCCAGAAAATCTCCGATGGCGGTTACAAGGACTACCTGGACTTCGGCCGGCGATTCTTCACGAACATTGCCGACGCCCACGCCACCCTTCTGGAGATCGCCTACAAGGACACTGGCTACATCTACGGCCACTTCTTCAGCCGGGACATCTTCGACTGGTACACCTGGGAGGAGGAGGCCATCGTCCGCCTCTTTTGGGTACTCAACCGCTTCGACTTCACCCAGGTGAGCGCTGACCTCATCGGACGAATCTACGAGCAGTATGTAGACGAATTGGAACGCAAGCGGAAGGGGCAGTTCTACACCCCATCCCAGGTGGTAAACTACATCCTTGACCAGGTAGGGTATCAGGGGCCGGCGATCATCGGTAAGCGCGTCCTGGATCCGGCCTGCGGCAGCGGGCGCTTCTTGGTGGAGGCCGCCCGGCGACTGATCCCCGAACTGAAGAAGCAGCATGACCTCTCGCCCAAGGAACTGGTCAACGAGCGGTTGCGGAACTCCCTCTTTGGCTTGGATGTCAACCGCTTTGCCTGCTTCCTGGCTGAGGTCAACTTGTTGGTACAGGTGTTGGATCTTTTGAAGGACGGCCCGGCCTTCACCATTGAGCGGTTCCACATCTATCCGACCAACACGCTCCTTCCCCGCGAGCAAGAGCCCCGGGTACTGATTGGTCCTGGTAACGGGCTGGCCTACGAGACCGAGGTGGCAGAATTGATCAAGGGGCGGGGGTACAACCCTGCGCTGGGGCTGGACTTCCGGGCCGGGTTCGACTGGGTGGTGGGCAACCCGCCCTACGTGCGAGCCGATAGCCCCGGAGTGGCTATATTGCGCGAGCGCGTCCAACGTACCAAACGCTACCGCACGCTCTACAAGAAGTGGGACCTCTACATCCCGTTCATCGAGTTCGCCCTGCAGATGCTGGCCGAGGATGGGCGGCACGGCTTCATCGTCTCCGATGCCTACCAGACGGAGGAGTACGGTCGCCCGTCACGGGAATACCTGCTGGCCGATACCACCATCGAGAGCCTGACCTTCGCGCCGGATGTGCGCTTCTTCGAGGAGGCGCAGGTACATAACCTGATCTACGCCGTACGCGAGGGAGAGCCGCCCAAGGGGCACAAGGTGAAGCGATACAAGGCCGTGGCCCCCACGCTGCGATCAAAGGATTTCAAGACCCTCTCTGCTCTCTCCCAGGCCAAATGGGGCGAGCGCATCTTTCGGCCAGAGTTTGAGGGGGAGGAGGGGTTGGACTTTAGCGGGTGTTTGGAGTTGGGAGAGATAGCCTATATCAGCAAGGGATTAGTGCCGCACTCCAAATCCAAGTATGATCAGCTTATTGGCGGCAAACGTACCAAGCTTTTCATTAAGGAAGACCTACTCGTTGCGCAGCCTGACTCTACACATCCCAAAGCTTATGTAGATGGGGGCGACATAGACCGCTACATTACGACACAAATTCGGTGGTTGGAATGGGGAACAATTAGAGTGCCCTTCAAGGTCTCTCGCCCTGTCTTTCCTGAGCTTTTCGAGAATGAGAAAATAATCGTGCCACGCCGTCCGAAAGGCGGGACCCTTAAAGCATACTATGACAGCAGAGGGAAACTTCACTGTGACTCCACCGCGATGTGTGTCGTGCCAGCTCACAAACTGCTTTCTGTGCACAATCGGACACTTGACCGCCGTCAGGTTCGTGCTCAGCTCCAGCGAGCGGCCCAGAATTCGTCTGACTACCGGTTGGCTTATATTACTGCCCTGATCAACTGTCGTTGGCTTTCTCGATATGTTTTCAAAGCCATTGGTACGGGCAAGATAGATTTTTATCCCGATGATCTGAAGCAATACCCTATCCCCACCGCTGATGCCAAGACCCAGGCCGGGATCGCCCGCCTGGTCAATGAGATCATAGATGCCAAGGCGGACGTGCAACGGTGGCGGGAGGCAGGACACCGCATTGGCGAGCAAGGCATCGTCCTCAACCCCCGTCCCTTCCTCGACATCTGGGCTATCCCCCACGGCGATCTCATTGATGCCAGTGGCTTCGTCACTCGTCAGATTGGCGGTTATCCCACCCCCAAGCTCGCAATCCAGGGCCAGCGCCTTATCTTCCGTCAGCAACCCCTCTCCTATTTTGAGAGCGACTACTCGGAGGTCTTGGCTTACCTCAAGCTCTACATTGAGACTAACTACGATGACTTGCGTGCCCGCCCCGTCGGCGACTTGCCCAGGCTCATCCATATCCCCAAGTCTCCCCAGGCTGTCCAGGATTTCTTGGAGAGGCTGGAGTCGGAGCGGGAACGGATGATGCTGCGCTGGATGGTCGCTGTCCAGCACGAGGCTCTCATCGAGGAGTGGGCCTTTGATCTGTACGGTGTGGACGACGCTCAGCGGGAGAAAATGGGCGGCAATCTCTACACCTTCGACAACATTCCGTCCAGCATTGCTTTTGTTTCCATCCTGAACAACGAACAGGACAACCCAATGCGTCGCCTGGCCTTTCCCAAGGATGGGGCCTGGCACTATCGCGCAACCGGACCATTGCCCCATGCTGTGTTATTGTGGCAGTGCCCTGAGTGTATCGAAGGGATGTGTGATGGCAGCGTCGTTACTACCGAATGGCGGGCTGTCTAAGTGCCAATGGAAGGGAAAAGATACTGAAGGGAGGAGAATTCCAATATGACGTCTGAAGTCGAAAAGCCGAGGGGAAGCAGAGCCTTGCTGATCCCATGGGACCGCATTCCCTGGTGGGCTGTTATCATCATCGTCTTCGGTGTCTTAGCCGGTTACTCGGTACTGACCTCTGAGGCATATCTCAAGGTCCTCAGGTTCGTCATGGAGGGAGTTAAGCTGACTTTGCAGACCACTGCGTTGGCCTTCGCCCTGGCCCTGGTGTTGGGCCTGATGGGGGGTCTGGGTCGCGTTTCCAAGAATCCCATTCTGTACGCTGTCGCTACTCTCTACGTCGAGGTGATTCGCGGCCTCCCGATGCTGGTCATCATCTTGTACATGGGATTCGTCATCGGCCCCTGGATTCGTGATGCCACCAGCGGCACTTTCGATCCGCCCATGTTTCAACGAGCCGTCATGGCGCTGGGTTTCGGCTACGGCGCCTATCTGACCGAGGTCTACCGAGCTGGGATCCAGTCTATCCACCGAGGCCAGATGGAGGCCGCTCGCTCCCTGGGCATGACCTACCTTCAGGCCATGCGCTACGTCATCCTGCCCCAGGCTTTTCGGGTGATTCTGCCTCCTCTGGTCAACGATCTGTCTGCCCTGCTCAAAGACTCTTCGCTGATCTCGGTTATAGCGTTGCCTGAACTGTTGCAGCATGGCCGCCTGTATGTTTCGCGGACCTTCCGCGCTTTCGAGGGGTATAACACCGTGGCCCTGCTGTACCTGGTCATGACCCTTGCCCTTTCCTCGTTGAGCAGGGTGCTGGAAAGGAGGATGAAAACTGGAGAATAGAGAGCCGATTATCAAGATTATTGATGTTCACAAGCACTTCGGCCACGTTCATGCAGTGCGCGGCGTCAGCCTGGAAGTCTATCCGGCCGAGGTGGTGGTCATCATCGGCCCTAGTGGCTCGGGCAAGTCCACCCTTTTGCGTTGCATCAACCGCCTGGAGACCGCAGACTCAGGCACGATCATCGTGGATGGCTTCCCGGTGCTTGATCGTGGGACCGACATCAACAAGGTGCGCGCCGAGGTGGGCATGGTGTTTCAACTGTTCAACCTCTTCCCCCACCTGACAGCCTTGGAGAACGTCACCCTGGCCCAGAGAGTGGTGCGTAAGCGATCAAAAGAGGAGGCCGAAGCCATTGCGATGGAGCAATTGAACAGGGTGGGTATCCCCGAAAAAGCCCACGCTTACCCTGGCCAACTGTCCGGGGGGCAGCAACAGCGGGTGGCCATCGCCCGGGCCCTGGCCATGCAGCCCAAGATCATGATGTTTGACGAGCCCACTTCGGCTCTGGATCCGGAGATGATCAAAGAGGTGCTGGACGTGATGTTGGAGCTGGCCAGCGAAGGGATGACAATGGTCGTGGTGTCCCACGAGATGGGGTTCGTCAAAGAGGCTGCCAGACGGATCATCTTTATGGACGCGGGCAAAATGGTGGAGGAGATGACACCCGAGGAAATGAGGGCGGCTACACAGAATCTGGATTTGGCCAAGGAGGAGAGGACCAGATTATTCTTGAGCAAAATCCTGGTCTGAGCCGACGCCTCAGCGAATCAGCGAATCAGCGAATCAGCGAATCAGCGAATCAGCGGAGGAGTCAGAAACGATGTCTTGGCCCAGGTGATCGAGATTTGACAAAATCGTTCTTATTTGATATGCTTAACGTAACTGCTCAGCCCGCGTCATTGCGAGGAGCGTTTTTTGCGGTTGCGAGGCACGAAGCAAAGCAATCTCCTCCTTGCGGCTTGGGGATTGCTTCCCCTTCGCTTCGCTCTGGGTCGCAATGACAGCCTGGGTAGTTACTGCTTAACTTTAGTAGATCGCGATTCCCCGTTTGAATCTCTGGACTTTTGGAGATGTATGTATTGAAAGGGGGTTGATTCGGCCTCAGAATACTATGATTTCGACAAGCTCAATCCAGGCTGCACAAAGAAGTCAGCGAGCTGCAGTCAGGTATAGGGTTAGGCGCCCTTGGCAAGTCAAGAGTTCGGGTCAAGCTGTGAAAGACAGCTTGGCATCAGATGTCAACAAAGGAGGAGATTGATAAATGAAAGGGAAGATTTGGAACATCCTGGCGATTGTCTTGATCCTAAGCCTGGCGGTGGCTGCTTGTAAGTCAGCGGCGACACCTACCCCGGTGCCGGTGGTCAAAGATCTCCTGGATATCATCCTGGAGAAAGGCAAGCTGCTGGGGGCCACCGACCCTAACTATGCTCCCCAGAGCTTCCTCAACGAAGCAGGGGAGTTGGCAGGCTTCGACATTGACGTTTACAAAGAGGTCGCCAAGCGGTTGGGCGTCGAGATGGAGTTTGTGACCCCCGACTGGGACCTGATCACCGCTGGCAGTTGGGGTGCGCGCTGGGACCTCAGCATCGGCAGCATGACCCCTACGGAGGAGCGGGGAAAGGTGCTGTGGTTCACCAATCCCTACTACTACACGCCGGCCGGGTTCGCTGTGCACAAGGACAACACGACCATTAAGACCGTGGACGATCTGGCAGGCAAGGTCATCGGCTTGTGTGGGGAGTGCACCTACGAGTACTTCTTGAGGAAGGAACTCGCCATTCCCATTGCGGGGTATAAGGTTGAATTCGTCGCCTGGGAGCCTGGCGAGATAAGGACCTATCCCACTGACGCTAACGCCATCGAGGACCTGCGCCTGGGCGATGGCGTCCGCCTGGACGCCGTACTGTCAGCCGTCCCCACCCTGGAGAATGCCGTTAAGGAGGGCGTGCCGATCAAGTTGGTGGGCGATCCGGTCTTCTACGAGCCTCTGTCCGTCGCCCTGGACAAAGCGCGTGGGCCCAGTGAGAAGCTCCTGGCCAAGCTCAATGGGATCATCGCCGACATGCACGCCGATGGCACCCTGACGGAGTTCTCCATGAAGTGGTACGGCACGGACATCACCAAGTCTACTGTGCCGTAGCTTTGTGACGCAGCGGCGACGTTCCTGATGTCTAATAAGGAGGGGGTTTTGCAGACGCTCACATCGTCCGTCAAACCTCCCTCCTTTCTTTATCTCAAAGAAACCCGTTTTCTGAGAGAAAACCCCGGAAAACGGTCTGACTGCCATTGATACGGAGGTGATCTGATGAGTAGCGCCGCTACTGTTGCGGTAGCTCAGCCATCCGCCGAGGCCCAGCACAACATTGCTGCTCAGCGAGCCAAAGTGCGGGGATTCGTCATCAAATTAATAGCAGCGTGGCTCGGCATCCTCGTCGTCCTTGTAGCGGGGTTCAAGCTTCTTAGATTCGACTTGAATTTCATGTACGATAGGCTGGGCTTCATTATCGCAGGGATCGAATACACGTTGTTGGTGTCGGCAGCAGGCATCACCGTAGCGATCATTTTGGCCCTCCTTGGAGCCTTGGGTCGGCTCTCTAAGAATCCCATCGCCAATGGCATCGCTACCTTCTATGTCTCTTTCATTCGCGGCACGCCCCTACTGGTTCAGATCTACGTGTGGTATCTTGGCTTACCGCAAGTCGGGCAACAGTTGGAACAACTGGGCTTGACTGGGGCGCAAAAGCTGCTGACACTGCCCGCTGTCCCGGCCGGTATTTTGGCCCTGGGCGTGTGCTACGGGGCCTATATGACGGAGACCTTCCGGGCGGGCATCCAATCCATCAGTAAAGGGCAGACTGAGGCTGCTTATTCGGTGGGCATGACACCAGGCCAGACCATGCGCCGTGTTATCTTGCCCCAGGCTATCCGCGTGGTCATTCCCCCCATAGGTAACGACTTCGTGGCTATGCTCAAGGATTCGTCTATGGTCTCGGTGATGGGGGTCTGGGAATTGACCTTCCGTGCCACCAAAATGGGTCGCCGCTACTTCCGCTCCCTGGAAACACTGACTGTGGCAGCACTTATCTACTGGGTCATGTGCATTGTCTTGCAGGCAGTGCAGGCTCGACTGGAAGCCCACATGGGTCGGGGTGAGAGGAAGTGAGATGGCACCTATTATCAGGGTTCGGAGCCTGGAGAAATGCTTCGGCAAACTCTATGTTCTAAAGGGACTCGATCTTGATGTGGAAGTGGGCGAGGTGTTGGTAGTCATCGGCCGCTCCGGATCGGGGAAGAGCACATTCTTGCGCTGTCTGAATTTTCTGGAGGAGCCAACGGCGGGCACCATCGAAATTGACGGAGTGGTCATCCCTGCGGGGGAGCCCAGTCGCCAGCACCGCAGTCACATCCAGCATATTCGCACCAAGACCGGCATGGTCTTTCAGCACTTCAACCTATTCCCCCATATGACAGCTGTGGGAAACGTCATCGAGGGTCCAGTGACGGTCAAAGGGATGCCCAGGGAGAAAGCTGTCGTCATCGGCGAACGGCTGCTGGGCTGGGTGGGCCTGATGGATAAGCGCGATGAGTACCCCGCCCGCCTCTCCGGCGGGCAGCAGCAGCGGGTGGCCATCGCCCGGGCATTGGCCATGGAGCCCAAGATCATGCTCTTCGACGAGCCCACCTCGGCCCTGGACCCGGAGCTGATCGGCGAGGTGCTGGACGTGATGAAGCGTCTGGCGCGGGAGGGGATGACCATGATCGTGGTCACCCACGAGATGGGCTTCGCCCGTGAGGTAGCCCAGCGCATCATCTTCATGGACGATGGAGTGTGGGTTGAGGAAGGGACGCCAAAGGAGATGTTCGATAACCCCCAGGACCAGCGTACGAAGGATTTCCTGCGACATATTCTGTAGCGGCTAACACTCCCTACACCAATCAACAAAACAAAGAGGAGTCAGAAATGACTCCTCTTTGTGGTTTGTGCGCCTCCTACTCGACTACAAACTCTACTGGCGCTTGGCTGTCCTGAGTGTCGGGATTGTAGTAGTCGTAGGCGTTAGACGGTGGCACCTTGGCTTTGATAGGGTATCTGGCCCGCAGCCGATAGCTCACGTCCACAGGCACCCTCGGCTCCATGTTCTCGATGTAGAGGATGATCTGCCGGCCGGTCACCTCGTAGCGCTGGATGACCCCCTTCTCCACCAGCCGCTCCAGGTCATCGGTCTCGACGGCGAACCCCGGCGGCACCCCCAGATCAACCAGCACCAACAGGGCCTGCAGGTCGCGATTCAAGATGATCCGGGCGCGGGCCGTGATCTCGTCGTTGACGGCCAGGGTCGTGCGGTCGTAGCTGACGTCTATGGTCATGGCCTCCCCGGCCAGCTCGTCGGGCGGCAGCTTGTCCCACGGGGCGTAATACTCGGCTGTTACCTGGTACAGGAGGTTGCCACTGCCTTCCACCCGGAACTCGACCGTGTTGTCGCCAAACCGCACGTCGTCGAACACCAGGCTGTGGACCACATCGGCGGTCTCTTTGGTGATCACAATCGGTTTCGCCGGCGTCCCGTTGAGCGAAACTGTCACCTCCCCCTCGCCGGTGGCTATGCCGGCCCTCGTGGTCGCCTCGATCAACGCCTTGAGAGAGAGGATGGTCGCCTGGGTTGAATACCAGGTCCCATAGGTGTCTTTCTGCCGGATCAGGTAGGTGAGCCCACGCTGCACTGACTCTGCGTACTGGCCGGCCCGTAGCATGGCGTAGACCACCAGCGCCGTCGTCTCCACATCGCCCGTCCGGCCGTGCGAGCCCATGATGGATGGCCCCTGGGCCGACCAGTGGACCGCGTCCTCCTCGACGATCTTTGCTGAGTCCAACGCGCCCAGCACTTCGGCGGCCGCGGCGTCCTCTGAAGCAGCCAGGGCGTTGGCAATGAGCGCCAGGATGTACGGCTCCTTCACTGTTTGCCAGCGCGTCCGCAACACGTCCATGGCCTGCTGCACCTCGGCGGAATCTTCCTGACCGGCTTCCACCAGTGCCCAGGTCACGAAAGCGGTGTCAAGCATGTTACCCCATGTGCCGTCACCCTTCTGCCGCTCCATCAGCCAGCGGGCGGTGCGTTCCAGAAGCGCCGGATCAACCGGGTACACCTCGGCCATGTCGTGGAACTCCAACAGGCCATAGGCGGTGAGGTTGAGGATGGCTGGTGACTCTCCGAAGAGGGAGAAGCCGCCGCCGGGAACCTCAAAGGTCAACAGTTGTTGATAGCCCAGGCCGATGAACCGTTCAGCCTTGAGCTGCGTCTCCGGGGTTGACTTCTGCGTCTTCTTGAGATAGTCCAGGACCAGGACATTCGGGTACGTCACCGACGTACTTTGTTCAAATCAGCCAAAGGGCATGCGTAACAGCCCGTCCAGCCCTTCGACTACCTGGCTAAACAGACCGGGATACACCTTGACGATCACCTTCGCCGTGCCGGGAATAGCGGTCGTCGGGATGCGCACGGTGCCCTTGGTGCCATCTTTCAGCCAGTCGCTGTGCGTTCGGCGGATCTCCTTGCCATCCGGCATGACGCGCACCTCCTTGGCGATGGCGTCGCTCATCCGCTGCCCCCAGGCGGTGACGGTCAATTTGTGCCGGCCGAAGTTGCGGGCCTTGATGCGGAAGTAGACCACCCCCACGTCGTTGGACTGGATGGTCATCTCTTTGGACGGCGTGTCGAGGAGTTCGAACCAGTCCTCGGGGGTGAGCTCCAGCCGCACCGATTGCTCCTCAGCGAGATAGTTGAACACACTGACCGGCACGGCGATCTCGTCGTTCTGAGTGAGCGCCACCGGCAGGTCCAGGTCAATGAAAAAGTCCTGGAAGACGCGGATGCCGGTCGTCAGCCCGCCCAGCTCGCCCTGCTTCGTCGAAGCCTGAGCCGACAGCCGCCAGGTGGTGATGGAGTCGGCCATGGGCACATCGAGCGCCAGCCGGCCGCTCTCGTCGGTGATGGCCTCGGGGTTCCAGTACAGCGTCTCGGGGAAGTACTGGCGCAGCCGCGGCGGCTCCTGGACAGCGGGCAGCCCAGGGGCCTTCGCTTCTTCCTCCTTCTCGACCGGCACCTCCTTCTCGACCACCACGGTCTGGACCACCTGCTTCTCGACGACTACTTCCTTCTCGACGATCGCTGGCGTCCGGGGAGCGCAGCCCATAAGCAAGCCCGTCGGCATGGTGTAGACAGTCGGCGTGCCCATGGCACGCACGATCGCCGAAGCGGGGAGGATCTGGGCCGTTGCCAGCAGGATCACCGTGGGGATCGTCAGAGCGGCCAGCAGGATGGCCACCCAGGCCCCTTCCTTCTCACCTTGGCAGCGCAGTCCCAGCCCCAGAAGGTAGACGGCGGCCACCCCCGGCAGGCAGGTCAGCGCCAGGCAGGTCAGATGTCCGACGTTTGAGAGCCCGCCCTTTTGGGTTGCGTAAGCCATCAGTGGGAAGAGGACCGCGCAGGCCAGGAGGAGCAGCACGACAAACTGGACAGGATCGTCCCGCTTCTGCACCGCGTACACTCCCAAGATCATCAGGCAGGTCAGCCAGGCCAGGGCCGATAACACGAACGCGCCAACCCCAAGCATCTGGAAGGCAAGGTAAAGGATCACTCCCACCACCGGCAGGATGATCACCGAGCCCAGGAGGAGCACGGCGATGGTTATCGTGAACGGCCGCAGGACCTGCCTCAGGATGCCTCGTTGGCTCAGCGTTCCCCACACGATGCCGGCGATCCCCAGGGGCAGGAATCCCAGGATAATCGCCAGGACGTTTCCCAGGTCCGAGAAGGAGCGCGCTTGCTGCTGCAGGACTGCCTCCATCTCTTCCTGAACTCCTTGACACCAAGAATTCTTTACAAATGAGACAAGATTCAGATTGCA
>CAYUPJ010000114.1:0-13706 GCA_964446635.1 uncultured Anaerolineae bacterium
TTGCGGCTGGGGGATTGCTTCGCTTCGCTCGCAATGACAGCCTGAGTAGTTACCATTACAGGCAATTGCCGAGGATTTAGGATAGCCTGGGTATGGAGTTGGTTTGAGTGACTGCTTCGACCGATGGGCTGGATTTGGCTCCCTATGCCGGGCGGTGGATTGCCATTGTGCAGGGGCAGGTAGCAGGGGTGGGCCTCTCACCTGAGGAAGCCCGTCGCCTGGCTAAACGCAATCGGCCGAGGGAGGAGCCGGAGATCGTCTTTGTGTCTAGTGGCGGAGAGCCTGGGGCTCAGGGAGTATCAGGTAGCGAGGAATCCACTCGTGGACTCGTTACTTCGTAGATTCGTCAACTCGTTGACTAACCATGATCGAACTCATTACTACCAAGGGGTCAATTGTAGAACAAGTCTGCGCCTTCCTGCGGGAACGCTCCGTCGAAGCGTATCTGGTAGGCGGCGGTGTGCGTGACTGGCTGCTGGGGCGGTCGAGCCACGATATGGACTTTGCGGTGGCGGGCGATGCCGTGGAGCTGGCCCGCCAGTTGGCAGATCGCATGGGGGGCGCTTTCGTGCTTTTGGATGAAGAGCGCGGCACAGGGCGGGTCGTGATCAGAGGGGAAGACGGCCAGCGCCTGTTCATTGATTTTGCCCGGCTGCAAGGCGGTGACATAATCACCGACCTCTCCAAGCGGGATTTCACCGTTAATGCGATTGCTATTGATATAACGGATGCAGAGTTCATCTCCCGCGTCATTGATCCCTACGACGGACGGCGCGATCTGCAACTTGGCTTGGTGCGAGCTGTTTCCGAGACGGCGTTTCTCGATGATCCCTTGCGCACCTTGCGAGCAGTGCGCTTGGCTGCTGAGATGGAGGCCAGTATCGAGCAGGGGACTCAGGAGCTGCTCCGCCGAACTGTGCCTTTGATAACCAACGTCTCCGCCGAAAGGGTGCGCGACGAGGTGGCCAAAATCCTGGTATCGGGCGCAGCAGAGAATTTGCGCTACCTGGACGAGTTAGGCCTCTTGATGGCAGTGATACCTGAGCTAGAAACACTGAAGGGTGTAGAGCAATCGGAGCCTCACTACCTGGATGTGTTCGAACACTCGCTGGAGATGGTAAGATGGCTGGAGGAAGTCGTTGAAGCTTTGGAGGGGAAACAGGCAACGGATAGTGCACTGTCCTTGATTTATGTTCTCTTGTCGCCCTTCTCCCGCCGGCTCAGCGCCCATCTGTCGCAACCCATTTCCGGCGACCGCTCTCGTCTGACGGTACTGAAGCTGGTGGCTCTGTTGCACGATTTGGGCAAGCCTGCCACCAAAAGTGTTGATGATGAAGGGATCATACACTTCTACGGCCATGGGCAGGAAGGGGCGGAGGTGGTGGGGGCTATTCTCAGGCGCTTGCGCTTCGGCGGGAACGAGGTGGCCCTTGCCAAAACCATCGTGGCTAACCACATGCGCCCTCCTCTTTTGGCCGAGCAGGAGGTGGTCACCAGGCGTGCCGTGTATCGCTTCTTTCGGGATACAGGTGATGCCGGAGTGGACACCTTGCTTCTCTGTTTGGCCGACCACCTGGCCACATGGGGGCCGAATCTCAGGATGGCCCGCTGGCGGAGGCGGGTGGAGTTTGTGGCCTCGATGTTGGCCGATTATTATGAACGGCACCAGAAGGTCATCTCCCCGCCCAAGCTCATCAGCGGCCATGACCTGATGGACGAGTTTGGTCTGGAGGAGGGGCCCCGCATCGGCGAGCTTCTGGAGGTGGTGCGGGAGGCGCAGGCGGAGGGGGAGGTGAGGACAAGGGAGGAGGCGCTGGCTCTGGCGAAAGGTTTGTTGTAAGCATTCACCCCTCCCTCTGAGGGAGGGGAAGGGGGAGGGTGGGTCTCGGCAAACCGATCAGATATCTTACGAGGCCTCCCACATCTTAGTAATAGTGCGGGCCAGTCGCCCCCCAATCAGGCCGGTCGTTCCGAAAGCCAGGGGGAACCAAAGGGGGAGGCCCAGGAGGGTGGGATTGGCATAGTACCAGACGCCGAAGTGCACGAACACGGCCTCGGCTAGCGATCCCAGTACAGCGATGATCAGGAAGAAGCTCACATCGAGCCGGTCGTGCCAAAGAGCCAGCCCTGCTAAGCATTCCACTAGCGCGACCACGAAGAGCAGCAGGTTATTCCTCCACAGCAGCGAAACGGAAGCAACCAACAGGGAGAAGGCCACAAGTTCCGTCACAAGGTCGGTCCATACTTGTCTCGAATGTTTCATGTCTCGGTGCTCCGCGCAAGATAGGTGCGACGCACTTTGTAAATGCGTCGCACCTGATGAGTTTGATTTTACCACAAAAGGCAGGGGTAGGCAACAAGACCTGACAGGTTTCCGACAAAACCTGTCAGGTCTGGACATAGTGGATGGAGAATACTTCCATGATCAGTGAAAAGCTGTCCGCCTGGGTGGCCCTCTCCCGGCTGCCCTTCCACTCTGTGGGGGTGTTGCCGTTCATCCTGGGTGGGGTGCTGGCTTGGCGGCTGGGAGGCGTCTTCCGCTGGGATGTCTTCGCCTGGGGCACGCTGGGCGTGGTGCTGGTGATGCTGACCACCTACTATGCCAATGAATACTGGGATGTGGTGGAGGATGCCCTCTCCGCTCGCCTGGGCCCCAGCCGCTTCGCTGGAGGCTCCCAGGTGTTGCTGCGTGGCCTTTTGCCCCGCCACGCAGCACTGAGGGCTTCGCTGGTCAGTTTGCTGTTGGCTATTGGGGTGGCGTTGATCCTCCAATTGGGCTACGGAACGGGGCCGTGGACTATTCCCTTTGCTATCGTGGGCCTGCTGGGCGGGTTCTTCTATTCGGCGTGGCCGGTTCGTTGGGCGAGCAGGGGGATAGGTGAGCTGTGGATCGCGTTCTGCTACGGCTGGCTGCCGGTAGCAGTGGGCTACTATTTGCAGGTGGGGGAGATCGCGCCGCTGGTCCACTGGCTGGCAGTTCCCATTGGCCTCACCATCTTCAACGTCATCTTGCTCAACGAATTCCTCGATTACCCAGCCGATCTGGAAGCAGGAAAGGCCAACGTAACGGCGCGTCTGGGGCCAGAGCGGGCCTCCCTCCTCTACGGCCTCACCAGCCTGGGGGGCTGGGTGGCCGTGTTGCTCTCCCTGGGTCGTGGCGTGCCCACGCGGGCTCTGTGGTTCTACTTGCCTATTCTGGCCCTCTCGCTGGTCCTGGTCGTGCTGGTGGTGCGTGGTCACTGGCGGGATCGGGCCACCCTGGAGAAGCTGTGCGGCGCCAATCTGGCGGTGAATCTGGGCACCACGGTGGCCTACATCTTGACCTTTCTTGTAGGATGATTCGAGATGTCGTTGCGAGGAGCGTAGCGACGAAGCAATCTCCACCGTTATTTGCAATTGAAGGGAGGAGATTGCTTCAGGCGCAAACCCCGCGCCTTCGCAATGACGGGAGGGCAGTTGTTTCTGCCTTCTACGGATGACGCGATGCGCCATGGAAGACTCGCAATGACACTAAGGTTAACTGTTGTGTAATATGGACGAGTGGCTGAATGAGTGGGGAGAAAAACCAAAGCGCAAGGTGCGATCCTATTGGTGGCCGCCGAGTCTGATCCTCCGGCAACTGGGGAGCGCGCTGTACGTGGGCGCTCTGGCGCGCTGGCGGGAGTTGCCGCGCTGGATTGTCACCTATGGCGTCAAGTGCATCCCCGGCGCCGCCGGGTCGTTGGGCCAGGGCTGTATCGGCTTCCCTGCCCACCCGGTCTGGGAGATGACGGCGGCCTGTAATTTGCGCTGCATCCACTGCCACGCCTCCGGCGGCCAGCCGGCTGCCGACGAGCTGACCACCAGGGAGGCCAAGCGCCTGTTCGATCAACTGGCCGAGGTGAGCGAGTTTCGCATGGTGGCCTTCACCGGCGGTGAGCCGCTGGTGCGCGACGACCTCTTCGAGCTGTTGGCCTACACCCAGGCCCTGGGCTTCACCAATACGCTGGCCACCAACGCCACTCTCATTGACGATGAGGTGGCCCGCGACCTGCGTCGCTACGGCGTGGCGATCGGCGCCGTGAGCCTGGATGGCTTCGATGCCGCCACCCACGATTACGTGCGGAACCAACCCGGCGCCTTCGAGGCTGCCCTGCGGGGGATACGTGCCCTGTGCCGGGCCAGCATCCCGCTGCACATCAACATCACGGCCATGGAATACAACATGGATCAGTTGGAGCCGCTGATGGCCCTGGTGGATGAGCTGGGGGCAGCGATTCTCATCATGTACCAACTGGTGCCGGTGGGGCGAGGTCGTGTCATCGAGAGCGCAGCACTGGATCTGGGGGCCAACGAGCGGCTGATTCGCTTTATGGTCCACGCCCAGAGTGTCATCCGGGCGGTCATGGAGCCGGTGGCGGGGCCCCAATACTGGTCCTTCCTGCTGCAACAGGCCGGCATCAAAAGCGGTCCGCTCCTGCGCCTGGCCGAAATGGTCTTTCATGGCTGTTCGGCGGGACGGGGCTTCGTCTACATCAAGCCCAATGGCGAGGTCTGGCCCTGTCCCTTCATTGAGGTGAGCTGCGGCAACGTGCGTGAGACGCCGTTCTCCACGATCTGGGCAACGGCCCCTATTTTCGAGGATTTGCGAAAGCGAGAGGAACGCCTGAAAGGGCGCTGTGGCGAGTGCGAGTATCGGCGGCTGTGCGGCGGCTGCCGGGGGCGGACCCTGGCCGTCACCGGCGATTACCTGGCTGAGGACCCCTCCTGCTTTATCCATGCTGATAACTGATGAAACTCATCCCCTTGCTAGAACCTATCCGCCCGCAAATGGAGCGGGTGGAATGCCTGCTACATGAAACGCTGACGAAGGTTGAGGAACCGATACGTTCGAGGCTGCGCTATTCGCTAGATGGTGGTAAACGTCTCCGGCCAGCGCTGGTGATCCTCAGCGGACGGATGTTTGCTCCTTCTACCAAGTCTTTCTACAGCCTGGCGGCAGCGGTGGATATGCTGCACACGGCCACGCTGATCCACGATGATCTGTTGGATGAGGCTTCCCTACGACGGGGACATAAGACGCTGCACACCATCTGGCCGCCAGGGGCCGCCGTGCTGGCCGGCGACTACCTCCTGGGCCAGGCCATATCACTGATTGCAGAGCTAGAACACCCGCAGCTCTTCAAGGTCTTCGGCGAAATTCTCCGCACTTTGTGCGCTGGCGAGATCAGGCGGATGATAGCCACCGAGGTAGAGCGAAGCCGCCAGGAGTATTACTGCAGCATTGAAGCCAAAACAGCCTCGCTTTTCGCCGCTTCCACGGAGATGGCGGCCATTCTGGCCGGAGCGGGGGAGACGCAGACCACGGTCCTGCGTCGTTTCGGTCGAGAGCTGGGGATGGCCTTTCAGATCGTGGACGACGTGCTGGACTTCATCGGCGATGAGGAGCAGTTGGGCAAGCCGGCAGGCAGCGACTTCCGCCAGGGCGTGGTCACCCTGCCGGTTCTCTACTACTTGGAGAGGGTAGAGGACAGCGGCCCCGTTCACGCTGTGCTCTCTGGCCAGCAGGACGAGGGACACATGCGGGCAGCGATAGAGGCCATTCGCTCCTCAGGGGTCATCGAGGCCTCTCTAGCGGAGGCACGAGCCTACGCCAGGCGAAGCCAAGAGGCATTGGCCACCTTGCCCGACAACACTTCACGCCAACTGTTGTGCTCCCTGGCCGACTATGTAGTGGAGCGAAAACGCTAAAAAACCAGGATTTCGTCAATTTTGACCTAAATTCATTGATGGGTTATAATTTAGGACATTGATGGAGATCCAAGCGGCTGTTGCCAAAGTTCAGAAATACGCCACCAGCGAAAGCGGCGATACTCTGGAGATCATTGAGCGGCCCCAGGGCGGGCTCTCCTTGGTGCTGGCCGACGGGCAACGCTCGGGCCGGGCAGCCAAGGCCATCAGCAACCTGGTAGCCCGCAAGGCCATCTCGCTCCTGGCCGAGGGGGTTCGAGATGGCGCGGCAGCCCGGGCGGCCCACGATTATCTCTATGCCAATCGTGGGGGCAAGGTCTCAGCTACTCTTAACATCGTCTCAGTGGATCTGGTCACCAACACCGTAGTCATTTCCCGGAATAGCCACTGCCCGGTCATTGTCATTGACCATGACGGGGCGCGGGCCCTGGATGCGTCTAGTCAGCCGGTGGGCATTTACCCTTGGACCAAACCGGTCATCACCGAATTGCCCATTGTTCCCCACACCTGGCTGGTGGTTTTCACCGACGGGGCGCTGGTGGCCGGGCAGCGCTATGGGGAGCGACTGGATATGATGCAGTTTGTCACCGACTTCCTGGGCAGGGGGGAGAGGGATGCCCAGGCCATGGCGGATGCGATCTTGGAACGGGCCGTAGAACTGGATCGGGGGCGGCCCTCAGACGACATAAGCATCCTGGTTATCGCCATTGTGCCCAGGGTACGAGAGGACAATGTGCGGCGGATGACGGTTAGCTTCCCAATTGACAAATCAGAGAAAAAGTGACATAATAGACACATCACATGGGCACGCTGATGCCCTGAAAAGAGAGAAACATGAGAGTAGAGAAAGACATTCTGTTAAGGTTAATTGCGGAAAGAGGAGGGCCGGAGGGCCTAGATCTGGCAGGCCAAGACTTGGCCGGTATGGACCTCAGTGGGTTTGATCTGCATGGTGTCATTTTGGCCAGGGCCAATCTTCGGAACGCCGACTTGCGGGGGGCGAATCTGCGAGGAGCAGACCTCTCTCGGGCTGTCTTGCAGGGGGCTGATCTTCGCTGGGCCGATCTCACCCGCGCCGACCTGCGCTGGGCAGATATGAGAAATGCCAATCTGCGAGGGGCGCAACTCGATGGGGCCAAGACGGAGGGCACTGACTTGGCCGGGGTGGACTTCGTGGAGATGGAACTGACCGGGGAAGGGAGAGAAGAGGGGCCCCCTCTCATTTCCCCTCAGCGAAGGTCAAGAATATTGACCGCCCTGGCTATCCTGATGTTTGCCCTGGCTGTAGCAGACCTGGTTTGCGTTTGGGGATGGCTCTATAAAGCCGCCTACTTCGACGAGTTTGGCCTCCCCTGGGGCTTCGATCTCAAGCTGCTATCCTTCGACTACTTCCTTGGAGGCGGTCGGGTGATTGGGCTTAGCCTGGGATTCTTCCTGACGCTGCTGGTGTTCTTCCTTTACGTCCTTTTGATGGTGAGCGTCATTGTCGTGATCTTTCTGGTAGTTGCCTATGTAGGCGACCGTTTCGTTCCCCAGTTAGGAAGTTCTTGGCTTAGCCGAGGGGCTATGATCATCTTGCTCTTGGTCTGCCTGGCCGGTTTTGCTCTGATCTTTCCCCGCCTCATCTCCCTGGGAGGTTGGCTCGTCAGGGAGGTGATTGCAGCGAGGACAGGTTTTCAGATCCTCAAGGCGTTCCTCTCTGCTCCCTCCTTCGTGGAGAGAGCACTGTTTCTAGTTTTCTTAGCGATTTTTCTGATTCCCTTGTGGATTCTCTACCGCCTTCTCTGTCAGGGGTTGCAGAGGGTGAGGTCCCCGTTTCTCTGGCTGGGGAATGTCCTGGCTTTCCTGAAGAGAGCTCGCGTGTTTAGCCAATTCCATCCCTTGACACCTTGGGAACAGCGTTTGGGCGTGCTGGCAGTGGCCATCATTCTCATTGCCATTCCTACTTTCCTGACTCAGGGTGGAAGGCTGCATGCCCAAGAGGACATGTGCGACGGAGGTTCTCTGCCTCCAGTTAGCCTCTATGAGAAAGGGTTGCTGGCTACAGCGCCTCTACAGACGGAGCGAGCTGAAAGCCGGTTGTGCTTGCGACTCTTGCTAGCTCGGGATGAGAAGTACTACGTGTTCTATCCTCATCAGACCCGCGAGGTCGAGGGGAAATGGGAGCCCAGCGTGTACGAGATCCCCGCCGAGCAAGTGGATCTCATCTACCAGGAGCACATAGATTGTTTGTCCTGTCTTGATGATGTCTCCGCGGTAGAGGAGCCGCCACTGATTATCTCGGCCGCCCCCACCCGTACGCCAACGCCGACAGAGGTGCCGACCGAGATACCCACTGAGACACCGACGGAGATACCGACAGAGGTGCCTACCGAGATGCTCACCGCGACGAACACGCCGGAGGCACCTACGGCCACACCCATGCCAGAGCCACCCACGGCCACCCTCACGCCAGAGGTGCCGCCTATTCCCACAGCTACGCCCGTGCCACCGACGAACACGCCACCGCCGCCCCCGACGCCCATCCCACCGACGGCGACGAACACGCCACCCACAGGTCCCACCCTGGAGCCGGGGTGCAGGGATCAATATGAGCCGGACGACATCGTGGGGCAGCAAAAGCCTATCGCCTTGGGTGAGACTCAGACCCACAACTTCTGCCCTGACGAAGACTTCGACCTGGTATTCTTCCCGGTCAAAAAGGAGCGATGGTACAACGTCTATACCAGCAATCTGGCTATGGGCGTGGATACGATGATCTCGGTCGGGCTAGTGCCGACCGTCGCTCGCTACTGTAATCCCCCCAATTGTGCCAACGACGATGTTTCGCCGGGGAACCTGGCTTCGGAAATAACCTTCCAGGCTGACGCCGACGGCACTGCGCTGGTGTCCATTGACAATCGCTACCAACATGGCCCGGACAAGACGTACCAAATCACGGTTAAGGAGATCGTGCCTACGCCCACTACCACGCCGAGCATCACCATGACGCCGACGCCCACTCCGACACATACCTCCACCCCTACCGGCACCATCGTGCCGACACCTACTCCGGGCTACGATCTCTATGAGCCCAACAACTCCTTCTCGACGGCGTGGCCGATAAACTTCAGTGAAAAGTACTTCGCCTATATAGACCCGGGTTCTGATCTGGACTACTTCCGGTTCAACGTCCAGAACGCTGATTACCCAATCACGGTGTGGCTGACGATCCCCGATCCTGCGAAAATGCTCTATGGTATTGACCTCTACGACGCCAATTACAATCGCATGGGTACGAGGGCGAACCAAGCCGGCGAGAACTCGATCAGCCTCACCCACGATCCCGCAGAAACCGGTAGGTTCTACGTAAGAGTGTACAGCATCCAAAACCGCTTCGATCCTAGCAAGGCCTATGAATTGAGGGTTGCTTTCGACGTGGCGCCGACATCTACACCCACGTCCACCTCGACGCCGACGAGTACTCCTACTCCGACCGAAACGCCTACGCCCAGCCCGACACCGACGGTAATTGGGTAAATCGCCTTGCTGAGAGTTCTCGGTTCAAATAACAAGGAGCAGAGAGGGGGACTTGAGAAAGTGGGACGTAACTTCTCGAAACTGGCGCTAGCTTTGGGAGTCTTCGCCGCTGTCTTTCTGACGTCGGTGGGGCCCGTAGCTACAGACATAACGGCGACAACAGCCGGCAGAGTGTACGCCCTGCCCGACTGTGCCTCGGCTAGGTGGCAACAAGGTGGAGGCACGGATGGGCTTCTTGTTTATTCTCTGGCAAGCCATCTAGGGAGTCCCAACGTCTACGCGGGCCTTTGGGGGGACGGGGTCTATCGCTCACCCAGCGGCCAGAATTCCTGGAGTCTGACTTCTTTGATGTCTCCCCTCGAGATCACTTCCTTGGCCATTGATCCCGCCAGTCCTGCTACTATTGTCTATGCGGGGGTGACAGAAAGTGGTATCTACAGGAGTGATAGTGGCGGTGCCTATTGGGTGGCAACGGGCCTGGAGGGCAAGGATGTCTGGTCCCTGGCTCTAACCCCCACGGCGGGCCCCATCTATGCCTACGCCGGTACCACAGGGGAAATCTACACTAGTGTTAACGGCACAAACTGGAGCTTTGCTGGGGGCACTGAGATTGGCACCGATAGGATTTACACCCTGGCCGTTGATCCCCAGGACAGCAGAATCGCGTACGTGGGTACGAGGGAAAAAGGGGTCTTTCGGACGACCAATGGTGGTATGGGCTGGACACTGAGCGGCTTGTTCCCAATGACCGTTCGGGCCCTGTTCATCCATCCCAACGACAGCCAAATCATCTATGCCGGCACACAATCCCACGGAATTTTTAAGAGCACCGATGGGGGGGCTTCGTGGCCTGTAAATGGATTAGTTGGCCGTGATGTCTTGGCTATTGCCATCAACCCCCGCAATCCTGAGTTTATTTATGCGGGAACATACGGGGATGGTGTTTGGGTAAGCTACGATGGTGGCCAGGATTGGTCCAGAATGTCCGGTTTGACGGAAGGCGCTACCTTTGTCTATTCCCTGACCTTATTCACTCCCGAAGGGGACGATGGTTGCCAGATCCTCTATGCCGGGACTACCGATGGCGTGTGGGCTCGCACTGTCACGTCCCTTTACACGCTTTACCTGCCTCTTGTTTACAAAGGGTACCAATAGGCTTAACACGTAGCCAATGCGCATTTCTATAGTAGGTCCTTGTGCTTCCGGAAAGACGGCTTTGGGCGAGCGCCTTCAAGCTCTGGGCTACGAAACCCGTGAGTGCACCCAGGAACACTCCTACGTGCCAACCATGTGGCAAAAGATCTCGAGGCCCGATGTCTTGATCTACCTGGATGCCAGTCTCCCGGCCATTGCCGAGCGTCGCTCCGCCGACTGGAGCGAGGAGTACCTGGCCGAACAGAACCGTCGCCTCTCCCACGCCCGCCAGCACTGTCATCTCTACATTTCAACCGATGGATTGAGCGAAGAAGAAGTTCTGGAAAGAGCCCTCGATTTCTTGATAAGTGCAACACTATGAACATTGAGGATTACCGCTTTGGCCGGATCGTCATTGACGGCAAGTCCTACACCTGCGATGTCATCGTTTTTCCCAATCGTGTCGGGGATGGCTGGTGGCGCAACGAGGGCCACGAGCTATGCCCGGCTGACCTGTGGGAGGTCGTCCAGGAGAAGCCCGCAGTGCTGGTGGTGGGCACTGGGCACTCAGGCTTGATGAGAGTGCGTCCGGATACGGAAGAGTACCTGGAGCAGCAAGGCATCGAGTTGAAGGTCGAGAGGACGGCCGAAGCCTGTAAAACCTTCAATCTGCTCTCTCGCTCTGGGGAGAAAGTTGTGGCGGCCCTTCACTTAACCTGTTGACCGGCTCTCAACCTGGCGAAGGTTCAAAGCCTTCGCCAGGCTCACCTTGGCCATTTGACAGATTGGAGGTGATGGATTATAATCTGCTGCGGTTCTACTGAGGTCTTAATCCGGGAAAGAGAGGAAAGCCAGATTTGAGAGAGAGAAAAGTTGGCTTATTGATTGGCGTCATAGTTCTGGCCCTGGCAGCCATCTGGGTGGATTTGCCGACCAACCCAGGCCTTCACATTCACCTGGGCCCCATCAACTTCGATAAGGACATCAGGGTTCACCAGGGGCTGGACCTGCAGGGAGGTTTGCAGGTGCTCCTGGAGGCAGACTTAGCCGAGGGCGAAGCCGTTGATCCTGATGCTATGGATGCAGCCAAGGTCATCGTCGGGAACCGCGTTGATGCCCTGGGCGTGGCCGAGCCCTTGGTCCAATCGCAAGGCGAACGGCGGATCATCGTTGAGCTGCCGGGGGTGAGAGATCCGGAGTTGGCTATTGCCACCATCCGTGAGACAGGGCTGTTGGAGTTTGTTGACGCGGACAACACGTTCTTGGAGCCGGGCACGGTGGTCAGAACCACCGTCGGCGGCACGGCCGCCCCTACCGAGGAAATGACCCCAACAGCGGAGGTCACGGAGACGGTAACTGTAAACCCTACCGTTCCGACTCCTCCCGAGCAGGTTTACAACACGGTGATGACGGGCAAGGAGTTGGATACGGCCAATGTGGCCCTGGATCAGTACGGTAAGCCGGAGATTCAGTTCAGCCTGAAGTCTGAAGGGGCCAGTACTTTTGCGACCTTCACCAGTCAGAACGTGGGGAAGTTCCTGTGCATTGTGCTGGACAAGCGAATCATCTCCTGCCCCCGCATTCAAACCGCTATCACCGAAGGCCAGGCTCGGATTACCGGTGAGTTTACTTTAGAGGAAGCGCGCAGTCTGGCTATTCAGTTGCGTTACGGTGCTTTGCCGGTTCCCCTAAGAGTGGAGACGACTCGCACCGTCGGCCCTACCCTGGGCCAGGACTCGGTGCGGAAGAGCACCACCGCCGGGGCCATCGGGCTGAGTGCCGTCTTTCTCTTCATGCTCGTCTACTATCGGTTCCCTGGCTTGCTGGCCGACCTGGCCCTGGCCATCTATGCCCTTCTCAACTTTGCTATCTACAAATTTGGCCTGCCGCCACTCTTTGGTTACGTCACCTTGACCCTGCCCGGCATCGCTGGCTTTTTGCTCTCCACCGGCATGGCCGTAGACGCCAACATCCTCATCTTCGAGCGGATGAAAGAAGAGTTGCGGGCCGGACGCAGTCTGGGAGCCGCCATCGAGGCCGGCTTCAGCCGCGCCTGGACTTCCATCCGCGACTCTAACATTTCCACCATCATCACTTGTGCTATTCTATTCTACTTTGGCTCCACCTTTGGAGCCAGCATGGTCAAGGGTTTCGCTCTCACCCTGATCATCGGTGTGAGTATCAGTATGTTCACCGCCGTCACGGTCACCCGCACCTTCGTTCGCTTTGCCTTCGATGCGTTCGGCGACACTCTGCGGGACAAGAGATGGCTTTTGGGAGTGTAGGAGACAACCATGTTTAACATTATCGGCAAACGCTACTGGTATTTTTTGATTTCAGCCCTGCTGATCATTCCAGGTCTGATAGCCATGACCTACTCCACCGTCACCTACGGCGCACCGGTGAGGCTGAGCATTGATTTCACCGGCGGCAGCCTGATGGTGGTCAAATTTCAGCAGCCCGCTACAGAGGATGCCATCCGCGATGTCTTCATGAGCTACGGTTTCACCAACCCCGTGGTACAGCATCTGGGTAAGCCAGAAGACAACACCTGGCAGGTGCGTGTGGGGTTCACTGATCTGGAAACGGTGGACAAGATAAAAGCATCGTTGGCCGACCAGATTGGTCCTATTGATGAGGCCAGCTCTAGCTTCAGCACTATCGGCCCGGCCGTGGGGCACGAGGTGACCCGGTCCGCTGCCGTGGCGGTGGTCATCGCTTCGCTGCTGGTAGGAGCGTTCATCATCGTCACCTTCCGCCGCATTCCCAAGGCCTTCCGCTACGGCGTCAGCGCTATCTCGGCCATGGTTCACGATATCCTGGTTGCCTTGGGGTTCGTCTCCATTATGGGGCTTCTCTTCAACTGGGAAGTGGATGCTCTCTTTCTGACGGCCATCCTGACCGTCATCGGCTTCTCGGTGCAGGACAAGATTGTGGTCTTTGACCGCATCCGTGAGAACACGCCCAAGCGACGGGGTGAGCCTTATGAGACCATCGTCAACCGCAGCATCCTGGAGGTCATTCACCGCTCCCTGACTACCCAGCTCAACGCCATGTTCGTAATGATTGCCATCCTGCTCTTCGGTGGAGCCAGCATTAAGCAGTTCATCGCCGTGATGTTGGTCGGGATGGTCACCGCCACCTACTCCTCCATCTTTATCGCCGTACCGCTGCTGGTCGTTTGGGAGAAGGGCGAGATAGGCCGGTTTTTCCGCCGCCTGCGGAGGCGTGAGGCGCCGGCCTAGGGAATCAATAACTAAGGATGGGAGTAACTACCCAGCGAAGCTTCGCCTCAAACCGACAAGTTGACAAGCGAAGCGTAA
>CAYUPJ010000115.1:0-13547 GCA_964446635.1 uncultured Anaerolineae bacterium
GTGTAGTTGGCGAGCTCGTTCGCCGTTGAGACTCAGGGCGACTCCGAGCTGGTGGGAGGTTGCTGGAGGTGTGCCGTCTAGGCCCTAGCGAGCCACCACCACGTAGCGGAGACGACGTGGTAAGCGCTGCACCAGGTGCTGAAGGGCCTGTTCCACTGCTGCCGCTTCCCACACCAGGGCGGGATCTGGCCCCGCAAGCGGCGAAAGCCCGTCACTGGTCACCAGCGGCGAATGGAAACGAGTGTGCACTTTCACCGCTCGCCAGATGTGGCGCATGATGCAAGGCCAGGCGTAGGTGGAGAAGGCCGTGCCATGCTTGGGGTCGTAGCCCTGGATGGCGCGCCAGAGGCCGATGCGACCCGCTTGCAGGGCTTCAGCGAAGGGCAGGTTGCCTAACACCTGCCGCCGTACGACGGCCTGGACTAGGCCATCGTGACGGGCCATCAGGCGATTCAGGCTGTCGGGGCATCCCGCCTGCGCCCGCTGGAACAGGGCGGCCTCGGAGAGGGCGCCGGGGCCACCCATCGCTTGGTTGTGAATGTGCATTGGGCACCTCCTTGAAATGAGATGCCCTATTTTCCCCCAAGTTCGTTAAGATTGGAAGCCAGAACCTGGGGGTTGATTTTCCCCTCCCCGTTTTGCTTCGAAATCCCGCCATGCTACACAGTTGCCTTAAAAGAGATAACGGGTTATAATATAGTCCTCTATGGCTTGCCTTCCTTTGACCGAACTCTTCATCTCTGTCCTCTTCCTTCCTGCACATCATTGCTGGTCGAAGCTCATGGGGAATGTCTCAGTAGCTCACAGGAAAAAGCAATGACTGCAAGTATTTTGCTTGTCGAAAAAGCGAAGTCCCCAATAGATTGGATTCATCAAGGCCTGGAGAAAAAGGGATATGGAGTATTGCTGGCTCGCAGCGAGAAAAAGGCTGTCCAGCAAGTAATCTCTGAGACGCCCGATCTAGTTATTTTGAACGCCACATCCCCGAAGCTAAACAGCCGCCAAATCTGTCGAGCCTTGCGTGAGAAAGCTGAAAAGATCCCCATCATTTTGATCCTGGCCGAGGGCGAGAAAGGCGATGATGTGATGGAAGCTACGTTTGTCCTGATTCCCCCTTTCACCTCTCGAAAGTTGCTCAACCGCATCGAGACGATTCTGAAGAGCGACGAAGGAAAAATCCTGCAGGCAGGAGGGCTAACGTTAAAATTGGGAACACGCTGCGTCAACAATGGACGCAGAGAGTGGAGATTGACTCCCAAGGAACTCGAATTATTAAAAGTTTTTATGCGTAGCCCAGGGCGAGTGTTGAGCCGCAAGTTCTTGATAAAAAAGGTCTGGAAAACCGACTACATGGGTGATACGAGAACTCTGGATGTCCATATCTGCTGGCTACGGGAGAAGATAGAGGAAAATCCAAGCTCACCGGTTTACTTGCACACCATACGTGGAGTGGGCTATCGCTTCGATATACCGTAGAAAACAAACACAGAAACCAGGTGAAGAACCTCTACGTTGCACTTGAGTTTCACCCGGTGCAACAGGTCGGATTTGTTCAGTTAAACGAGCTAGGGCCCATACCCTAGCTTGTTTGCTTCAGGGCCTCTTTCGTGCTACAATAATATGTTGCCGAAGAACCCCAAAGCTGCTTGATCATTGAGGTCAGAGAATGGCTCAAGATAGGCTCATCGTGCAAGGCGCGCGAGAGCACAATCTCAAGAACATAACGGTGGAGATGCCCCGCAACAAGCTCATTGTCATCACGGGTATCTCAGGATCGGGAAAGTCGAGCTTGGCCTTCGATACCATCTACGCCGAGGGGCAGCGCCGCTACGTGGAGTCCCTCTCGGCCTACGCGCGCCAGTTCCTGGGCCAGATGGAGAAGCCGGACGTGGATCAAATCGAGGGCCTCTCCCCGGCCATCAGCATTGACCAGCGAGGAGCCAGCCACAACCCCCGCTCCACCGTGGGCACGGTGACCGAGATCTACGATTACCTGCGTCTCCTCTATGCCCGCATTGGAGTGCCCCACTGCCCTCAATGCGGCCGAGAGATCACTCAACAGACGGCGGAACAGATGGTGGATGCCATCATGAACCTGCCAGAGGGCAGCCGCATCATGATCCTGGCCCCCCTGATCAAGGACCGCAAGGGCCATCACAAAGCCGTCTTCGAGGATGTGCGCAAGACGGGCTACGTGCGGGTGCGAGTGGATGGGGAAGTGCGAGAGGTGGACGAGGAGATCGAGCTAGACCGCTACAAGATGCACACCATCGAGGTGGTCATTGATCGGCTGATTGTTCCTCACACAGATGAGCTCGTTGACTTCCGTTCTCGCCTGACTGACTCGGTGGAGACGGCGCTGCAACTGGGCGAGGGGATAGTCATCATCCACAATCTCTCGGCCGATCCCCCCCAAGACCTGCTCTTCTCTGAACACTTTGCCTGCATTCATTGCGGAGTCAGCTTGTCGGAGATCGAGCCCCGCACTTTCTCCTTCAACAGTCCTCATGGGGCGTGCCCGGAGTGCCAGGGGTTAGGCACCAAGATGGAGCTCGATCCGGACCTGATCATCCCCAACAAGGAATTGACTTTGGCCGAGGGAGCCATCCATCCCTGGAACGGCTCCAAACGCAACGATAACTATTACGTCCAACTGCTCAAATCCACTTGTGAGCACTTCAATATTCCCTTCAACGTACCCGTCAAGGAGTTGACCAATAAACAATTGGACGTCATCCTCTACGGGAGTGGCTGGGAGCGTATACCGATCACCTATCGCCGCCGCCAGGGAGGATGGCGAAGCTATGAGACAACTTATGAGGGAATCGTCCCCAACCTAAGGCGACGCTATGAGGAGACCAACTCCGACTACATGCGGGGCAAGATCGAGGGCTACATGGCCCACCGGCCCTGCCCTGCTTGCCAGGGGAAGCGCCTCAAGCCCGGATCTCTGGCCATCACTGTGGCGGGGAAGAACATCGCTGAGGTGGCGAGGATGTCGGTGGTGGAGGCCAAGCGGTTCTTCGATGAATTGCCCAGCCACCTTAACGAACGCCAGCAGATCATCAGCCAAAGGATTCTGAAAGAGATCAAGGCTCGTTTGAGCTTCATGGAGAACGTGGGTCTGGACTATTTGACCCTGGACCGCACGGCAGTGACCCTCTCTGGAGGAGAAGCCCAGCGTATCCGCCTGGCCACCCAAATCGGCTCGCAACTGATGGGAGTGCTCTACATCCTGGACGAGCCCTCCATCGGATTGCACCAGCGGGACAATGCCCGCCTCATCCGCACTCTGGAGGAAATGCGCGATCTGGGCAACACGGTTTTGATCGTGGAGCACGACGAAGCAGCCATCCGCGCCGCTGATTTCATTGTTGATCTGGGGCCCGGGGCCGGCGAGCACGGTGGGGAGGTGGTGGTTACCGGAACGTTGGAAGATGTCATGGCCTGCCCCCAATCCATAACCGGCAACTACCTGGCTGGCCGCCAGCGCATCCCCACCCCCGAACATCGCCGGGACGGCAACGGCAGGGAAATCGTCATCAAAGGGGCGGCGGAGCACAACCTGAAGAACCTAGACGTACACATCCCGCTGGGGAGATTCGTCTGCATAACTGGTGTCTCAGGCTCCGGCAAGAGCACCCTTTTGGTGGAGATCCTCTACCGGCGCTTAGCTCAGGTGCTGCAACACGGCAGGGACAAACCCGGCCGCCACGATGCCGTGCTGGGAGTGGATGACATTGATAAAGCCATCAACATAGATCAGTCCCCCATCGGCCGCACGCCCCGCTCCAACCCGGCCACTTACACCACCATCTTCACTTACATCCGCGAACTCTTCGCCGAGCTGCCTGAGTCCAAGGTGCGGGGCTATGCGCCGGGGCGTTTCTCCTTCAACGTCAAGGGGGGACGCTGCGAGGCCTGTCAGGGGCAGGGGACCATCAAGATCGAGATGCAGTTCCTGCCCGACATCTACATCGCTTGCGATGTTTGCAAGGGGAAGCGCTTCAATCGGGAGACTTTGCAGGTGCGCTACAAAGGGATGAACATCGCCGACGTGTTGGACATGACCGTCGAAGAGGCCATGGAGTTCTTCGGTAGCATCCCCAAGACCAAGCGCAAGCTCCAAACCCTCTACGACGTGGGCCTGGGTTACGTCAGGCTGGGCCAGCCGGCCCCTACGTTGTCGGGCGGCGAGGCCCAGCGGGTGAAGCTGTCTCGGGAGCTTTCCAAGGTAGCCACCGGCCGTACCCTCTACGTGTTGGACGAGCCCAGCGTGGGCCTTCACGCCGCCGACGTGGACAAGTTGCTGAGGGTCCTCCATCGCCTGGTAGACAGAGGCAACACCGTGGTCATCATTGAGCACCACCCCGACATCATCAAAGTGGCCGACTGGATCATTGATCTAGGACCGGAGGGCGGCGATGCCGGCGGGGAGGTCGTGGCCGAGGGAACCCCTGAGCAGGTGGCGGAGGTGGAGGGGTCGTACACGGGGCAACTGTTGAAGCGCGTGCTGAACAAGGAGGGATAAAACATGCAAGTGACCATCAACAAATCGTGGATCGAACTCGTCGAGGGCGACATCACGGAGCAGGACACCGAGGCCATCGTGAACGCGGCCAACCCGAGCCTGCTGGGCGGGGGCGGTGTGGATGGGGCTATCCATCGCGCGGCGGGGCCACAGCTCCTGGAAGAGTGCCGCACCCTGGGCGGCTGCCAGACCGGCGACGCCAAGATCACCAAAGGCTATCGGCTCAAAGCGAAGCACGTCATCCACACCGTAGGCCCGGTCTACTATCCTTCGACAAGCTCAGGACACCGCCGCGACGGCACGCGAGCGCCGGAGCTGCTGGCCAGCGCCCACCGCCGCAGCCTGGAGGTGGCTTCGGAGAATAACGTCCGCTCAGTCTCCTTTCCCTCCATCAGCACCGGCGCCTACGGCTACCCGATAGAAGAAGCTGCTCCCATCGCCCTACAAACGGCCATCAGCTACCTCGAGGCTCATACCGACATCGAGTTGGTGCGGTTTGTCCTATTTGGTCACGGCGCCTATCAGGTCTACGAGAAGGCGCTCCAGGAGTTATTAGCGCAGAGTTAGCAGGAGGGTTGATGTCACAACGTCACTACGACGTCATCATCGTCGGTGGTGGGCCGGCGGGGATTTTTGCCGCTTTGGAGCTGTCGTCACACTCGGGGCTAAACATCCTGATGTTGGAAAAGGGGCCCGACATCGAAAAGCGGCGCTGTCCTGCTCGACGTCCGGGCGGGCACTGCACTCGCTGCAACCCTTGCTTTCTCCTTTGCGGCTGGGGCGGAGCTGGCGCCTTCTCAGATGGCAAGCTAACCCTCTCACCAGAAGTGGGTGGCAACCTGGCTGAACTGCTGGGTGACGAGGAAACCAGTTCCCTGATTAAGGAAGTTGACGAGACTTTTGTCAAATTCGGTGCGGCGGGGCCTGTTTACGGCACCAACGACGACGAGATAGAGAGACTCGAAAAACGAGCGGCGTTAGCCGGGTTAAGGCTCATCTCCGTCCCCATCCGCCACCTGGGCACGGAGCGAAGCGGCGAGATCCTGGCAGCCATGCGAGATGAACTATCAAACCGTGGGGTAGAGATCAGGACCAGAACCAAGGTGTCCAAAATCCTGGTCGAGAACTGGCAAGCCGCAGGAGTAGAGACAAGCAAAGGAGAAGTCGTTGAAGGGAAGTACGTAGTGGTGACCCCTGGCCGGGAGGGTGCACCCTGGTTACAGGAAGTGGCTAAACAGTTGAATCTCTCCCTCAGCCGTAACCCCGTTGACCTGGGAGTGCGGGTGGAGCTGTCGGCCGAGGTGCTGGCGCCCCTCACCGATCTGGTCTACGAGCCCAAGCTGCACTACTACTCCCGGGCCTTCGATGACAAGGTACGTACGTTCTGTGTTTGCCCCTACGGTGAGGTAGTCACCGAGTTCGCGGGCGATGTGATGACCGTCAACGGCCACAGCTATGCCAATCGCAGGACCGAGAACACCAACTTCGCCATCTTGGTGAGCAAGACCTTCACTGAGCCCTTTAAGGAGCCCATCGCTTACGGTAAGTATATCGCCAGCCTGGCCAACTTGTTGAGTGGTGGCGTCATCGTCCAGCGCTTGGGCGACATGGAGCAGGGGCGACGCTCGACGACTGAGCGGCTGGCCCGCAGCCTTGTCACCCCTACGCTTAAGGATGCCACCCCCGGCGACCTGAACCTGGTGCTGCCCTATCGCTACGTGGTGAACATCCTGGAAATGTTGAAGGCCCTGGACGAGTTAGCTCCCGGAGTCTACTCGCGCCACACCCTCCTCTACGGCGTGGAGGTCAAGTTCTACTCATCCAGGCTCGAGCTGAGCAAGTCCCTGGAAACCGAGGTGGAGAACCTCTTTGCCGCCGGTGACGGGGCGGGTGTGACCCGGGGCTTAGTACAGGCCTCGGCCACTGGGTTGGTGGTGGCGCGGGAGATCAGTCAACGAATGGGATAACGAATAAACGAATCCACGAGGAACGAATTTACGACTTTACGGTGAAACATTATCACATTTGGACTATAGGTTGTCAATATAACGTTGCCGATTCACGGCGAGCAGCAGAGGGTCTGGAACGCCTGGGTTACCGCTGGACTAGGCAGGCCGAGGAGGCTGACCTCATTGTCCTCAATACCTGCGTAGTGCGGCAAAGCGCTGAAGACAAGGTCCTAGGCCGCCTCAGTTCCCTCAAGCCACTTAAGAAGAAGCGCCCCGAAGCCGTCATCGCCGTGATGGGCTGCTTCGTAGACGACATCCCCACCCTAAAACAGAACTTCCCCTACGTGGATGCCTTCCTCAAACCCTCGGATGTGGAGGGGCTCGTCGAGTTCATCAAAGGATACCGCTCATCAGCAGCCAACCTCCAACTTCCAACCTCCAATATCCAATATCCAATATCCTGTTACGTCCCCATCATCCAAGGCTGCAACCGTTTCTGCACCTACTGCATTGTCAGGCTGCGGCGAGGGCGGGAGCGAAGCCGCCCGGTTGACGAAATCGTCGCAGAGGTGGATTGTCTGGTGAAACGCGGGGCGCGGGAGGTCACCCTGTTGGGTCAGAACGTGGATGCTTACGGACACGACTTGCCAGGCCAGCCGGATCTGGCTGACCTCTTGACCGCTGTGCACGGGATCGAGGATTTGTGGCGCATCCGCTTCCTGACCTCCCATCCCGCCGACATGAAGGAACGAATCATTGACGCTGTGGCCAGCCTTCCGAAGGTGTGCGAACACATCGAGATCCCCGTCCAATCGGGCGACGATGTTATCCTCAAGCGCATGGTCCGAGGCTACACCGTGGACCAATACCGTCGGCTGGTAGCCAGAATCCGCGAACGCATCCCAGGAGTGAGTCTGGCAACGGATGTAATCGTCGGCTTCCCCGGCGAGACTGAGGAGCAATTTGCCAACACCTACAAACTTCTGGAAGAGACCCGTTTCGACGTAGTGCACGTTGCCGCCTACTCGCTCCGCTCAGGCACTGCTGCCAGCCGCCTCCCTGGCGACGTTCCTCAAGAGGAAAAAGAACGCCGCCGCAAGATGATCGAGGAACTGCAAGAGGACATTGCGGGCGGGATTAACAACCAACTCTTGGGGAAAACTGTCGAGGTATTAGTCGAGGATAAGCACAAAGGCAAGTGGAAGGGTCGCACCCGCACCCATAAACTGGTCTTCTTTGAAGACGCCCCCCCTCTTTCCTCCCCAACGCCTGCCCTGAGCAAGGCCGAAGGGTTGGGGGGGATGAAGGGGGGGTGGGGAAAGCTAGCTCAGGTGAAGATCACCTGGGCAGGACCCTGGTCTATGCAAGGGGAGTTAGCCTGAGGAAGCATTCAGACCCTTGGGGTTTTCCAAAACCCCAAGGGTCTCACGATGCGTCTTTTTCCTCGAAAGGTATTTTCATGTAGCCCTCCGCATCCGAGCGCACTAACTGGCTCACCTTCAACTCGGCTTCGTCTAGCTTCTGGCCGCAGTGCTTGGCCAGCCTCATCCCCCGCTCGAAGAGGGCGATGGACTCATCCAGAGTAAGCCCTCCCCCCTCCAATCGGTGTACTGTGTCTTCTAGTTCTTTGAATGCCTCTTCGAAAGACAGTTTCTCTACCTCGTTCATCCCTAGCTCTCCTGGTGTTACGCTATCCAATCAACCGTGCCCTCGAATTTTCCGTCGCTTACCTGGGTCTCGATTCGATCCCCAGCAGCCACCTGGGCCACGCTCTTCACGATCTCCCCTGTTCTCAGTTGACGAGTTATGGAATAGCCCCTATCCAGGGTGGCAAAAGGGCTGAGGCTCTGCAGGCGCAGGAGGTGGCCGCGTAGCCGCTCTCGCTGGAGGGCCAACTGGTGAACCAGACTGGCACTGGCCAGGCGAGTTAGCTCATCTATGCGCTGGCGATAGCCATCTATCTTGGCTTGAGGGGATAGTCGGCTGAGAACACGCCCTTGGGCATCAAGCGCACTGCGCCGTTCGGCTATTTGTCTGCCCATCAGCGCGACCAGGCGGTTGCGGCGAAGGTCCAACGTTTCCCACAGCTCCCTTTGGTCGGGCACGGCGATCTCCGCTGCCGCCGAAGGGGTGGGAGCCCGCACATCGGCTACGAAGTCGGCGATGGTGAAGTCGGTCTCGTGACCCACGCCGGAGATCACAGGCAGGCGCGAGGAGTAGATGGCACGCGCCACCCGTTCATCGTTGAAAGCCCACAGTTCTTCCAGCGACCCGCCGCCCCGAGCGACGATGATGGCTTCTGCCCCTGTATGCTCGTTGAGGGCTTCGATAGCGGCCACGATCTGCGGCGGCGCTTCGTCTCCTTGCACCAGGGTAGGAGAGAGAATCACTTCCACCAGGGGGTAACGACGCCCCAAGATGTGCAATATGTCCCTGACGGCAGCCCCAGTGAGCGAGGTGACTACGCCGAGGCAGCGGGGGAAAGGTGGCAAAGGCCGTTTGCGCTCAGGGGCAAAGAGGCCCTCGGCCTCCAGGCGTTTCTTCAGGGCCTCAAACTGGAGATACAAAATCCCCAGGCCAGCCGGTTGGAGGACGTCTACGTAGAGCTGATAAGTGCCTTGAACCTCGTAGACGGAGATGCGGCCATGAGCAACGATGGCCTCGCCATTGGAGGGGATGTAGGCCTGCCGCGCAGCCGACGAGCGCCACACCACGCAGCGGATGCTGGCAGCTTCATCTTTCAGGGTGAAGTAGACGTGTCCCGCCGCCGAGCGGGAATAGTTCGAAACCTCACCCTCGATCCAGAGGTCCTGGAGCACGAAGTCTATCTCAAAGAGATCTTTGATGTAGTTGTTGATCTGGCTGACGGTGAAGTAATGAGTAGTAGACATAGCGGCCCTGTCGTAATATCCCGCCTGATCCATCATGCATCGGTGCGCGGGGCGGTCATGGTTCTTTCTCTCCCAGAATGCTTTCGGCCCACGAAACGACTCGTCCAGCCAACTCGAGGGCACGTCGGTACTCCTCCTCGGTTACCTCTTCGCCCCAGTCGGGGTAGCGAGCCTGGACGGCGTATGAGGTGAGACCATCGGCGGCCTTGACTTCCGGCGGACTTTGCAGGCTGGCCGATTCCAGAAGACCCCCGGCTCGCTGCTCCCTAGCTCGGCAATCTTCAGGTTGCTTTTGGCCCGTGCCAGCCAGGCCAAAGGATCGGTTGGATCAGTTCTGCGCTTCATAGATGACCTCCCCTTCGCGCAACGCCGGGCGTAGGATCGTTCCGACACTGTCGCCGTACTGCTCAATATCCTGCTCTGTCGCTACGACGACGTCTACCGGCAGCGGGATGCCGTGCAGGTTACGATAAATCTCCTGGGCAAGGGCGCGGCGATGAACTGGCCCCCGCACGATCACCAGCAAGTCCAAGTCACTATCCGGTCCCATTTGGTCCCGCACTGCCGAACCGAAAAGCACGACCCGTCGGGGATGAACGACCCTGGAAACCCGCCGGATGATTTCATTTAAAATGTCCTGACGCGGTACGGCAATGGTTTGAAAAGCGGTCATCGTTTCCCTCCTCTCATTCAAACAACCTCCTCTGCTCTGTGGCTCTGCCTGATATTATATCACGGCTAGAGGACAATGGCAAAAAAGTTGCCCCCTCCGCTCCGCAGGGGAACAGAGGGGGCGATGCGCTTTTGCTAGGCAGGAACTGCCCGGCGACGACGGATGGCCTCCAAGCTCATCAGCCAGAGGGCGCCCAGTCCAAAGAGGGTGACGAACAGACCAATAAACCAACCCAGGATGGGGATGGCCCTGACGATGGCGAAGAGCACTACCCCTAACACCAATGGCCAGACCCGACCTGCTCCCCACGGCTGCCGGATGCGCTCCAGGATCATACGCCCCACCAAAAAGCTGACCACGACTTTGGTGATGTAAGCTACCGTGATTAGGAAACCCACGATGATCGTGGCGTTGGTGAGAAATCCAAGGCCCGTGATAGAGACGACCAGGCCGCCCAAGCCCAGCCCACCGAAGATGAGATCCAGGACGATCACCAAAAAGGCTACCACGGGGACCACGATACAGACGGATACGACGACCAGGACACCCCAGCCCAGGCTGCCCCAGGGCCTGGTCTGCAGGGCGGTCGCCGCCTCCCGCACTGGGCCTGGTACGATCCAGACGAGGAGCAAGCCAATCGCCAGCAGGGCGATGAACCGACGCAGTTGATCCAGGAACCAGTTCAGAGCGATCTGTTGTTGGGTTACCACTTTCACCTTTTCCACTTCCACTGGTGATGGCACCGGCGTCTGATAGGCGATGCCCCCAGCTATCTCGGCTCTAGAATCTATCTCGCCCTCGCTGCCGCTGGTGTAGGTCAGATTACCTCCGATCTCGGCCCCTTCGGCCACCCGGAAGCCAGGGGCCATCATCGGCGCTGGCATCCACATCTGGAAGAAGGGCATCGTAGCCTCGAGGTCGGGATCGGCCTCCCCGACGTCTACTTCCACGTTGCCCTCAATGCTCCCGGCGATCTCCAATGCGCCCATCCCGCCGTTAAAGTCTTCTTCCACGTCTCCAGCCAACTTGGCTTGATAACCTCCCCAGAAGAGCGAGCCGCCGATGCTGCTGCCAGCCGTGGCATCGAAGCTGTAGCCAGCGGCGAGGACATCATCACCGATCCGGGCGTTCGGACCCAAAGTAAGCGTGCCGCCAGCGATGCGCACATCGTCTTCAATATCACCGTTGATGGTGATGTATCCGCCTGCAGCTATGAAATCGCCTTCCACCGTTCCGTTGACGATGATCTCACCGCCTGCAGCGACAAGGTCGCCTTTGATGGTTCCCTCGATTTTGATCGTCCCGGCTCCCACGTAGAGGTCATCCTCGATCACTTCATCTGGGCCGATGATCACCTCTTCCCCGCCCTTGAATTCAGCGGCCCAGGCGACGGGCACCAGCCAGAAAAGGCTCAACAGCAGGATTGCCAAGATCGCCAGCCCTTTCCTGACCCTAGAATTAAATTTTGCTTTCATTGAAATTCCTCCTTTGCTTGAGCGAACTTATGGATTCAATCGTTTTTGGTGAGTAACCTGCTTTTCACATCACCTCCCTCTGGATCTTCGCCTCAATCTGATGGTGAGAGAGCTATGGCTTTTCCCCGCAGAAAATTGATGCCGGAATAGATAAAGTAGATACTCAGAGCGAGCAGGAAGAGTCCGCACACCAACAGGATCACTCTGTAGACGGATTGGCTCAGCATGGTTTTGCCGTTGGCGATCATCAGGGCCACCAGGCTATACCAGCTCAGGTCGGATAGAATATGGCCGAAATAGAAGGATCCAAGACCCAAAGGTCCTCGCCCCAGAGAGAGGACCACGTAACTGGCGCCCACCGTGGCCCACCAAAGGACCCAATAGGGGTTGGAGATGCTGACCACGATACCTGTGATTACGGGGCCTAATTGCAGCCCTGCCTCCACGCCCGTTGCCTGCTCCAAAGAAACTGTGCCCCACCAGGCGCTCCTGACGATGCCGAAGCCCATCCAGAGGAGAAAAGCCCCTCCCAGCAGCCCAATGAGCCCGGCCACCAGATTTCGTTTCAACAGACGACTCAATCCAGCGGCCAGAGCGGCCACGATGAGAACCTCTGCCACGGCATGGCCCAGCACCAACGCCGGCCCTTCCCAGAAGCCCCTTCGGGCGCTCCCACTGATGACCACTGTGAGAAGAGGGCCCGGCATCAGTGCGCCTGAGAAGCCAACAAATAGTGAAGTGGTGAATATAGCTACCAGTTTCGTCATGGCTAACAGTTGGCCTCTATTATACCTGACCTCCTGAAAAAGGCAAACCTCGGCACTAGCGCAAGTGTGCGCAGCGAAAGGCCGGGGGATACGATCGGACTTCGTCAAGCCTTCGGGCCGAGCCTCAGGCCGAGGGCTCGGTCGAGACGTGCTCCGTCGCTTCTCTTCCCACCTCTATTTGCAGCGGCTTGCGCCGAGTCACTGTGCAGGCCATAGCTCGTGTAGACTAACGTGGATTTGACACCCGTAACTATATCTGCTATAATAACAACGAAGCGTTCAATTAGTGACATATAATCTTTCTGTTCAGAGGAGAGCAGGGGTGTCTTCACAAGACATGATCTTCACTCTCTACGGAGACTACATCCGTCACCGTGGTGGAGAGGCCTGGACCGGCAGCTTGGTTGAGCTGCTGGGACTTCTTGGACTATCGGAACAGGCCGTCCGTTCCACCCTCTCGCGCATGTCCCAAAAAGGTTGGCTGGAGAGCCGCAAGGTCGGCCGCCAAAGTTTTTACTCCCAGACTCCCAAGCTCCTCGAATTGCTAGAGGAAGGCGCAAGACGCATCTTCCAACCCCGCCGTGACCCCTGGGACGGGCGATGGCACTTGCTCATTTATTCTATTCCTGAGTCCAAACGCTACTTGCGGCGCAGGCTGCGCCAACGGTTGCTCTGGCTTGGCTTTGGCGTTCTGAACCAGACGACCTGGATCTCCCCTCGGGATTTGCGAGCCGAGGTGGAGCAGATGGTGAATGTCCTGCGCGCCCGCCCCTACGTGGAGTTCTTCACCACCGCCGAACACTGGGGCTTTTCCAGTGACGAGGAAATCGTAGCCCATTGCTGGGATCTGAAGGGACTTACTGACTACTACGCCGCTTTCATTGCCCGCTACGATCCCCTATTTCAGGGATGTCAGGCCCGATTGATGGCCGGCGATAGCCTGGAGCCGCAGGAGTGCTTTGTGCAGCGTTTCATGCTGATCCACGAATATCGCTCTTCTCCCTATGTGGACCCCAATCTACCGCTGGAACTGCTGCCCGACGATTGGCTGGGCGAGAGGGCCACGCAACTGTTTCAACAGTATCACAACCTGCTAGTTGAGAAGGCCGAGGCTTTTGTGGACTCTGTCTTCGCCAAGGCCCCGCAAATCAGTAATCAGTAATCAGTGGCCAGTAATCAGATGTCTGACTACTGGCTGCTGCCTAAAAGGAGGTAAGTTGCGAGAGGTAGTTATCGTTGAGGCGGTACGTACTCCGGTGGG
>CAYUPJ010000116.1:0-13496 GCA_964446635.1 uncultured Anaerolineae bacterium
CTCGCCTGCGCCGCACGCCTTTGCCCACCGGAGGGCCTTAAGTTGACACCAATGACAGCAATTAGCCTTAAAACTATTTCAAACCGTGAAACTTCGCTACCTCGCGGCTTATCTTGGCCGCCGCCTCCTTGATGGGCATGGTCCTTCTCACCTCCGGTAGCCGGGCTAGGCGGAGTCCGTCGCCATGCCAGCGGGGGATGATGTGCAGGTGAAAGTGGAAGATATCCTGACCCCCTGCACGCTCGTTGCTCTGGATCAGGTTCATTCCGTCGGGTTGCAACGCCGCCTTGATCGCGTTGGCGATCCGCACCGTCGTCCTCATCACCGCCGCCGCCGTTTCCTCGTCCAACTCGTAGATGTTACGGGCGTGCCGCTTGGGGATCACCAGGGTATGGCCGGGATTGGCCGGGTTGATGTCCATGAAGGCCAGCGTCTCCGCGTCCTCGAAGACCACCTCGGCCGGAGCCCGACCCTCAACGATGGCACAGAAAACACATCCTCTATCGCTCATCCCACTCTCTCACTTATGTCGTAAGGCGCAGAGAATCCGATCGCTGACCTCGCTGAGAGCACGGATTTCATAGATTTTCTTGCCTCTTCTCGCCGTTCTCCGCACACTCTGCGATGTCAAGGGACAATCCGCTAGCTTCGAGGACATAATGCTTATGTCTGCTCGCCATGGGCAGACGCAGCAGCCACCGCTTTTTGGGCCGCCTCCTCCAGAGTAGCAGCGGTAATCATCTGGGCTTCGGCTAAGATCGCCTTCCCCGCTTCCTCATTGGTGCCTACCAGGCGGGCCACCATGGGTACATCGGTCTCGACCTCTTCCAGCGCGGCCAAAATGCCTCTGGCCACCTCGTCGCAACGGGTGATACCCCCGAAGATGTTGAACAACACCGCCTTGACGTTGGCGTCCGAAAGGATTAGGCGCAGGGCCGCAGCCACTCTATCAGCCTTGGCCCCGCCCCCGATGTCCAGGAAGTTGGCCGGCGTGCCGCCGTAGAGCCTGGTAAGGTCCATGGTGGCCATCGCCAGCCCCGCCCCGTTGACCATGCAGCCAATGGTCCCGTCGAGCTGGACATAGCTGATGCCGCAGCCCCGCGCCTCGCGCTCCGCTGGCGTCTCCTCTTGCACATCGCGCATCTCAGCCAGGTCTGGGTGGCGGAACAGGGCGTTGTCGTCCAAAAGCATCTTGGCATCTACGGCCAGCAGCGTCCTGTCACCCGTTACGACCAGAGGATTGATCTCGGCCAGGGAGGCATCACATTTGATGAAGGCAGTGTATAGCCCTCTGGCCACCACCAGGAAACCTCGCATCAAGTCGCTATTCAAGCCGATTCCGTAGGCCGCTTCTCGGACCTGGTAATCCTGCAAGCCCAGGAAGGGCTCAATGGGGACCTTGATGATCTTCTCCGGGGTGCGGCGGGCTACCTCCTCGATCTCTACCCCACCCTCGGATGAAGCCATCATCAGCGGCCTCTTGGCAGCGCGGTCAATGACCACACCTAAGTAGATCTCACTGGCAATGTCGGCCGCCTCCTCAACCAGGACAATTCTGACAGGCAGCCCTCTTATGTCCATATCGAGGATCTTAGCAGCGACGGCCCCCGCTTCTTCAGGTGTCTCAGCCAGCCTGATGCCCCCTGCCTTTCCCCGGCCACCTACCAGAACCTGGGCCTTGACCACCACCCGCTTGTCCAGTCGCTCGGCGATCTCCTGTGCTTCTTGGGGAGTGGCAGCCACTCCACCCTCAGGGACAGGTACACCATATTGAGCGAAGATGCGCTTGGATTGATGCTCCTGAAGCTTCAATTGTCCCTCCTCACAACAAGCCCCGCCATCGGCAGGAGCCGAAATCCACCAAATTATATCACACTCGCCAGATTCTTCAAGTTGGGGCCGCTTTTTCGGCCCTTTACTTCGCCCACCCCACAAGAACGAGACCTATGCAGATCACAGCAATCCCCATCCACCTCATCGGAGGAACATGTTCCCCAAGCAACAGCCAGGATAGCAGTGGCACGAGAACGTAAGTAACCGCCAGAAACGGGTAGGCGTAGCTGAGATCAAGTTTCGATAGCACAATCAGCCAGGTGAGAAAGCCAGCAACGTAAAGTGGGATAGCGATCAAGATCAATGGGTTACTGAACACCGTCAGGAAAAGAGGCAAAGGATTGCTCAGATCCGAACGGCCGACCGGCCCCACCTGACGCATACCAGACTTGAGAAGCAACTGTCCCAATGTTGCTATCAGCGTAGCTAGCAAAGCAAGCGCAATCGCTTTCATGGCCCACCTCCCATCTCTCGACTAAGGAAAAAGCACTTCTGTAGGAATGGTCTCTGACCCCAAGCCACCTGGCGGCGTCCAGAAAAGCCGCATCTCAGAGTAGTGTCTGGTGTTGCTGTACTTGACCAGGATGTCGTGCTCCCCGGCCTCGAGTTGTATGGACCCGGACTGGTTGGAAGGATACTCCACAACCCGTTGGCCATTGATGTAGAGAGCCGCGTAGTCGTTGGAGTATATGCTAAACCGATGCACGCCCCCTGCTTGGAGGCGAATCTTGCCCTCCCACTGGGCACACCAGGGCACCGGCAATGGATCGTCGTGCCAGCGGAAGGAGATGATGGGGTCCACCTCCTGGAAAACGGGCAGGCCGGCCCAATCGGTCCCCTGATAGTACTTGCCCAACAGTCCGGTGCTCGGCAAAGGCACAACGCAAAGGGCCTCCTGAGGCACGATCTCAGGTTCTTTCCCAGGTGCCCTCCAGTAGAGCTCCATGGGGCCACCGGCGCAGTCGAAGCAGTTGATCTCAAGAGAATGCCACCCCTTGACAGCGGTGAGGCTACCCTCCACCAGCCCTACCTCGCCACCTCGCTGGCCCGGATGGTCAACGATCAGCTTCCCATCCAAACGAACCTGTGATGGGCCCGCTGACCGGGTGCCCAGGGCATAGGTGCCCGACTGGGGGATGAAGATCGTTCCTTCCCAGGTCGCGCTGAAGGGCACGGGCAAAGGTGTTTCTGATCCCCAGTCGAAGCTGACCTGGGCCTCTTTGCGTTCCAGCGCAGGCTCCTCTTGCTCCCCTGCTCCCTTGCTCCCCTGCTCCCCTGCTCCCTTGTAATAACGGCCCACCAGGCCCTGGATGGTGTTCACATCCCCCTTGTTCACACTGAAGGAGAAGCACATGGTTTTGCCGAAAGGATCCTCGATCTCCTGGTAGATGCCCAGGGGGTAATAGCGCAGGAAGGACTCAAGCGGAAGGGCCACCCGCCAAGGCTCCAGCACGTACATCACATCCCGCTCGACCGCATCACGAACCGGCAGGTGATCCACGGCTCGGAAGAAGTCCTCGCGGCGGTCTACTCCCCCGCCTGGGCGATAGGTCAGGAAGCGGTAGACAGGCGTGAACTGGTTCTGGAGATAGAACCGATAGCGCTCTTCCCCCGCAGCCTGCACGTAGCGGGCGATGGCCGTATCGGGCGTAGAGAAGGCGTGGAACACCTCAGGGTTCTGCTGCTGCTGGTTGAAGTAGCGGTCGTAGTTCAAGTAAAAAGCCGCCAGGAGTAGTCCCCCGATAACTAGCGCCATCCATACGGCAGGTATCCTGCCCCTGTTGTGAAACGATTCCCAGGTCAGGGCCAGGGGCACGGCGGCCATGCCGTAGACGGCCGGGATGGCCCCGATGGTGCGTGCCGCCTGGGGTGCTTCCCACCACAACGACAGCACGCCGGCCAGCATGGTGACGAAAAACCAGGCCACCAGCAGGAAGTAATTGGAATCGCGCCAGCGGTACAGGCTGTATCCAGCCCCCAGTACGAACAGCGCGGCTGAGATGGCGTCCAATTGCGGCGCGCCGGGCAGGTTATGCCGCCCGTTGCGGTCGCCACGCAGGTTAAACATGAGGACGTGCTTCTCCACGTTGCTCTTTAGTGCCCTGAGGACTGACTGGGGTGTGTCGTGCCCAACCAGAATCGAAGTTTGTGCCATCCGCTGGCTGTAAGCGTCGCGATGCTTCAGCGCCCACAGAGCCTGTGGAGCGAAGATCATGAGGCTGACTATACCCATCACGACCAGTACAGCGAATCGCCGCCGCACGTTACGCTGCGAGATCAAACTGTAGAGGACGTAGATTATCACCACCAGGGGAAACAAGCGAAAGCTGGTATGGCTGTACATCCCCAGGCCCAGCATCAGCCCTCCCAAGACGAAATCGGTCCAGCGTCCCTGGTGAAGCCCGCGCACCAGGAAGTAGAGGGTCGCCACCTCGAGGAAGGGCACCAGCGTGGTGTAGCCCATCCCGATGCGGCTGAAATTCACGTGCCAGCTCGAAGCCGCCAGCAGGCTGGCGGCGATCAGGGCGGCCCGGCGGCCCAGAATCCGCCGGAAGAGCAAGTAAGTTGCGCCCACCGTCGCCACGCCGATGGCCGCTGTCACCAGGCGCAGAGTGTACAGGCTGGGGCCAAGGAGCTTGAAACCCACGGCGGTTAGATAGAAGAACAGCGAGGGGTTGTTGGGCGAGTAACGCCCCATGGGGCTGAAGGGCGCGCCCTCGTAGATCTCGATCGCCTCGAGGCCCGCTTCTCCCTCGTCGTACCACACGCCGTAGGGCACGTCCAGCAGGCGGTAGGTGCGCAGGAACACCGCTGCCAGAAGAATGAGGGTTAGAGCAAGGTATTCGAATTGGGTATTGGGTATTGGATATTGGGTATTGCGAGCTCGGGCAGTAGATCGCTGGTCGAGGCGGAGTGCGATCCAGAGGATGCATAGGAAGGCTATGGCGTTGAGGCCGAGGGCCAGGTTAGGGGACTTGTCTTGCCACCACAATAGGCCGGCAGCCGACATCGCTGCGACTGTGAGCAGGACAAGAACGACCTCGGCCAGGCCCAGGCGGCCCTCACCCCCCGGCCCCCTCTCCCACGTCTGGGAGAGGGGGGGCTGAGTACCAGGGCCGAAGGCTGCACCGGCAACGGCAAGACCCAGCCCGGCGAGAAGCAACCCGGTCGTGAATCCCCCGCCCTGCCGGAATTGGCTCACCGCAAGGGCTGCGCATAGGAGGGCCCCCGCCAGCCCCGTTGCGGGCACAAGCCACCGTCGCAGACCCGTTGTAGTCCCTCGCTGACGCCTCGAGGTGGCCAAGATCAGCAACAGTAGACCGGCCACGAAGCAGTATGGGGCTGCCAGCCAGCGGGGTAGCTGGACACCCGTCAGACTTGCCTGGCCCAGGCCCACCAGAATGAGAGCCGCGACCGAAAGAATGGGAGCTAACCAACTGGCCCTCCCTGACTCTAGGAAAGAGAGACGATGCGATTTCACGATGCATCCTGAAGCGATGAAGAAACAAGGTACACCACGATACGATAAGCTCCCTCTTCGCCATCAATGATAGCCGAAGGTCCCTGAACCTGGGGATAGAATTGACTGATTAACTGGGATAATTCATCAATGGGATGGGTGGGATTGACAAATATGTACCCAACCTGATCAGCTTGAACCTTAGCTGGCAGAGCAGCCTCCATGCTACTCACAGCCTCACCTCGTAGTTCATGGCAGGCCCACGAATAGTCGCTGGGCAGGAACACGTACTCCAAGAGCTGGTCCTGATCCCATACGTAGACATACGGTTCTGATGACAAGGACGCTACATAGCTGCACAAGGCAATGACTCTATCCTGGTAAGCTCGTCTCACATGGGGATCATCCACCTGTCGTTTAAAGAGCGTATGGAAGTTGAGGATAAGGGCAGCGCTGGCTAGGGCCACGAAGAGGGCAGCCAGTAACCTTTGCCCGTTATTGCCCCAGCGCCGATCTACCCAGCCACTGAGATCTCCCACCACGAATGAGATGAATACAAACACAATCGGGATGAGGTTGCTAAAGCGCCCAACGTACAGATTGGGTGGGAACACAGCGCCCACCAGCATCACCACAGCGATCCAGAGGAGAAGCCAAAGGCGATACGGTCGAAAGAGCGTGAGAAGGCTATAAGCCACACCCAGGACGAACAGCACCCCGCTCACGGGATCCAGCATAGGCTCGCCAGGCAGGTTTAGGGCAGGATAGCCCTCGCCTTTATGGGTAAAGATCAACAGAGCATTCTTCAGCCTGTTCAGAGACTGAGATGTTAGAAATGATACGCCAACGGCCTCGCCTCCGCTCGCCGATGCCCTGATGAACCCCTCGATGAATACCCTATCGCCCTGCCGGGTGACCACATACAAGGGGCTGGCAACTATCACGAACGCTGCAGCGAAAGCGAGGGCCGGCTGCCAACTGGCCTGAAAGACCGCGCCCAAAGAGTCGCCAAACTTGCGACGACGTAGCACCTGGCTGATCACTGCCTTGAAAAACCTGCCGATGAACAAGAGAAGAACCAGAAAAGGGATGACCCGATAGCCCGTGTACGCATAGAGCATGTACGCACAGAGGATCCCCAGCCAGAAGAAATGCTTCACACCCTTTGTCTTACTGCCTTTTACAACCAAGTATAGAATCAAGGCCTCAGCGAAGATGGGCGTGAACAACTCGTCAGCAATCCGACTGACGACAGCGTGCCAGCGTGACACCGCCAGCAAGCAGGTCCCAAACAGCGCGACCTTGTAGCCCACCAACTCCCGCAAGAGAAGGTAGAAGGGAATGATGGTCAGGCATCCCAGGATGAGAAAAGGCAGACGGAGCGTGGTGGTGCTTTCGCCCAGCAGAGCAAAGGACAAAGCGGGCAAATAGGCTGTCAGGGGAAACTCGATAGGTCGCTGGCCTTCCCTCAGCACTTTGAAGGCATCCCCTCCTGCCTGAGCTTCCTCAAAGGCAACCCCATTAGCAGGTGGAAAATAGCCGAAGCGATAAACTCTGAAGAAGATAGCAACACCGAAGGTCAAGCTCAGCCACAGAAGCTCCCAGCGATGCACCCGTAACTTATCACCTAGTGCTGTCAGTGCCTGCCTCATTGACCAAGCCAGTGGCCAGACGTCATAAAGCGCCAGTCGGAGACAGACCAAGGCCGCAGCGTAGAATAACGCTGCGATGGCGAGATCCCCTCGGTTGCCATACAGTACCCATGAGCCGCAGATGGTCAAGGCAATAGAGACAGCAAATAGTAGTGCTCTGACTGTCAAGAAGGCCCAGGATGGCCGCTCTTGTTTCGACAGGCTCAACACAAGCCTCTGGTCTCGATCCTGGACTGTGGACTCATCCGGCTCGGCCTTCGGCAGCGGCTCTGGCCTGACGTCCGGCTCCGTGGGAGGCAGCAGCCATCGCCCGAGGTGCCTGCGTAGAATTGCCAGGGAAAGCGGACTCTCCGGTAGCACCGGCTTCTTACTGATCCTCTCGATGTCCAACTTCTCTCGTGTCTCACCGTCCGCAGGCCGACCCCGTGCGGCCGCTACACCGACCAGCACCAATGCCAGGACCATGGCCAGGACCATGCCAGCCACCTGTATCCCGCTCCACAGGGCCACGGCCCGCGCCCGGCCAACGACGAGATTGGCCAACCTGATACCCTCCTGCGGCACCGAGTCGCCGAAGCGCGCCCTCAGTGCCTGGGCCAGGCCATCGCGCCCACCTGAGACGAAGGCCTCAGCAGCCTGACCCACTGGCATTTCCCGCACGATGGTCCAGGCCCGCTCGATGGGGATCAGCTCTTGCTGTGTAGTCAGGACCGGTAGCTCCTGATAGGCAGTCTTGAACGCCTCTCGGGCCCTCGTCCGCGGCCAGAGTTCCTTTACACCGAGGATGCCTCTCGCCAGCCCTATCAGCAAGATAACCAGAGCAGGGATCACAGTGACTAACGCCAGTAGCCGTGCCCGCCCACTGTGCAGGCGCATCACCAGCACGGTGCCCAGACACAAGACCCCGGTCGCTAACAGCAGGCTACTCACGCCGATGAGAGGGTCGGTGAAGCGCGGGGATACCCCCAGGCTGAGCACAGCCCAGGCCACGATCACAAGCAGAGTAATCGGCAGCCCACCCAGGCGGATCCGGCTGGCCGACGCTTCCTGGTCTGGTGCCACAGGCGTTGGCGGAACGCCGAATGTTTCGACAGGCTCAACACAAGACACCTGGCTCCAATCTACGGTGAGGCTGAGCCAACCGCCAGCCTTTAGACGCAACGACGGCAACCGGCCCAACGCTTCTCGCAGACTGATAGACCGGGGCAGGCTAAACGACCAACTCCTAACCAGCAGCCAGCCGGCACGCACGCCAGCCTCCAGCGCAGCGAACAGAAGCAGGGCGGCCAGCACGTTGACCGCGCGGTACAAACGGGGGAGCCAATCCAGCTTGACCTTGGGCAGCGCCCGAAATACCTGAACAGTGCCAGTTGCCAGGGCGGTCAATTCTCCCGGCCTGGCCTCCACTGTCTGGCCCAGTTGCCCTCTCAGTTGGTTGTAGTCCGAGGGCGGCGTCCCGACTACCTCGGCGACGTGCTCTGGCGGCAGGGCGGTGTTGATGGCCACCAAATCGGCAAGCGACAGGGTCGCCGTCACGGTTAGGACCAACAGGGCCACAGAACCTGTCAGGAGCATGGCCCCAAAACCAATGGGCAGAGCCCGGCCCTCGCGGCGCAGCAATCGGGCTGTCGGCCCCGACGCTATCAACGCATGAAAGCCCGACACCGCACCTGCCGCGAGGACAATGGCCACTGTAGGGAAAACGCTACCCGTCAGCAAGGGCCCGCCGCCGCGCCCAAAAGCCGTGATCGGAGGGACCTGGAGGGGTGGGGCAGCGAAGGCCATCATCACCGCCATCACTCCCATGGCCCCCAGGACGAGGTAGCCTGAGAGCGCCCCTCGCACCAGAGACAGGGCATCAATGGGGATCAGAGCAGCGAAAAGGCAGTAGGCAGCCAGCAGGACCATCACGCTTCGCTGGCTCAACGAGAAGAGGTTCATGAAGCCCGTGCTGCCAGCTCGCATGCCAGCCATCACAGCCAGGATGAAGAGGGCAAGGCCGACGGCCACCGCTTCTCCGCCGTGTCCGGGGCGTAGAACGCGCGTGTAGAATGTCACCAACAGGGCGATGGGCACGGTAAGAGCCAACGCATAGGTCGCCCCCGCATCGCCGGCCAGGAGGTTCGCCAGGGCGGTAGCCAGCGCCGATAGCACAGCCACCAGCGTAACGAGCGACAGTAGAGCCAAAGCTCGTGCAGCGATGGCTCCCAATTCGTCTCGCGCCATCTGCGGGAGTGACCGGCCATCTCCCCGCAGGCCGGCCAGGAGGGCCACAAAGTCGTGCACAGCGCCAGCCAGGGACGCCCCCACCAGCACACACAGCAAGCCCGGCAGGAAGCCGTACTGAACTACGGCTACAGGAGCGATCAGGGCGCCAGCTCCAGCGATGGCAGCAAAGTGGTAGCCCAGCGCCCATACGGAGGCAGGTGTCGTGGCGTCCTCTTCAACGTCTGGCGCATCTCTCGCTTTGGCTACACGAAAGCCCACGAAGCGCCCGTAGAAGCGGTAGGCCAGGGTGAAGACACACAGCACAGCCATAATCAGCCACAGGGGATTCTGGCTGCGCTTCGTGGCCACGTACCACAGGGAAAAGGCCCCGATGCCAAAGATCATAAGCCATAGAGAGCGGTCGTCTTGGTGCCGATTCAAGATCCTATCCTCCCTCCAACTGGCCCGCCCTTCCCTCCCACCCTTCGACCTTGCTCAGGGCAAGCTGGGGGGGATTGAGGGGGGGGGGCGACAGGGCGGTGTCAGGGATGACCTCGTGCCCGAAAACGCCCGGCAGCTCCCAGTAGAGGCGGAACTCAGCGTAGCCCCGGGTGTCTACGTAACGCACCACGATGTCGTGCTCGCCAGGTGCCAGTTCGATGTCCCTACTGCTACCACTGCCCTCACCCTGGATCAACGGCTGCCCATCAATTTCCAGCCAACCCCGATCGCTGGTGATGATGCTGAAACGATAGCGGCCGGGGGTCTCGATGAGCAACTTCCCCTGCCACTCGACGCCCCAGTGTCCACCCTGAACCGGCACATCGTGCCAGCGGAAGGAGAGTACCCGATCTACCTGCTGGATCTCTGGTAGACCCTGCCAGTCGGTGCCTCGGTAATAGCGACCCAGCAACCCCTGATCGCTAAGGGGCACGGTAAAGAGGAGGTTGTCAGGCATAGGCTCCGCCTCCTGCCCCGGTGGCGTCCAGGACAAAACCACTCCATCCACGGCTTGGTCCACCGAGAGTCGCACCTCCAGGCTGTGCAGTCCCTTAGCCAGGGCCACCCGGCCACTCCCACTCGTCGTCGGGTCGCCCTGGTTGCCGGCGACGAGTTCTCCGTCCACGCTGATCCAGCTTCTCCCCGGACTGTGGAGGTCCAGGCCGTACTCGCCGGGCCGTGGAGCGAAGAAGGTGCCACTCCAAACGATGCTAAAGGGCCCCTCCTCCCCAGACGGAAGGGGATTCCAGCCCTCCTCGAAAACGACGCCTCGGTCGGTGCGGGTGAGGAACGGTTGCCCCTGCCAGTCAGGGCCACGGTAGTAGCGCCCTGTCAGGCCGAAAATGCGCTCGACATCCGCCTGGTCCACGCGGACAGCATGGAAGATGGGCTCACCACCCGGATCGTAGACCGTGTCCGCTTGAGCGTCGGGATAGTAGCGCAGGAACTCCTCGACGGGAACCGCCATCCGCCAGGGCTCGAACAGGTAGACGATGTCACGATCCACGTGCTCCTTGAGGGGCAGGTGATCAATGGGCCAAAAGAAGCGGAAATCCTCCTGGCGGTCAGCAATAAGGCGGACGATGGGGGCATTGGCCGTTTGGAGATAGATCCAGTATCCAGGCCCAAGGGCGTTGACGTAGCGGGCGGTAGCTGTCTCACGGGCCGAATGGGCGTGGAACACCTCCACGTTCTTCATCTGCTCGTTGAAGTAGCGGTCGAAGTTGAGGCGCCCCACGTTAGCCAAAAGCAACGCGATCACCAGCGTCATCAGATGCGGCCCCTGGAAGGTGCAACGCACTTGGGAAGTGCGTTGCACCTGGCCCAGGACACTATCGGCTGCCTCCCAGACCAGCCCCAGGGGGATAGCGGCCAGCATGGCCACAGCCGGCATGGCCATCACGGAGCGCGCCCCCTGGGGCGCCTCCCAGTCCAGGGACATGATACCTCCCAGCAGCCCGATACTGAGCCAGATAACGGCCAGGAAGTACCCTCTGTCCCGCCAGCGGTACAGACTGTAGCCCAGTCCAAGGATAAGAAGCGCCGCCGTCACGGAGTCGGCCATGGGGCGGCCGGGCAGGCCGTGCCGGCCATTGGGATCGCCCTGCACGTTAAACATCAGCGTATGCCGGCGCAGGCTGTTTTCCAGAGCCAGCCGCTTCTCCGTCTCGGTATCCTTCTTGGCGAAGACCGACGTTTCGTCCATGCGGCGGGTGAACTCCTGGGGGTGCTGCACGGCGTAGATGAGCAGGGGCATCATAACCAGGATCGCCGCCACGGCCATCACGGTCAAACCGTCGAGGTGGCGACGTAGGAAACCTGGACGGGAGAGAAACTCGTGGGTCAATAGCAGGACCATCATGAGGGCCACCAGGCGAAAAGGAGTGTACGTATAAACCCCAAAACCAGCCGAGAGGCCAGCCCACAAGTAGTCGGCATGGCGACCGGTCTCCAGGGCTCGGACCAGGTAATAGAAGGTGACGATGGCGAACAAGGGGGCGGTTACATTCTGCATCCCCAGGCGGCTAAACGTGACGTGCCAACTCATCACCGCCAGCAGGATCGCGGCAACGAAGGCCACCCGCCATCCCCACAGGCGTTTCCCCAGCAAGTAGAGGAAGAGACAGCTCAGCACGCCGGCCGTGGCCACAACCAGCCGGACGCCCAGAATACTTACCCCGAAAATCTTGAATGACAAGGCCAGGGCATAGAAGTAAAGCGAGGGGTTGAAGGTGAATTTGGCCATGGGGCTAAAGGGCCGTCCATTGAGAATCTCGACTGCCTCCAGCCCCGACTCTGCCTCATCGTACCACGATCCGTAGGGTAGATCGGCCAGTTGGTAGCCGCGCATGAACATGGCGACCGCCAGGATGACAGCCAACAGAGCCAGGTCGAGGAGCGTCTGTCTGGACAGTCGGAGATGCTTCGTGAGGCTGGCCAGGAAACTCCGCAGTCGTTCACCCATGCTCCCCTGCTCCTGTTCCTTCGCTCTGCTCAGGACTTCGGCTCCTCTGCTCCTCTGCCCCGAGGAAGCCCCTCGGCGGTGATAGCCGACGGTGTAAGAGAAGAAAGCCAGACTCAGCAGCCAAATGAGGGCCGCATCGTTGGAAACCACGCCGCGCCACCAGTAGCTGGCAGCGAGCAGGGCCGGCACCAGTGACAGACCCACCCACAAGCCCTGGTTATCAGTAATCAGTAACCAGTGATCAGTGATCAGATGGCTGCTGTCTGTTGTCTGTTGTCGGTTATCTGCCGTATGACAACGCGCACGGCTCATGAGCAACGCCACCGCAGCGATGACGACAGTGCCCCCGGCCAGCAAGACGACTTGGCGGGGGAGCAGGGTGTGGCTCCTGAACCAGCGGAGCAAGGTGAACAGGGCCAGCAACGGCGTCGCCCAGGCCAGAAAAAGAGCGAAAAAGCGGATGAGCGAAAGAGCGATTCGCCAATTCGCTGATTCGCTGATTCGCTGATTCGTTGGAAAGGCGCCGATGAGGGCCGCCACGCCGGCGATGAACAGCCACTGCACTTCGTCTCGATAGAGCCCACGCTGCAGGTAACTCTGGGCCACTACGGCCAGGAGGAGCGCCACAACGCCCAGAGCCACTGACCACCGTGAGGATGTTGACATTTTTCCAACCCACTACACGTCATAGACGCCCCGACGGGCGTAGATCAGGATGCGAAAGAGATCCAGTAACATCCGTGCCGAGTCGCGCACGACACGAATCTTGGAGTCGTCGTTGTGCACCAGGACGACGGGCAGGCGGGCGATTCTGTATCCTCGCCGCCTGGCCAGAAACACCAACTCCACGTCGAAGGCGTAGCCATCAAGGCGACCGCGCTGGAAAAGATCAAGGGCCACCTCTCGTTGAAATCCCTTGAACCCACACTGAGTGTCGGGGATGCCTTTGACGGCATAGTTGCGCACGATCCAGGTGAAGATGTCGCTGGCGAGCCGCCTGATGGCAGACCTGGGCACCGAGAAGCGTGAGCCCGGCAGATCTCGCGCCCCGATGGCCAGATCGTCTCCTTCCTCTAAGGCAGCGAGAAACCGCCCCAGTGTTTCCAGGTCGTAGGGCAGATCGGCGTCGGTGAAGAAGACGTAGCGGCCGCGCGCCGCCAGGACGCCCCGACGGACACTGTACCCCTTGCCGCGGTTGGTTTCATTGAACAAAAGGGTGAGCTTATCCCACCCTTGGAAAGAACGCAGGAGATCGGCCGTGCCGTCGGTGCTCCCGTCGTCCACGACGATGACCTCAGCGTCCTGATACTGGCAACTGACCAGGTGCTCACGAAGGCGCTGGGGCGTGGACAGGATCCGTCGGCGCTCGTTGAAACAG
>CAYUPJ010000117.1:0-13380 GCA_964446635.1 uncultured Anaerolineae bacterium
CGCTGGTGGCATGGCACCGGGACGCCTCTCATCGGTTCGAGAAAGGCCTTGTCCACGAGAGCGCCCACAACTTTAATCAACACCATCCCTACGGTGCGGGCGTCCCCTGGCCCTACGACGATTCTTGGATCCAGGAGTATGGATTTGACGTGGCGCAAATGGAAGTCAAGGGCACGGACTTGTTGGATGTCATGAACCAGGGCTGGAGCACCGCTGGGGTCTGGCTCTCGCCCTTTACCTACAAGGGCATCTACGAGGCCGCGCCCTGGGGAACATGGCGTGCCGCCGGCCTGTCCGCGAACAGCATCTCTCAGGAGTACGCCCTGATCCGAGGCGAGGTCCGGCGTGACCAGACGGGCAGGATCGAGCCAATCTACCGGATCAGTTCAACCATCCGCCCGCCAATCCAGGGCCCCCGCCCTGGCACGGGCTATTGCGTCCAGTTTCTGGACAACGTTGACCGCCTACTCTCTTCCCGGTGCTTCAATGCTTCCTTCGTTGACGAGGACAGTGGTAAAACGCTGGACAGTGCTCCCTTCTTCATGATCGAACCCTACCCGGCTGAGACAGCTCGAATCAGACTGGTGAAGGAACAGACCGTCCTCGACGAGCGCGTCGTGAGTCCCAACACCCCCCAGGTGGGGGTCCTGGCGCCCAACGGCGGTGAGCAGTGGGACGGCGTCCAGACCATCACCTGGCAGGCCAGCGACGCCGATGGCGATGTTTTGACGTTCTCCGTCTTCTACAGCCCGGACGACGGGCAGTCCTGGCACCTCGTCGCTACCGGGCTGACCGAAGAGCAGGTCCGTTGGGACACCAGCCAAGTCGGCGGCGGACAAAAGGCTCGCCTGATGGTCGTCGTCACTGACGGCATCAACACCGCGTCGGATGACTCCGATGGCTCATTCCGGATCGCCCTTAAGAAGCCCGTTGCCCGGATCGCCTCCCCGGCTGATCGTGCAACGTTCCAGCGGCCGGAAGCGGTTCTGCTCCTGGGGCGGGGCTTCGACCCGGAAGACGGCGAGTTGCGGGGAGAGGCGCTGGTATGGAGCTCGGACCGGGATGGTTTGCTGGGGACCGGCAACCACATCGTGACACCGGAGCTCTCGCGCGGCCGGCATGTCATCACCTTGACCGTCACCGATAGCGACGGCGCGAGCAGCACGGCCAGCGTGACCATCTACGTGAGGTACTGGTTGTTGTTGCCGCTCATCCAGAAGTAGTTATGGGTCACAATGCACCCGAACCCGGACTTCTTTTACCAGGTGGGTGGAGGACCTATGCTTGAAAGGGACGATTTCGCCGAACTTCTCTCGTCGGTGGAGGATTCCCTCCAACAGCTCGTAGATTTTCTGGAGACCATTTCCGCCGAAGAGTTCGATAAAGACAGGGGAGTGCGCCATAAGGGTTACAAAGTCACCATAGCCCGTCTCCTTCAAGCGGAAACCAAAGACGAGAAAACCCATCATAAGCAGATCGAGGAGTTTAGGGGCAGGAGAAGATGAACATCCACAAGTTGCTGCACAAGATAATCGGCATAGCGTTGATCCTGGGGCTCCTGGTTGGCTGCAGCGTTCCCGCGGCTGCGCCTACGCCCGTCCCACCGACCTCAACCCCGACCACCGTGCCAACACCGACGAGTCGCGCCGATGGTCTGTCAGATGAAGAGGCCACGACCCTCAACAGCCTGGAGCAGGTGGACGACTACCCGCTATACACCATGCACTACTACGGCGCGTACGAGCAGAGGGCGTCTTCCGCTGAGGGTGTCGAGTGGTTGGCTGAGGCAAACCTGAAGGTGCTGCCGCCTGCATGGGCCTGTTCGCTTTTCGCCGCTCTCGGTGATGCGGACAACATGCTCTATGGCCGCAACTTCGACTGGGAATACAGCCCGGCCATGCTCCTGTTCACCGACCCACCGGATGGCTACGCTTCGGTTTCGATGGTGGACATTGCCTATTTTGGGTTCGAGGGAGCCAAGGCGGGCAGCCTCACAGACTTACCCCTCATTGAGCGCCAAGCGCTTTTGTACACCCCGCTTTGGCCGTTCGATGGCCTGAACGAGCATGGCCTGGCCATCGGCATGGCTGCCGTGCCGCCAGGCAACGTGCACCCCGGCCCAGGAAAAAAGACCATTGGCTCGCTGATGGTGATTCGCCAGATGCTCGACCACGCCAGCAACGTAGACGAGGCCCTCTCCATCCTGCAGAGCTACAACATTGATTTTGAGGGCGGTCCCCCCATCCATTACCTCCTCGCTGATGCATCGGGGCGCTCGGTCCTGGTGGAGTTCTATCAGGGTGAGATGGTGATCATCCCCAATGGGACGCCTTGGCATTTGGCGACCAATTTCCTGCGCGCCTCAGCCGGCGAATCTGCGGAAGGGGAATGCTGGCGGTATGATAAGATCAGCCAGCGACTCACCGAAGCTGAGGGTCAACTTACTGCGCAGGACGCCATGAACCTCCTGGCTGAAGTGTCCCAGGGGAGCACCCAATGGTCGGTTGTCTACGGGATGAGCACCGGTGATGTCAGCGTGACCATGGGGCGACAGTACGGCAACGTGCACACCTTCCATCTGAGTTCGACAGGCCAGTAGCAATCCAGCATTTGCTCTGATGGGCATCTCCCCGCCGGCCTTGTCAACTCCCGTGGGGAGTTTTTGTTTCCACCAGACTGGAGTCCCAGATCAACTGCTTTGACGAAACTGAGGTGGCATAGTATAATAACGGCAGACCGCGGCGACAAGTCTGGCAAATGGCAGTATGCCCAGAAGCCCGTCCGTCGCCAAGCGGTACGCGGACCTTTCGGTTCCGTTAGCAGGGACTTGTGGAAATTTTCCGTGTAAGTCCTATATAGAGAGGATAGACTAAATGTTTGAAGCGGAAATCTTTCAAAAAATCATCCAAGCTTGGGCGGCAGATCAAAGCCACCCATATAGAGATCGAAAACAAAAACCACCTCCGGATATTAGAGATTTACGCGTTATCGTAGAGATGGCTTTTTTAGCCAGTCTCAAACGAGAAGAGGGCCGCTCCATAACATTTAGTATTGTTCTATTATCGAAAGATGACATTGCCGAAGAACAACGGTTTATTATGAGTTTTGACCGTAGCTTTCCATTGACGGTGGAGTCAATAACAAAACTTGCACCTGCTTTTGATCCCAAAACGACGACCTTAATTGCCGCGCCCATCGATGACGAAAAGGCAGAGTATAAAATATGGGGTGCTATGTTTTTTAGTCCTACAACAGATCGATTTGACGAAATACCTGTAGGAATAGCTGGTCTTAACCTACTCCGCTCAGATATGCTTATGGTAACCGCTGTAACTACAGGCTCACTTATGATCTCACGAGGTGGTTCGCAGATAGGGCGATTTATATTGGGTGATTTTGTAAGGGCGATCCCTTCTCCTTTTCATTCAAAGGCAATGGGATCTTGTATCATAGATGCGATTAAGAATCATGATGGATTTAAAGAGCACCAAAACCTCTATTGGCACGTATACCGTGACACTCTTGATCATTTATTGGCGGAGGTATCTGCTCGCGGTCATGGAGGAACAATCGTAATAATACCAGACGAGAAGATAAAACAATATGAAGACTGCTTTACTCCGGGATATTCTTTTAGGGAAAGCCTGGATTTAGAGTCTCTAATAAACAGATTGGTGGTATCCTCAAAATGCAATGACATTTTATTCAATGTAGCACTGAATAAAAGATACTCTGAAAGACTAAATGTCTTGGCACAATTCGCGTGTATTGATGGGGCATTGATAGTCTCTAGTCGTTTAGAAGTTATTTCTTTTGGTGCGAGGCTTAGGGCACCACGACCGTGGGGCGGGAAGATCTTTGTAGGCCCTGATGGCTTTGGCAGTGGAGGCGAAGAATTCGATGCCTCGAAACTAGGTTCCAGACATAACTCGACTATCGATTTTGTTGGTGCATGCCCAGGCTGCATCGGATTTGTTGTCTCTCAGGATGGTCCAATCAGAGGATTTGCAAGGAAGGATGATGAAGTAATTTTGTGTTGGCCTGACTGCCGTGTTTCTATGTTTGTTTAGTAGGGTGAATCGCGTTTTTGGCGTTTCGTTTGAAAAGTGAAGTCACTGTGAAGGCCGCGCGGCGGATGAGTTCGATGTCGTTAGGTGGCGAAGACTGAAATTCCGTGACATGTTTCCCATTAGGGATAAATAGGTTTAGTAGTACTGACGCAAGTGAGCCACAAAGATGACAATAGTAACATCAGGCTTCGAAGAGCAATTTACCTTCTACATAAAGGATCAAGAACGTTCACCACTTTTCATGCTTGGAGATGCTTTGAACATTCTCCAACAGCTACCTGATGACTCCTTTGATTTTTGCATGACCAGCCCCCCCTATTGGGGTAAACGCAAATACCTTAACGGCGGCATTGGTTTAGAGGCCAAATATCAAGATTATATCTCTAACCTTGTTGCAGTCTTTGAGCAAGTCAAGAGAGTACTAAAACCTACAGGGTCATTCTGGCTCAATATCGGGGATAGCTATCTTAAGAAGCAACTCCTTGGTATCCCATGGAGAGTTGCCTTGACACTCATGGATAAACAAGGGTGGATTTTACGGAATAGCATTATATGGAACAAGGTCAAGGGTGGCCCTGATAATTCCAGAGACCGGTTGCGCAATGTACATGAGAATGTCTTCCATTTCGTCAAAATTCGAAAAGGTTATTATTATGATATAGATGCGATTAGGTCAAAGCCAAGAGAAACGAGGGTCGTCAATGGCGCTGTTGTTTCTGCGACAGGCGTTACAGGCGTTCGGTATAAGCGCCAGATTGAGCTTTCGACTGCATTGACTGAAGATGAAAGAATAGCGGCTTTAGGCGCTCTAGAGGAAATGCTTGGAAAAGTGGAACGCGGCGAAATATCTGACTTTCGAATGATTATTCGCGGACAACAAAGAACCACTCATTCGGATTCAGAGCGTGTGTCGGGACGAGCAAGAGAGTTGAAAGAGAAGGGTTTCTATTTCCTTGCATACCATCCGAAAGGAAGCAAGCCCAGCGATGTGTGGGATATACTCCCGGAGGATACACAGAAACGCCGTAGCCACTTCGCACCCTATCCAGAGGACTTGTGTAAGATACCCATTCTTGCAACCTGTCCTCCAGACGGTATAGTTCTCGATCCATTCTGCGGCACCGGCACGACCATGCTTGTTGCGCGAACACTGCAGCGAAAATCAGTCGGAATCGACATATCGCAAGAATACCTAGAAATCGCAGAAAAAAGGTGTGCGAGGCTGTTATGAGTAAGGTACTTGAACTATACGGCATCTCAACGCGTTCTAAGAAAGAAACTGACTGGAAACGTTTTCTATCTAGACAGAACTGTCCCTATCTTAACCGTAGGTGTATTAAGGTTAGAAAAAGTGAACCAGATATCACGATAGCAACCTGCACCGTTCTGCATGGAAGGGATCAAAAAAGGATTATCATCTGCCCCTACCGGCTTCTGGAACGTCGTCAAATCTTTGTTGATTGCTTTCACCTGCTTACTCTTCATGAACCTGGTAACGAGCTGCATGTTATTCAAGAAGTGCCAATTCCAGGGGGTTCTGTAGACTACTTCCTTGCATCCGCGAAAGACAACAAAGTCAAAGATTTCGTAGGCATTGAACTCCAAACTCTAGACACGACGGGAACTGTCTGGCCGGAACGAGAGTTGTTTCTACGGGAGCAAGGAGTAGGATATGACGTAAATGCGGATTTTAGCAAGAGTTTTGGCTTGAACTGGAAGATGACTGCAAAGACTATTCTGGTTCAGTTGCATCATAAGGTACAAACATTTGAGCACATCAATAAGCATTTGGTACTGGTCACGCAAGACTATCTTATGGACTACATGGGACGAGCGTTCCAATTTGAGCATCTGAATAGCGCTCGCCTCGGTGACTCTATGCATTTCCACACGTATACATTGGACCGGACAGAGAGTGGCTCGTTTCGCCTGAATCTTGACTCTCGCCTCAGCACAGATGCCGACGGAATAGCTGAGTGTCTTGGTTTGCAAGCTGATCCAAAGATAGAACTCGAAGAAATCATTAGCCTCTTGGAATCAAAGATGACAGAAGATACATTGCTCACACTCCAGTGAGAAAGTCGTTGATGTTGGTTGGGGTGTGGGTGGCAGGCTTAGGCGACAAAAGCTAGCAGAGTGTTCAATCGACATTGAAAAACCAAACGTCACCTAGTTATGGTCGGCGGGGCGGTCGCCCGCCCCACCACCAATTCAGGATGTGTGCGTGAAACAGCATGCCGGAATACTTCGGCGAGCTCGGTACAAGTCTTGCAGGGGCTGTTAGGTAACTGGCAGTTCCACCGCGATGGTGACTCTGTGGCCTTACGTAATGAAGTAACATCAATAGAGGTAACATCAATGTTGCGAAGTCTACTCGATCCTAAGTCCAGTGACGATGATACTGCGTACAAAGAAAAAGCAATCTTTGTAGCTAGGCGGTTCGTGGACGCTCTTGATGGAAAACGTTACTCAGAGATCTGGCACGAATTAGTTGCTGATGAAACAAAGGAAGTCTTCGCTGCATTAGCATATCTCAAGCATCGTGAGAAATTAGCAACAGCGTTCAAGATGTCAGTTGAGGATATAACCCAAGAGTTTCTCTCTTATGCTTTGGCCAATAACATTGAAGGTGTCAGAACAGGTCTTTGGGCAGGTATAAGGAAAGGGGCAAAAAGAAACAACTGGCTCCGTCTTGACGTTAATCAAGCACAGGTGGCGTTCCTCAACAATGGTGCACTTGTATTCGTTCCTAGTAAGAAGACTCCACTGATTATCCCCCTATTGGCAATTACGGGGGATGGTTATCTCGTGGATTTAGAAACGTTTATGATCGCGAGCTATACTTTGCGAGTGAACCATTTTGTGATAGGGGCTCAACAGTCAACTGATGTCGGAGATTTCCAAAGAGCAATTCGCCTGCTCCAAGATGCATCCAGGCTTACACGAGCACATGGATTGTTACAACAATATGCATGGCAGCAAATCTTCACACCTGAACGCCAAGAAGAGCTCCGGGAGGATTCTGAGTTCCTACTGCAAGTTGAACGTCTCTTGGCGGAGAACAAAGAACTTGCTGCACTTGACGTAGCCGTAGCATTACAACAAAATGAGGTTGAGAGGGTAGAATTCAAGGAGCAGATGCCACCAGCAGGCGACAATGACGAACGTAGAAGGTTAGCTCGCGAAGTCGCAGCTTTTGCGACAAGTGGAGGTGGATGTATATACTTTGGCATCACCAACACCAAAGATGTAGTTGGTATAGAAGAAGCCAAACTAGATAGCGGGAAAGACGAATTCCGTCAGCGCATTGACAATATGTGCAGAGACAACATCAAGCCGACCATATCAGTGAGGGTAGTATTCCTACCACATGAAGCACCTATTCGCACTGTGGTCGTTCCCGTAGTCGTTGTACCACCAGGTACCGAGCCCGTATACTATGTGAACCACAAGCCGTACTTGCGGCGCGGCCAGAGCGCTAGTCCTGCTGAACCTCACGAGGTGGTTGAGCTAGTTCGCAGATATCTAGCTCAACAAGGTTGGAAACCACCAGAGTAGAGAGATATGAGCAAGTGGTAAACAGGGCCAAAAAGCTATGAAAGAATGTAATAGCCGAAAGAAAAGATAAGAAAGGGAGTTAGAAGCGGTGCGGTGGGTGAAAATTATGACCATTCAGGATCCTGCAATTCGCGAGCGGGTAGAAACCATTGTTCGCCGACTGCTGGAAGGAGTGATGCCGGAATGAAAGACCTCTCAGCCATTCAGGCCCGTTATGTGCGTGATCCACTGCCGGTGCGTCTGGGTGGGCTGGCCGCCGACATGGCCCGCATCGCCTCATTCTCACAGAATCCGGCCAACCTCGTGCCTGTAGCAGACCTGATACGAGAGGCCGCGCACTTCATCGAGTGGTGCGCTCCAGAGTCTGACCTGCGAAGCCAGGTGACGCTGTTGGAACTGCAACGCCACCTGGCCCACTGGCGGATGCGGTTGCCCCAGAGATTCCCTGACCAGGCGTGGCGTGCCCAGATGATCGCCGAGGCCCAGCAGTGGAGCCAGCGGGTGCTAGAGATGAGCGGCCTGCTGGTAGAAGTGTGAAGGAAGAACACAACATCTGAAAGAAAAAGCGAGAAGGGAGCTATGAATACAACCACAACCGATTCCGAACGTCCCTCTGACTTCATCCGAGATGCCATCAAGGAAGACTTGAGGACAAACAAGTACGGCGGGCGAGTTCATACCCGGTTTCCACCGGAGCCGAACGGCTATCTGCATATCGGACACGCCAAGGCCATCTGCATTGATTTCGGCATCGCCGAGGAGTTCGGAGGGCTGTACAATCTGCGCTTCGACGATACCAATCCCGCCAAAGAAGAAGAGGAATACGTGGACGCGATCATGGAGGATATTCGCTGGCTGGGCTTCGATTGGGAGGATCGCGAGTACTACGCCTCGGACTACTTTGAGCAGCTCTACCAGTGGGCCGTGCAGTTGATCAAGGATGGCAAGGCGTACGTGGACAGTCTGAGCCCAGAGGAGATCAAGGAGTACCGAGGTGCTTTTGGCAAGCCGGGCAAGAACAGTCCATATCGCGACCGTTCCGTCGAAGAGAACCTCGACCTGTTCGAGCGGATGCGGGCCGGCGAGTTCGAGGAAGGTGAGCACGTCTTGCGAGCCAAAATTGATATGCAGTCAGGCAACATGAACCTGCGCGATCCGGTCATGTACCGCATCCTCCACGCCACCCATCACCGGACGGGCGACAAGTGGTGCATCTATCCGATGTACGACTATGCCCACGGCCAGTCCGATTCCATCGAGGGCATCACCCATTCTCTCTGTTCGTCGGAATACGAAGACCATCGCCCTTTGTACGATTGGTTCCTTGACCAGTTGGGGATCTATCATCCGCGGCAAATCGAGTTCGGTCGCTACAATCTCAGTTTCACCGTGCTGAGTAAGCGAAGGCTTATTCGATTGGTGGAAGAAGTGCACGTCAACGGGTGGGACGATCCGCGGATGCTGACCATAGCGGGCATGCGAAGGCGTGGCTACACGCCAGAGGCCATCCGCAACTTCTGTGATCGCATCGGTGTGGCCAAGACAGATAGTCTCGTTGATATAGCACTGCTTGAGCACTGTCTCCGCGAAGATTTGAATAAACGAGCGCCACGTGTTTTCGGCGTGCTGCGACCCCTCAAGGTGGTCATCGTCAACTATCCGGAAGACCTGGTAGAGGAGATGGAATGTATCAACAATCCGGAGGATGCCAGTATGGGGACACGCAAAGTGCCCTTCTCACGGGTGCTGTACATCGAACGGGAGGACTTTCGTGAGGACCCGCCGAAGCAGTGGTTCCGTCTGGCCCCCGGTCGTGAGGTCCGGCTACGATACGCCTACTTTATCACCTGTGTGGGGGTGATTAAGGATGAGCAGACCGGCGAAGTGGTCGAATTACACTGCACCTATGATCCGGCAACTCGAGGCGGCGACTCGCCGGACGGACGCAAGGTCAGGGGAACGCTGCACTGGGTTTCGGCTGACCACGCGCTCGAAGCCGAGGTATGCCTCTACGATCGCCTCTTCTCCGTAGAAAACCCTCTGGATGTGGAGGAGGGCGAGGATTTCACAGCCAGTCTGAATCCGAACTCGTTGGAGGTTCTGACCTCGTGCCGCGTAGAGCCAAGTCTAGCCAACGCAGCACCAGGAAGCCGATACCAGTTCGAGAGACAGGGCTATTTCTGCGTGGATCCGGATTCGGCCACTGAAAAACTCGTATTCAATCGGACGGTGTCGTTGCGGGATACGTGGGCCAAGATCGAGGAAAAGCAGGCAAATTAGAAATTAGAGATTAGAAAGAAGAGAGGCCCTGGCGTCAAGGGGGGCCTCTCTTCAATTGGGTATTGGATATCAGGTATTGGCTGGGGGACGAGGATTCGAACCTCGGCATACGGATCCAGAGTCCGCTGTCCTACCGCTAGACGATCCCCCAGCAATGTCCCGAGCGTACCGGAGGACAGCGGTTACATTTTATCACATTCCTGCTAACTTGGCAAATACCGACGTGAGGCGTGAAACGTGATGCGTGATGAGCCTCTCACGCACTGCGCCATTTGGCTCGACGCTCTGCGATTGCGTCTAACACGTCCGTCAGATGCATAAGATGGCCGGGTTGGACATTCTCCTCACTACCGTCATGAATATGATGAGGTGCACCGGGGAGATCGGGATAGTGAGGTGTCGCGTCCCAACGAACCCGCAAAGCCTGGTCCCGGGTCATCCACTGGTGGCGATAGTCTACCAGCACCAACTCTTCTCCGCGAATTTCAAGGTACGAGGCGCTCTCCAGTATGTCGTCGTTGGCCAACACACAGCGCACGCGGAAGTAGGCTCTCAGTGGGGTTTCCTCTTCACGAAGAATGTCAAAGGACTGCACAAGTTCATCCAACAACAGCCTCACCTTGAGGGTCTCGATGTAAGTTATGGGCTCTGTGGGCATTTCAGACACCTCTCAGGTCATTGAGCCGTTCTTCTAATTCCTGGAGCATGTTCCACAGAGCGTACCATTCGATGAAATCGGCATCGTCGCCTAGTGCGCCTTCCTGGTAGCGTTCCGCAAAGGTGGGCGAGTCCATATTGTATTGCTTTTCAAACGCTTTTACATCGGTCTGGATTCTTCGATACTGGGCCTCAGCCTCAGCTTGCTTATGAGCTAACAGTTTGTCTAGTGTCCGGTCAATCAGCGGATCTGTCTTTCCCTGTCGGACCAGGCGACTGAGAACTTCCAGCTTTTCGATCGCTGTCATGGTGCACCTCCCCAAAATGTTTGACTAGATTCCCTCTAACATCTTCAACGCATTGTCCAGCCGCTCCAGCCCTCGCTCCCTGCCGAGAATACTCAGCGTTCCAAAGAGAGGCGGGGCCACTTTCTTGCCCGTTGCCGCCACGCGGATGATGCCGAAGAGTTGGTCGGCTTTTAAGCCTAGCTCATCGGCCAGGGCACGGAGAGCCACGTCCAGGGTTTCCTCCCCGAAATCAGGCAAGGCTGCCAGGGTCTCCTGGGCTTTCCGCAGGGCGGTCAGCGACTCTGCAGCCGTCATCTTCTTGCCCACCAGCAGCGAGGGCTCATAGCTGATCTGATCAACGAAGAAAAAATCAACCCACTCCACAGCGTCGGTCAGCTTCTTGAGGCGCTCCTGAATCAGGGGCACGATCTCCCTGGTCTCCTTCCGCTCTTTCAGTTCCCTCTCCTCCAGGCCCAAGCCACTGGCCAAGAAGGGTATCAGCCGCGCGTATAGATCATCCTGAGCCAACTCCCGGATATAGGCGCCGTTCATCCAGTCCAGCTTGTCGTAGGAGAAAGCAGCAGGTGATTTGCTCACGCCCTCCAAGCTGAACTTATCTATCAGCTCTTGGCGGGTGAAGAACTCGGTCTTGTCGTCGTAGGCCCAGCCCACGCGAGCCAGGAAGTTCACCATGGCCTCAGGCAGGTAGCCCTGCCGACGGAACTCCAGCACCGAGACCGCGCCATGCCGTTTGGAGAGCTTGCCCTTGCCCTCAGGAGCCAGGATGATGGGCAGATGAGCGAAAACAGACGGCTCCCAGCCAAAGGCCTCATAGAGCAGGACGTGCTTGGGGACGCTGGGCAGCCACTCGTCGGCCCGCATGATGTGGCTGATCTCCATCAGGTGGTCATCCACTACATTGGCCAGGTGGTAGGTGGGGTATCCGTCGGATTTGAGGAGGACCAGGTCGTCCAGTCTGGCGTTGTCCACGGCGATCTCGCCATGGAGCACGTCGTAGAAAGACGTCCGGCCCTCCAGGGGGACTTTGAGACGCACCACCGGCACGATGCCCTGAGCCTCGTAGTCAGCGCGCTCCTTGGTGGTCAGATGACGACAGTGGCGGTCATAGCCAAGGTCTGGCTCGCCCCGACGCCGCTGCTCCTCTCGTACCTGAGCCAGTCGCTCCGAGCTGCAATAGCAGTAGTAGGCGTGGCCACTGTCCACGAGCTGCTGAGCATATTTCTGGTAGATGTCCAGCCGCTGAGATTGGTAGTACGGGCCATAGTCGCCCCCCACCTCAGGACCCTCGTCCCACTCCAGGTCCAGCCAGCGCAGGCCCTCCATGATGTCCTCCATAGCTTCGGGCTGATACCGGGTGCGGTCCGTGTCCTCAATGCGCAGGATAAACGCGCCGTTGTGCTTGCGGGCGAAGAGCCAGTTGAAAAGAGCTGTCCTGGCTCCTCCTACGTGGAGATACCCCGTGGGGCTGGGGGCGAAGCGCACGCGAACGGTGTTGGTCATTCTTTTTCCTCCGTTTAACTAACCCCCCCTCCCCGCCCCCCCCCGTGCAACAGGGGTGGGAGAGGAGCAGGAAATCAGGGAATCAGGGACTAGGGAATCAGGGAATCGGGCCACCTGTAGAACTATCCCCTGGTTCCCTGATCCCTGATCACCGACTCCCCTGCCACTACCTCTTCTGCCAACTGTTCCAAAAACGCGACAAAGAATCCAAACCGCTCCTCCGCCAAGCGCTTGGCCGTCTCTGTCCACAGGTAGTCCTTGAAGAAAGCGGCTCTCTCCATGACCGGACCCTCCACCAGTGCCGCACGGCACTCGTGGGAAAGCTTATCCTGCTTGCCCAGGTAAAGCAGACCATCGGCGATGGCACTGGCCCCCAGCTTGTCCAGGATGTCGGCCTCAACTACCACCTTGCCCGCCCACGAGAAGACGGCTTCCTGTTCCTCTGGCGGCAGGGGACCGAAGTCGGTGCCGTGCTCGGCAATGGCCTGGGCTACCCGAGCCACAAATTCCTCAGGGTAGCCCTGTTCGCGGAGATACTTCTCGGCAATGTCAGCGCTGGCCCGGCCGTGCACCGAGTGGTCGCAGACAAACATGGAGACATCGTGCAGAATGGCGGCCACCCGTACCACGTCGGCCGCGTCATCGTCGGCTCCTTCGCCAGTCAGAATCCTCTCCGCGTTGCGCAACACGTTCAGCGTGTGTCGCCAGCGGTGCTCAGCGGCCCGGGGAAAACGGCGCACCCATTGCTGCTCGCTCTTGGCTGCTGTCTCCTCCAGATAGTGGCGCACGAAGGTACACAGATGGTGGAATTGGTCACCGGTCAACATCTATCGAGGCAACTCCCGTTCTTCAGTAAGTAGTATATGTAACCTTTACGAAAAGGTCAAATCGCCGTCAGTTGAGGGCTTGCGCAACGGATGATGGTCTGGTGCGCAATGAGAAAGCCCCAGGGCCTAAATCCCTTGAGGCTCTCTAAGACGCACGTCCAGGGCGGTGTGGCGCTGGGC
>CAYUPJ010000118.1:0-13379 GCA_964446635.1 uncultured Anaerolineae bacterium
CGTGGCCCTGGTACGGCCTTCTAAGAGCATCATGGACGTGAATCTCAAGTCCATCCAGAAGAAGTGGAAGGATAAGGCTTTCGCCGCCGGTGTGCATCGGGAAGCTACTGAGGAAGGTGCTGCCGATCTGGGGGTGGAGCTGAACGAGCACATCAGTATCGTCCTTTCGGCCATGCAAGACATCGCCGACGAGCTCGGTCTAAGCTAGACTTCGGAAGTCTCCAAAAGCGCTCTGGACGAATGCGATTGAGTAGGATGACGGAAGAAAAAAGATACTGCCCGGCCTGCGGGACCCGGGTGGCCCTAAGTGCTAAAGAATGCCTGGTGTGCGGGGCCTCTCTCAAGAGGCTCGAACGCAGAGGGCGAATCACGATCCCAATCTTCGTTCCAGCGGCCTTCTTGGCCGCCATTATCCTGACGGGCTTGGCAGCCGTGTTGGTGTTCGGGTTTCGGCAGAATGTGGAGCCAACAAGCGTAGCTCCAACCTCAACCTCAACCTCGACCGCCACCGCGGCGTCTACGCCAACAGCTACATCTACGGCGACGTCAACAGCTACCGCCACAGTTGTTCCCACTTCTACACCCACATCCACACCGACAGCTACCCCTACGCCCACACCAACCTTAACGCCTACACCGACGACCACCCCCACAGCCACATCCACTCCTACCCCAACTTCTACCTTACCCCCAACGCCAACCCCGACTATCTACACCGTGAAACGTGGCGATACCCTCTCCTTGATAGCGGCCATGTATGGCACTACCGTAGAGGCCATTGCGGAGGCCAACGGCATACCTCCCTTGGCGATCCTAAGCATCGGGCAACAATTGATCATCCCCTATCCTGGGCCTACGGGCGGGGTAATCCCCGGAATGCCAACTATCCCTGCGGGCGAAATCATCACGTACGTGGTTCAGCGTGGGGATAGCTTGTACTCCATCGCCAATCTATACGGAACCACGGTCGAGGTTCTTATGATGGTCAATGGGATCACGGACCCCGAGCTGATCCAAGTCGGCCAAGAACTGATCATATCTTGGGAAGAGCCCACTCCAACAGCGACAGCCACGCCAGAGCCGACACCGACACCCACGCCACAGCCGACCTCTACACCAACGACGACGCCTTCATTCACCCCCTCAGCCACACCACCATCCACGCCGCAGCCCACACCCCAGTCTACGCCTCCGCCCATGCCTACCCCCACGTTGGCATATCCCTACCCGGCCCCAGCCCTGCTGGCCCCTGCCGACGGCCAGGTCTTTCAAGGGACGGACCAAGCCATAGTCCTGACCTGGGCCTCAGTGGGCATCTTAGCCCAGGACGAGTGGTACGTCGTGAGGTTGCAATATGAGGCTGAAGGAATGGATCAGCCGCCCAATGCCTGGACCAAGACCACGAGCTGGCGAGTGCCAGCCGAAGTATACCCCTCATCTGACGTTGCATCTCGCCTGTTTCGTTGGGATGTGACCATAAAACGTCAGACCCATACCGGGCCAGATGGCGCGCCAGAGGGCGTTGATATGAGCCCTGTGAGCTCTACCCGCAGTTTCTATTGGTACTAGCGTGGGTAACGAGGCAATGAGGAACAGGTCAACGAGGAATGAGAGGAACGCAAAAGCCCCTCCCGGCAGGAGGGGTTTTTTTAGTGGCGGCGACAGGACTTGAACCTGTGACCTAACGATTATGAGCCGTCTGCTCTGCCATCTGAGCTACGCCGCCAGTTAGCAGATAGCCTATAGCTGATGGCAGATAGCTTAAACCTTTTCCAAAGAAAATGCCATAAGCCATCTGCCATCAACTATTTGCCAACAGGTAGCGGGGGTTGGATTTGAACCAACGACCTCCGGGTTATGAGCCCGACGAGCTACCACTGCTCTACCCCGCATCGTAAGTATATTATACTACTTGATCAACCTTTAGTCAAGCCAGAAGTTTAAGCGATACGAGCTTACGGCGGCCTGGGCACAACGAGGGTCTCTCCGGGTTTCACCATCTTCCACTCCCTCCGAGCCCACTCATCCACAAACTGAGCAGTTTGGACGTACCCCTTGAGCCACTCCAGATAGTCCTGCCTGTTCTCCTCAAACTTGATTGCTTGATCTAGCCGGGCCTCTTCGAGTTGCAAGTTACGGTAGAGTACGACCTTGCGCCCCAGGTCTACCAGCAAAGAGAGCACAATGGTAGCTACTATGAGAGCCACAAATTGGGTTACCGACACGCCAGAGCGTTTCTTTGTCGTAGGCATCGTTCCCTGCCCAATCTCAAATCGGTACTGCTAACCAGACCAGGGTAGTGCCGAAGGTGGGACTTGAACCCACATGGACTTTCGCCCACACGGTCCTGAACCGTGCGCGTCTGCCTGTTCCGCCACTTCGGCAGGCTCCTTCAGAGCTAGGTATAATTTACCATGATTCGCCCGATTTGTCAAGCTAACGCTCGTCCTGACCGATGATGACCCGTTTGGTCACGATGTACCACTCCGTGATGTTGCGAAACCGATCGCTGGGATCACCCATGGACCCTAATTGGACGCCTTTGACTTTCTCATCTACGGCATAGGTGTAGATTGGAGAATAGAGGAGCAACGAAGGCACTTCGTCCGCAAAGATCTGCTGGAAGCGACGATACAACTCAGCACGCCGGCCTGAGTCCGTTGTGCATCGCGCTTCCTCAAGAAGCTGATCACCCTCATAACTCACGAACCCGGCATAGTTCTGTCCCCCGCTGTTCGCCTGGGTTGAGTGCCAGAGGGGATAAGGGTCCGGATCGCCATGCAGCTCCAGATCAATCAGCAGAGCTTCGAACTTCCGAGGATAGAGGAAATCAGGCACCAGGCCTGAGCGTACTGTCTGGAGAATGGCCCTCACCCCAATTTCCTCCCATTGGCGGGCTATCTCCTTAGCCAGTTCTATATGCAGCGGATCGTCATCGGTCAGCAGAGTGAAGGTCAGTTTTACCTCGGCCTTCTCCCTAACACTCACGTCGTTCCCCTTGTTGGTCTCGTCTACCATGGCCGATAAATGAATAGGAGTGCGCCAGCCGGCCGCAGTGAGCAAACCCTTGGCCCGCTCAGGATCGTACTCGTACTGAACGACCCCGTTGTCATAGGCCCACGTCTCTGGCAAGATAGGGCTGTGAGCCACCAGGCCCTGGCCCCCCAACACCCGATCAACAAGCTTCTGGCGATCAATGGCATAGAGCAATGCCTGCCTGACCAGTTTGTCTTGAAAGAACGGCAACCCAGGGTCTTTGAGATTCAGGAAAATGAGGGTGTAGGCTGGCAGCCGGGCCAAGAAAAGCTTCAAACCCGAGTTCGCTCCCACCTTAAGCAAGCCAGCGAGGAGGACACGGCTGATACCCTGAACCTCGCCTCGCTCATAGGCATTGAGGACGCTCTCGTGGTTAGGATAGAATCCAAACTCGATTTTGCTCAGATAGGGCTTGGGGCCGTAGAAATGAGGATTGGCCTTGAGAAGAGCATGCTCCATGTTGAGCTCCTCTACCTGGAAGAGGCCCGTGCCAACAGGATAACGATTAAACGAATGGTTGGGCAGCGACTCAGCAGGCACATGAGCCAAGAGGTGGGCCGGCAAAATGCCAATGGTGGTATAGCCCAAGAACGGCGCGAAGGGTTCTTGGAGGGTGAACTTGACAATGTGGGAATCGAGTTTTATGACCTCCACGCTTCGCCAGAGCTCGGCCAAATACGAGGGGCCCCGATAGCCAGCATCCTGCATGGCCTGAACGGTGAAGACCACATCGTCAGCGCTGAAGCAGACTTCATCGTGCCAAAGCACATCGCGCCGCAGGTAGAAGGTGTAGCTGAGGCAATCGTCGGAGATCTCCCATCTTTCGGCCAGATCTGGGATAAACTCGCCCCTCTCATTTAGCTTGGTGAGGCCATTGAAGATGAGGGAACAAAGGTCTCGATCTACCTGGTTCTGGCAGAGGAGGGGATTGACGTATTGAGGTTGGCCAGCCAGGCCCTCTACGTAGGTTCCGCCAACTTCGGGGACAAGGACTGTAGCGAAGGTAAAGGCCAGGTAGGCCAACAGAGAGCCCAGCAAGGCGATTCCCAGAAGGGTGATGATAACCTGCCAGCGGAAATGCTTGCTCAAGCCTCACGTCCCTTCTCTATTTGAGACCTTTGAAGTTTAACCCCAAGGGTCTGAACGCTCATCCAGCTAGGATGACGAGGATCGTGGCGAAAAGAAAGAAAGCGACGGATAGACCGATGGTAACATGAAAGATGGTTTTTTCCACCCCACGACGGCTTTTGTAGACCGTACTCTGCCCTCCGAAGATGCCTCCCAAGCCGCCCCCCTTGGTTTGTAGCAAAACAGCCACAATGAGGGCCACGCAGATGATCATCTGAATGATGTACAGATAGGTGAGCAATTTGTGTTACCTCCATTACAAACTGCGTACATTATACCACTTTATCAACTAGCTAGCAAATACCAGCGTTTTGTGGTATAATCTACGCTGTCATTGCGAGCGTAGCGAAGCAATCTCCCGCCTCCAATTGCAGGCAACGGTGGAGATTGCTTCCCTTCGGCAGGCTCAGGGCAGGCTCTGCTCCGCTCCTCGCAATGACGCTTGGCGCGAAATCTAACATTGTCGAAGTAGTTACCCACAAAACAAGGTTCAAGGAGATAAGACATGAAACCTATAGACGAACAGATGGCCATCCTCATGCGCGGCGTGGATTTCGGCGACGAGCAGATCAAGCAGGTAATGGAAGGGGAACTGCGAGAGCGGCTACAGGAAGCCCAACGAGAAGGCAGACCGCTGCGTGTCTATTGCGGCTTCGACCCCACGGCGTCTCAGTTGACCCTGGGACACACCGTGCCCATGCGAAAGCTGCGCCAGTTCCAGGACCTGGGCCACCAGGTTGTCTTCCTCATCGGCAGCTTCACTGCCCTCATCGGCGATCCCAGCGACAGGGACAGCGCTCGCCCTCAACAGACGCCTGAGGAGGTGGCCGAGAAGTCGAAGGACTATGCCGAGCAGGCTTTCAAGATCCTGGACCGCGACAAGGCTGAGGTCCGCTACAACGCCGACTGGCTGGCCCCGCTTACCTTCGCCGACCTCATCAGGCTGGCCTCGCATTTCACCGTGCAGCAATTCCTGGCCCGTGAGAGCTTCGCCAAGCGCCACACTAAGGGGGATCCCATTTGGCTGCACGAGTTTTTCTACGCCCTGATGCAGGCCTACGATGCCGTGATGCTGGAAACCGATGTGCAGATCGGCGGGACAGAACAACTCTTCAACCTGATGGCCGGCCGCAAACTCCAGGAGGTTCTCGGGCAGCGGCCCCAGGTCTGTCTGACCCTGCCTATCCTGGTGGGCATTGATGGCCACGAGCGCATGGGCAAGAGCCGGGGCAACTACGTCGGTGTGGATGAGCCCCCGGAGGAAATATACGGCAAGGTGATGAGCATCCCCGATCACGCCATGCGCAACTACTTCGACCTCCTCTCCAGCTTTGAACCGGCCCAGATCGCTGACATCGAGCGAAGGATAGCCGAGGGAAGCCTGCATCCCATGGAGGCCAAGATGATGCTGGCCCAGGACATCGTTACCATCTACCACGATGCTGAGGCCGCAGCCCGCGCCGCGGCTCACTTCAAGCGGGTCTTCCAAGAACGGGAATTGCCCAAGGAGATGCCCACTCACAAGCTAGCTGCACCCCAGAACATCGTGGACTTGCTGGTAGAGGTCGGCCTGGCACCGACCAAGAGCCAGGCCCGCCGCCTCATCGCCCAGGGCGGAGTGCGCCTGGATGGGAACCTGGTGGAGAGCATTGAGGAAACGGTGAGGCCGGATAAAGAGGCGATACTTCAGGTGGGAAAGCGGAGGTTTGTGAGGGTGGTGTAAAAGGAGCAAGGGAGCAGAGGAGCAGGGGAGCAAGGGTGCGGAGGATCAAGCTCCTTGCTCCTCTGCTCTATGTTCTAAAGCAGCCACAATCCTCTTCGGCGTGGCCGGCGGGCTGTAGATGCGGACACTGATGGCGTTGTAGATGGCGTTGATGATGGCGGGCGCCGTAGGAATGGACGGAATCTCCCCTATCCCCTTGGCTCCGTAGGGCCCTTCGGACGCCTTGTCCTCCACAATGATGGGTACGATCTCAGGGGTGCACTCGATGGAGGGGATCTTGTACTTGGCCAGGGAAGTTGTCTTGGGGATACCCTCCTCCATCACAAACTCCTCCTGCAAGGCCATGCCGACGCCCATCACTACCCCGCCCTCGATCTGGCCGGCCACGCCCAGGGGGTTAAGCGCCCTCCCCACATCGTGGGCCGCGATGACCTTGAGCACCTCCACCTGGCCGGTGTTTATGTCCACCTCCACCAGAGCGGCCTGGGTGGCATAGCCGTAGGCAAAGTGCATGTCGCCGACCTCACCCAGGGGGACCGTCTTAGGAGCCTCGTAAACGACCGAGGCCCGCACTTCGCGCCCCTCCCCTTTGGCCAGGGCGACGGTCTCGGCTAAAGAGATAGACTTCTCACCAGCATAAATGCGGCCATCCTTGAAAACCAGGCTGTCGGGCGGAGCGTCCAATTCCTCGGAGGCGGCCTGAGCCACAACCCCCCTTACTCTCTGGGCAGCCAGGCGGACGGCGTTGCCGGTGATAAAACTCTGGCGTGAGGCGGTGGTGGCGCCACCGTCGAGGGTTTGGTCCGTATCAGCCACCAGGACCTCTACCCAGTCGTATGGAAGCCCCAACTCTTCAGCCGCCACCAGGGCCAGCACCCCCACCAACCCCTGGCCCACCTCGGCTGCCCCTGCCCGCACGATGGCCCGCCCATCGTCGGTCAGCTCCACCTCGGCCCCGGCACGATCCGCCGCCCCGCCCCCCAGGCCCACGTTTTTGTACGCGCACGCAACACCCCAACCCCTTCGATTTTCGATTTTCGATACTTCGACTGGGCTCAGTACAGGTTTTCGATTTTCGATTTTTGACGTTTCACGTTTCACGTTTGACGTTATTTCCCTTTCCACCCTATCAATCGTCTCCAGCAGCCCCACGCTTTCCCTGAGCACTTGCCCCGTCGCCGTAGTTGATCCTACCCGCAGGGCGTTTTTGCGCCGCATCTCAAAAGGCGAGAATCCAAGCTGCTCTGCCAGGATGTCCATCTGGCTCTCCATGGCGAAGGCCGATTGCGGTACTCCGAAGCCGCGGAAGGCGCCCGCGGGGACGTTGTTGGTGTAGGCCGCGTAGCAATCTATCTTTACGTTGGGTACATCGTAAGGGCCTGCGGCGTGAGTGGCGGTGCGGGTCATCACGTGCTCGCTCAGGCTGGCGTAGGCCCCAGCGTCGCCGTAGATCTCGGCCTGGACGGCGGTGAGCTTCCCGTCCCTGGTCGCTCCCGTCTTCAGGCAGATAGTCGTGGCATGACGCTTGGGGTGGACGATCATGGATTCCTCACGAGTGAAGACCAGTTTCACCGGGCGGCCAGTGGCCTGGGCCAGCAGGGCCACGTGGATCTGCACGGAGATGTCCTCTTTACCACCGAAGGCCCCACCCACCTGGGTAGCTTTCACCCGCACCTTCTCCTCAGGGATGGCCAGGCTGGCGGCGATCTGGCGGCGGTCGTCGAACGGTATCTGGGAACCCACATAGACGGTGATCCTCCCCTCCTCGTCCATCGTAGCTACCCCTGCCTCAGGTTCCAGGAAGACGTGATCTAAGCTGGGCGTTCGATATTCTCTCTCCACGATGACATCCGCTTCAGCGAAGCCCTTCTCCGCATCCCCCTTGCGCACCTGGATATGCTTGAGGAGGTTACCGCTATCGTGGACCAGGGGAGCGTAGGGGGCCAGAGCCATTTGAGGGGAAGTCACTACCGGCAGGGGCTCATATTCTACCTGGATCAGCTCCAGGGCCTGCTCGGCTATCTCCTCGGTCTCGGCGGCGACGAGGGCGATGGCGTCGCCCACGTAGCGCACCTTGTCGTAGGCCAGCACCGGCCAATCAGGGCGGACGAGGCCGTGGTTCTTAGCGCCGGGGACATCTTCGGCCGTCAGGACGGCAGCCACGCCGGGCAGGGCCTTAGCCCTGCTGGTATCCACCCGCAAGAGGCGAGCGTGGGGATACCTGCTGCGCAGCACCTTGGCGTGTAGCATCCCCTCGAAGTAGAGGTCGGCGGCAAAGGTCGCCTCACCCGTGGCCTTAGCCCTGGCGTCGGGGCGAGAGAGGGGGCGTCCCACAGCAGCCAGAGGGCTCTCCGTCGCCGGAAGCTGCGGCGCCTGGCCCTCCGCCGCGCCCCGGATCGCCTGGATGATTCGAGTGTAGCCAGTGCAGCGGCAGAGGTTGAGTTTGAGGGCCTCCTTGATCTCCTCGTCGGTGGGATGGGGATTAGCGTCGAGGAGGGCCTTGGCGGCCATGATCATCCCCGGCGTGCAGAAGCCACACTGCACCGCCCCATGCTCGATGAAAGCCCTCTGAAGAGGATGCAACTCGCCATCCTTCTCCAGCCCCTCGATCGTTTCCACCCGCGCTCCATCAGCGCGGCTGGCCTTGTAGATGCACGAGCGCACCGCCTTGCCATCCACGATGACCGTGCAGGCCCCGCAGTGGCCCTGGCCGCAGCCATTCTTGGTCCCTGTGAGATGCAGTTCATCCCGCAGCACCTCCAGCAGGGTAGTCTTGGGTTCGATCCCGACTTGATAGGGGGAGCCATTGACGTGCAGGGAGATCGTATGTTTTTTCATTAATCAGTCCCTTTTCTGCTGAATAGAATAACAAAAGCCCTGCCCGTCTTGGCTACAGGGCTTCCAGGGGCTAACCAGTATCGGGTAGCCGTCGCATCGCCTACCCTTTAAGCTGCTTTACGCGCTTATCGGAGATAGTAGCTGGAAGCAACTTGATGCCCAATTTAGCGCATATGCTTTGCCGGATGCGGTAACTCACTTGATAGATGTAGAAGTGGTACCATATGAGACGGCGAAGAAGCTGAGTGGCAAACAGATTTCGCCGAGTATTCTTGGCGAGCTGAAGCACTTGCTTCTCCGGAAAACTGCGAAAGTAGTCAAGCCGTATCGAAAGATCGATGAACCTGTAGGAGATGTTGTCGCCTTCTCCAAGGAGATCGTCAAACGTCATAGAAAGTTTTTCGAAACCAACCGAGTCCGAAACATGCCTGACTACGACGAAGGCAAGCACCTCGATAACAGAGAATACTAAGGATTTCACCTGCTCGGTAAGTTGCTCATCAGACAACTGGTGTTTCCACGATCGAAGAAGGCTTGCAAGAAACTGTATCAGACCCTCCTGGTCCGCCTCAACTGAGTCGAACACGAATTTCAGCACACGCAACCCCAGGGAATAACACTCCTTTATTAGTTCAATTTTCTGTGCACCCTTTAGAGATCCAGGGAAATTGCGAAGTACCTGACCAAGTATCTGGATGGTCTTGAACGCAACCTGCATCTGCTGGCTTTCCTGCAAATATCTATCTTTATCTACCGGTTCTAGCTCGATGGTCGCCGTTTCGCACTCTTCCTGGTCAGCCCAAGCTGCTTCGAGTTCGTCCTGGCAAGCGAGAAGCTCTCGACGTCTATCCTCTGGGAGTGATGAATCAAGAACCAACTCCGGGACACTAGTCATAAAATCACCTAGGAACTCGGTGTGCTCCACGAGATCACACTCAGGATAGGACGAGAAAAGACTGCGTGATGCCTCTAGTATCGAGGAAAGTATAAACGGGTCCTTCGACAAATAGCTTAGAAACAGCAAAATGTTGGCAAATTCCTCGAAGTACAGCTGTTCGCTCATCGAGCTAATGTGATCGCGAATCTCTTTCTCGCCAATGTGATCGCGAAAATACCGTCCGACGAAGTAGTAATACATATAGGGATACCGGAAGGAGACTGTGTTGTCATGCTCGCATAGCACTGAAGCTGCACAGAAGTCAGAAATGATTTTTTCGAAGCTAAGGCGCAATCTATACTCGTCACAGTACCTCTGGTGCCAGTCAAAGGCCTCATCAGTACTAATAGAGTATACTCGGCTCTTGAACAAGAGGTAAGCAAATTCAGACAGATAGTTGTATTGTGTATCAAGATCTATCTCCAGCCTTGACGAATGCGCCAATGCTATCGTCAACAGCGACTCGTAGAGGAAACCGTACGAACCAGACGTAGGCGCGGTGTCGAGCTGAGTGCGCACCTCCATCTGCTGAAGCATAATTAGGATGAAAATCGGATAGCCCGGAATAAAGTCTTGTCCCAACAATAAAGACACAAGCTTCTCGGCTTGCACTGTGCGCCGGATAAGTTCGCCTTCCTCATGTGTAAGACGGCGCCCTAAGAAGTACCACTTCTTTATAAGATCCGCCCTACGGAGGTGTCCAAACGGTAGGATCTGGCATTGAGTGAAGTGCCAAATAGCACGGTCTTCTCCTTCTTGAGTGATTAGGTCTTCGAATCGAATTTGTTCGTTGCCAAACAACACTACGACATCAAAGAGATTCTCTAGGGCTCTGATAATGCGATCACGGCCTCGTGCGTTGAAACCGCTCCTGTGAAAATCGTCTACAATGATGGCTTTCTTCGCGGGTTCGAGTTGACGGAATACGTTAATATCAGGCGAGGCGTATGCTTTTTCGAACGAGCGCTCTATAGTTGAGGAAACAGAGGCCTCTGTGCAACCTTTGAATTCTGAACCAGATACGTGTATTGGTACGAAGCCACTTTTGCGTAAATCCCGGAAAAGGACCTTGGACAGAGTGGTCTTTCCGCACTCGTCTGGTCCGACTAGGAGAACATGCCGATGGTTAAGGACAAAGGTCGATACCTGATCACGTACCAGTCTCATGAACAATGGTTCTTCACCGCTTAAATGAAGCTGAAGGAGATCGGGGTATACAAACAGGTCATCTAGGACAATGCGCTCCTTTTGGGGATGTGTGAATTTGGCTCCTGGGTCTGTCAGAAACTCCTCGAAGGATTCTCCCAAACGATACACGTCCCGCAGACGGTAACGATTCCGCTGAAATGGAATACAAGCAGGAGTACCTTCCGGTTCGTAGTGGCCACTCTCACCCCAGGAGAAAGTGTGCACCTCTTGTGCCTGCTCGTCAAGATCAACAACGAGAACGTTGAACAGACTCATTTGTGGATTAGCAGAGTCTTGAAGGACCAGGCCCTCAAGATACTCGGTACGCTCCCCTGTAACACGATCCTTAGTATAGAAATCTCCTTCGTGTTCGTGCCCTGTAAGGATTACGTCGGAAGTCGCTTCTATTTCGTTACGTAGGGCTCGGGCATTCGTGACTTCGAACCAATCATAGGGATGATGTAACATGGTAACGACCAGATCTGCAGCGGGACTGACATCCTTGTCTGATTGAAGAAGCTCCACAGGGAACAGAAGGTTTCCCTGTTGCTCTTCCACAGTCGACATCCAAGCGGAGTTGAGCAAGCGAACTTCGACGGTTCCCTGCGGCAGATCATATATCTCCTGCGTGTAAGTTCTTGATAATGTATTGCGCTCTATACTCTCCGTCCTCCATTGAGTGGCAAAGTCCTCATAGTTGTCTTGAATCCCAGCACATTGAGATAATACGGATTCGTCAAGGTCTGAAGTAGTCAAGTCCCGCAGAAGGACCTCCCGGGCCTTCTGCGATTGTGAAAAGTCACAATCGTGGTTGCCCGGGATCATAACAAAATGGAGGCCGCATTGGGGGGGAAGTCGATCGCGAATGCGATCTGAAAGCTCACTAAAGAAACCTTCTGCAAGAGCATACTCTACCTGTTTTCCGGAAAAGGCGATATCTCCCGTGGTGACCACAAAACAGCAACTGGCGGTGGTGGAGGCAATACTGGCGACAGCCGCGGCGATCTGTTCCGTACGGGATAGAACAGGGTTCTGCTCCTTTGATCCCTTGAAGTGAATGTCACTTAGATGGAGAATAACAACCTTCATGGCTCCTCCTAACCCTAGGTCTGACTGGATCGACTAGTACTTCCAAAAACGAAAGAGATGCTACGGATTGCGATATGAACGCAATGTTATTATAGCAGAATCATCCGGCTTCGTCAACCCTGAGCTCGCAGACCCAGTCGTGCAGCATTAACAGTTTGCACTGGAAACTCAGCCGCGAAAAGGCAGCCTGTAAATGATGGCGTCTTCAATCCAGGTACGGGCGGCCAGCGAGAGTCGGGCATCGTCGTAAAGGTACCAGACGACTGTGTGCGTATCGGCGACGGCGCGGAACATTAGATGTCCTCCCTCGGAAAGTCAGCCCACATCTCGTGGCGGATTTCGTCTATATCCTCGACCGAGGGAGCTGACCCCAGATCAGCACACAAACCCAGCAGTGACTTGCGCCTGGGCGGTCGCTGGCCAAGCATGTCACGCTCTATCTCCGGAGCCATACGCTCGATCAGGCGGATTTTCTCCACGGGGGGTAGTTGTCTGGCCAGCGAAACGACCTGTTCCAAAGTTGCAGCTTTTGTCTCAGCCACGCCAATTCCTCCTCTCTCTACGTCTTCAGTATACCAAGGCTAATCGTATAATCTATCGCTGTGGCTCTGTAATCACTTTACTATTTGGCTGCTGGGAATAGTATAGCAGATTTCGACTTCTTTGGCAATACAAAAAGCCACCTGCGCGGTTAACGCAGGTGGCTTTTGTCTTCGGCGGATAGTTTTGTGCTTGCCGCTACCTCATTTCCTTCTGGTATTCAAGATAGGAATAGACGACGGTATAAGCAGCAACCAGAATCACTGGAATGAGGACGAAGAAGACCGCATAGCTCTGGAAGAATATCCCAACCATGGCCATTACTCCAGCGATCTTGAACAGCTTCCCACCTGTTCTATGGGTTTTGTCCCACACCTTTTCGCTGCTCAACGTCCAGGGGGTCCTGATTCCAATAAACCAGTTTCGTCTCGCATTCTCACAAAGGATACCGGCCCCAATAAATAGAAGCCCTGTACCAATGGGAACAAATGCATTAGGGCTTATTTTGATTCCAATATTCCACAGAATCGTTTGTAAGTAGACGAAAATCATGAAGAGCATAAACAGAATCACAAATCCATCGTAATATCTTCTGAATTTCTCAATGTTCTCCCTTAATGGATCTATTCTGGGAATGGCCATGAAAAGCAAGGCAAGTCCAACAAGGGTAATAGGTAGCAAGAACAACCCCCAGAATTTCGACAGATAGTCATCCACTCGTCCCTTAGCGTCCCAATGGGAGGCCATCTTCTCCGGCATCTGAGGGTAATAATAGGCGGCAATGACAAAGGAGAGTAATACTATCCCAATGATGAGGATTTCACTTTTTCTCACGCTCATGTCTCTAACTTGACATTGTTAAATTAGACAAGTGTTCTATTGACGATTGACCAAAATTGT
>CAYUPJ010000119.1:0-13366 GCA_964446635.1 uncultured Anaerolineae bacterium
GGCTTCCCTTGTCACTTCTGAGCCCCATGAGCCAGGCCTTAAGTTGACACTAATGTTAGGTCAATGCCTGTTTTCTTTTGAACGTAACTCCACGCGTCGTCGCCCATGTAACATTCCCCGCCTATACCTTTATAGACCGTTTTTATCGTCTCTTGTATTCTAATCGCTTGGTCTCGATTAGGGTAGTAGAACATGACTCTAATCGGATTGAATCCATGTTCTTTGATAACCTTTATGCGTGTATGTTCCTTTGTGATGTGGTCGCCATCTGTCGTTGCGTCACGCCACTTGATTTCTATTGCGTCATTGCCTATCAAGCAATCCATTTCGAATTGTTTCGGATGCCGCCCGAGCGTGTTCTCAACCCGTGCTCGTTTTGCGTCAGGAAACTTTTCTTTGAAGCATAAGAAGGCTGCTTCTTCTAAAAATGCGCCAGCGTATTTGTAAAGAAAACGACCTTTGTTTTGGTAGACGTCAATCAGCTCTCCTTCCTCATCTGTTATGCCAAGAACCTGATAAACCAAGTAATGTGACTTGTCATCGTCCTTCATTTCTTCAACGCGCGCGTCAATTCTCTGTCTCAGCTCTTGGGCGTACTTGGCCGCCAGTGTGCGAATCTTTTGTTCGATGCTCATAAGTTGCTTGCCCTTGTGATGTTTGCTCTATTCAGTCGTGATGCCGATATGCAGACGTTCTTACAGGGAAAGGGGCTGTCGCCAAACGCCGTAGCACGCCGCCACGCCCGACGCCACACACGAAATGAAGTCATCTTCCAACTGCGCCAACCAACTTTGCCAGAAAGTCGCGTACGTGGCGTGGTCGGCGTGCGTGTGTTATCTGCCGTCCTTGTTCTGTTCTTGTTCGGTCTTGGTCTTATCACCTTCTTCTGTGAGGGATTTGGAGACGATTCGGTTGATTAGCTCAATGGAAAATCGGTCGCTGAATCCTCCGATAAAGGCAAGGACGCACAAGAATTGGGTGTTGCTGATCCTTGTTTGGCCGTTGAGAAAGAGTTCTCCGCTCACTGCGAGGAAGTAGACCAGTCCCCCCATGACCATTCCGATGATGGGCTTGGCAACCATCCAGGTATAAAGTTCAATCCGTGTGCGGCCGGGTCCACGTTGGTATGCCAAGCGGTATAGGACTGCAACGAATCCTCCCACAAAAGCCCATTCCATGATATCTACTGGTACCCAAGCAATTGTAAAGGTGGGTTTGTCCCAGAGCATATATGTTACGCTTGCCATAATGAGGAGAAACGACACCGTATAGAGGAGAGTGATCCAGAAGATTCTCTTCTGTTCATTCACAGCTGGAGTTTCGGTTTTCATGGCAATCTCCTTTCCTGCGAACCTTGTGAACAGTGATGGCAGATAACTTACATACTGCGACACAAATGTGTCGCCTAACACGGCCCTGTTCCGTGTTACCCGCCACTTCTGTGTCGTGTAACACGGAAGGTATATTCTCGCTCAACCTTGTTCACGGATCGTTCATCTTCGCCTCCTTACAACTTGAGGTTGTCCAGCGGACTCTTGATCCGTTCCACTTCTGTGTCACGTGCGTGTACCGCTCAGTCGTCTGAGTTATTCTATCACTCTTTCGGCTCGCTTGAATCTTATGCTCAACGATGCTCTGTTGCGACAGGCAGGCCGATAACCCATAAGGGTTGCTATGCATATTATATCACATAATCCCCTGAAAACACAAACTTCGACGCTCCAGGGCGACCGCAAGGGTCGCCCCTTTCATGATTAGAGGCAGATAGACTCTGGCTGGCACAAGGGTGGTGGCTGTCCTGGTGAACACGTGGCCGAAGCCGTCGTTGATGAGGGCATGGTTGGCTATGATGAAGCCCCCGTGAGGAACATTCACCATCACGCCGTAGGTGATGGTCACAGGGCTGCCAATGCTCACCTGTCCGGCCCATTCGATCTGCTCCCCAGCGTCGGTTATCGTACCTGTGGAGGCAGAAGCGGACCCTGTGATGTAAGTGGTGTGAGGGGGAATGGCATCCCGAAGAGTGGCCATTCTGGCATCGAGGGTTCCTGTGTTCTGGAGAGTAATGGTGTAGGTCAAGGAATCGTCGTTCTGGGCTATCCACTTGTCAACTTGCTTGGTCGAGGCAGAGAGGTCAGGGACGTCTACCACGGTGGATGCCGTTTTGTCGAAGAAGATGTGGGTGCCGTCACCGATTTGGGCTACGTTTACGATGGTCGTCCCATCGGGCAAGGGGCTGACGACGGCCGCTTGATAGGTGAAGGTTAGAGAGGTGCCAGTGGCTACGGTTCCCTCCCAATACACGCGGTTGCTCATAGGATCATAACTCGCTCCCCCCTTAAGGCTGTGAGGCACGTAGCTGACGTGAGCCGGTATCGTATTGGAAAGGGTGGCATTGACAGCGTCGGTCGTGCCGGTGTTCTGGAGGACGATGGTGTAGGTCAACACGTCGCCTTCGGCGGCCATTTCCTTATCCACGGCTATACTGGAAGCACCAAGCCAACTGAGCCAACTGACGATTCTCTCCATCACCGCCTGGGCATCGGTCGCTTCCAGAGCCTCGAAGGGATAGGCGAAGAAGACCGTCTCAAAGCCCCTCGTCTGGTCGTAGCGGGTCAGGGCACAGGGCTGACCCCTATCGCCAACGAAGGCGGGGGAGGCCAGGGTGGGGGTGAGGGTATCGCTCCAGTTGCTGAAAGGATAATCGAGGCGATAGGGGCCCAGGCCATCCCCCACCGGATTGCCGGCCACGCCGCAGACCGTCGTGGTGGTCATGTTCTCAGTGTAGGTCAGTACTCCCAGATAGTTGATGCCGAAGTCGGTCAGACCGCTGGTATAGAAGTAGTCCTGGGCGGAGAAGAAGAGCCGCCCTCCGCCTTCCAGGTAGGTAGCCAGCACCTCTTCCTCGGCAGGGGTGAGGGTGTTGTACCAGTCGTAGCCGGTGAACCAGATGGTCAGGGGATGCATCTGCAGCGTGGCCAGGCTGGGGCTCCCGGCTCCAAGACCCTCGTTCCAGCCGACATTCCAGTAGTCGTAGGGGTAGCCATTGCTGGCCAGAGCTACCCGGTAGCTATCTTCCACGTTGTACCAGCGATCGTCGTCTACCAACAGGATGGGGGCAGGGGTCTTGCTGGTGAAGCTTGCCTCCTGGAAAAAGGCTGGATCGCTGGCCGAGCAAACCGTCAGGGTTATCGTGTCGGAAGTGTCCCAGTCGGTGCCGGCAGGGATCTCGACCCTTATGCCCACCGTCGTCGAGTAGCAAGAAGCGATGCGAATGGTCTCCGTCAGCGGCGTGGAGAAATCGCCATCCCAAAGCGTCGTCGGCCAGGCATGGCCCAGAAGGCTTAAATGGTAGGTGTCCATAATCTGGCCAGTGTTTCTTATCCTCAGCGTGTGGGTGGCAACGTCGCCTGCTGTACTGACTTTTGTCTGAGCAGCGGGAGCCACTTCCACCCCGACAGCAGGCGGCGGGGCCATGAGCCAGTCTATGGCCCGTTCCATCACCTGTCGGCGGTGCTCAACATCGCTGAGGCCCTCGAAGCCGAAGGAGAGGTAGGCCACCCGATAGGGCAAACAGAGCCCCGCCTTCAAGCCGCCGCTGCCATCGCCTTGGTATTGCACGATGGAAGAGGCGTGTTCACTCCCCACAGGGACGATCTCGTCGGGATAAAGTTGATTATTGGCGCTATCGCCGCCGTTGAGAGTGAAGGCGAGGCCGGCGAGGATGTCGTCAGCGACACCTGTCAACTGACGAGCGCCGGCGTCGTCCCGGACGTAGATGGCTTGCAGGTATTTGGTGTAGTAGGGAGAGTAGTGGGCTAAACTGCCGCCTCCGTCCCAGTAACCGATGTCCTGTCCGGTGAGGAAGAGGCGTCCTCCCGCCTCCAGGTAACTGCCCAAGGCGTCCCAGGCGCCGACGTATCCTGGCGAGTCCTTGGGGCAAGACCAGATGGCGATGTCATAGGGAGCCAAATCGGTTGCCTCGGGCACATCCTCCTGTAAGTCCTTGATGGTCCAGGTATCATAAAGATAATCCAGGCTGTCCAAGGCCTGTTGGAAATACCCGATTTGGCTTTCGTAATACCAGGCGCCGCTATCAACCAACAGGATGGTAGGGGCTGCGGGCAGGGCAAAGTTCTGGACAGTTCCTTTATCAACTTCGATAGTTACGTCGGAGGCCCTCTGTACCCGATGCCCAGGGCTGGTGACTTTCAACTGATATGTGCCTGCGGGCAGGGCAATGCTGTACAGCCCCGTGGCTGGATCCGCGGTGGCTGTGGCGGGGGTGTCGAGAACAGTGATCGTCGCTTCCAGAGGCGCGTTGGTGCCCACCTCTGTCACCCTGCCGAAGAGGACACCGGACGGCGAGGCAGTCAGCGAGAAGTCCTCCACCTTGGTTGTGCCCGTGACGATAGCCACGCCGTATCTCGCAACTGGCTGATAGGCGAAGGCGGTGGCAGTGACTTCGTAAGTACCTGGCGGCAGGCAGATGGAGTAATGACCATCGGCATCGCCCGTGATCCGAACCCCTTCGCTGCTGTCGCGCTCAGAGGCTTCGATGGTGGGATGGACCAGGGGCTCACCATCCACAGCCCTGCTTACCTTTCCCATCAGAAGGCCCGCGCTGGCCACGGAGGCGACGGCCTGATAGGCGTCTATCCGCCCCCAGCCATAGTCGTTGTTGGGGATGGGGGTGCTCAAGTTGAGGGCGGTGCCGGTGATGGCTTTTTCCATCTCAGCGATGGTCAGATTCGGCTTCGCCTGGAGCAGGAGCGCCGCCAGGCCCGTGACGTGGGGGGCGGCCATGGAGGTGCCTGTCCAGGCCTCGTAGCCACCGCCGGGGGTGCTAGAGCGAATGTTTACACCGGGGGCTGATACCTCGGGCTTGATCTCGCCCCAGGGGGAGGGGCCGCGGCCGCTGAGAGAGACGATTTCGTCTTCCTGGTCGGTGGCCCCCACGGCGAAGGCCTCGGGGAAGCTAGCTGGCGAGTAGATGGTGCCGCTGCCAGGGCCGCTGTTGCCAGCAGCAAATACAGGGAAGACCCCCGCCGCCCGCAGAGCCTGCACATCGGGGCGAAAGGTCTCATCGGCACCAGCGGTGTCTCCCCAGGAGCAGTTCACTACGTCGGGGGCCAGAGCCGCATCGTCAGCGGGAGCGAGGAGCCACTGGAAGCCGGCGTGGATCCAGCTATCGTAGGAGACACCCAGGTTGTTGAAGACCTTGACGGCGATCCACTGGGCGCCAGGGGCCACACCGATGCCTCCATCGCCTAAGATCGTGCCCATGGTGTGGGTGCCGTGGCCGTGGCCGTCGCCGGGGTAAAGGTAACCCTCGTCGGTGGCGCAATACCAGTTTCCCAGGTGATCGGGAAGTCCTTTGGGGTTGTAGCCGCGGTACTTGCTCATCAGGGCCGGGTGCTGCCAATCAACGCCACTATCCATGCTGGCTACCACAACTCCGGTGCCGTTGATGCCCAGGGCTTCCCAGACCAGGTCGGCGCGAATTCGTGAGATGTTCCACTCTACCCCCCCTCTTTCCCCCCCTATTAGGGGGGGATGAACGAGGGAGTCTGGGATTTGATGCTCATGGTCAGCGCGGATGACCTTCACTTCTGGCCGGGTTGCCAGCTCCAGCAGCGTCTCCCTGTCTCCGGTAACCACGAGGCCGTTGAAGACCCAGTAGGAAGTGTAGTCTTTGACCTTGCCGATGGCCCGCTGCTGCTCAAGATAGGCTTTGATGCCGCGTTGGGTTCTGGCCGCCGTCTCTTGCAGGGCGGAAACTACGCTTTGGCGGCGGGCCAGCTTGTCCCCCTCCGCCTGGGCAGCAGCCAGGGGTGCCTTCTCCTGGAGATAGACCAGGAAGGTGAACTCCCCCCCCCTCTTTCCCCCCCAGCTGGGGGGGATGAAGGGGGGGTGCGTCACCTCCTTGAGGAGGGAAGGCTCGATCTTCAGCAGGGCCCTGTCTTGACCATCCCCTCTCCAGGCTCCTGACAGGGCCGGGACTTGGGAGAGGACAAGGAGGATCAGGGCAAGGATCGAAAAATAAAGCCACCGTAGTTTCATAGCTCTAGCGCGCTGTTTGCAGCCACCATTCGATGCCCCGGTAGATGCCCATGGCTACCAGCCAGATAGCGTAGCCGAAGACCACCGTCCGACCAAACGGCCGGTCCCGGCGAAACCCGAACCAGCAAACCAAGGTGAATAGCATCGTGGGAAAAAGACCAAAGGTCACCATGCGGCCAAAGTCGGCCGAGCGCGCTGCACTGCTGTCGCTTCTGGTGGAGATAAACCATAGGGCGAAGGTGATGTTCATCGGCATGACCGAGACAACAGATGCCAGGACGTGTGATCTCTCACTGATAAAGGCGAGAGCAGTAAGAACGCCGCAGGAAATGAGAAGCTGAATAAAGGGCCCTCTGTTCGAGGGCCTCAGCACAAACGAGCGATGTTCTATAGGCTTAGCGAAATCGTGGGGCAATGGGTTACCGAGCAAGAATCTTCCTCAATTCCTCGTTGACCTGTTACTCATTACCTCATTACTTGTGACCTCGTTACCCAATGATGGTGGGCGTTGGAGTTACTGTGGGCGTGGGAGTAGGTGTGTCTGTGCTGGTTGGGGGGGGGGGGGGGGGGGGGGGGGGGGGGGGGGTGGGGGGGGGGGGGGGGTCCCGGGGGGGGGAGGGGGGGGGGGTGGGCGTGGGATTGGTCACCACCACCTTCACCCGTCCCTCCACAGTGTTGCCCTGGTGGTCAAAGGCCACCACCCTCAGGGTGTGGAGGCCGTTCCCTATCCCGCGAGTGTCCCACTCGGTCAGGAGCCCATCCTCCACCAGCGCCAGGTGGGGGCCGCTAACCCAGCCCCAGCCAATGGGATCAGGCCCCACGCCGTACTGGACCTCGTAATGGTCGAAGTCAGGCATCCGCACGCGACCCACCACGGGCACAATACCCTCCACCACCTGCCCCTCGGAGGGCTGGAAGATAACCACCTCCGTTGGCCCGGTGTGTACTGGACAAAGACCCGCTGGCGGCTGCTCGATCCCCCGCTCCTCGGCCCACCAGCGGTACTCCTCAGGATAGACCTCGAAGTATTTCTCCGCGACAACGTGTTCTGGGCAAAACTCCGTGGCCCGCTGGCCCGTCACTGTGCAGATCCTGACCAACTGGTGAAAGTCCTGGCTGGGATCGTTGGGCTCGGTGCCGGCCACGAACATCTCCATCCCTAGCCTGGGACAGACCTCGCTGGGCTTAGACCCTGAAGCAGTGCAGATCTCCGCCGTCACGATACCAGAGGGACTGACGAAGTCGCGGGGCGGCATGCCGGCCAGGGCCTGCCCTGAGCTTAGTCGAAGGGCCTCCTCCATGAAATTGTGCCATAAGGGCCCGGCGCCTCCGGCACCGGCGATGCGATCCATGGGGGAATTGTCGCTGTTGCCCACCCAGACGCCGCACACCAGCCCCCCCTCTTTCCCCCCCAAGGTTGGGGGGGATGAAGGGGGGGTGTAGCCGATGGTCCAGGCGTCGCGCCAATCGTCGGTGGTGCCGGTCTTGGCCGCGGCGGGCCGGCTCAGCTTCAGCACGCTGTCTGGTCCAAAAGCTGGTGTACGGGCCTGATTGTCAGCCAGGATGTGGGTAATGAGGTAGGCGTGCTGAGGGGAAATAACTTGCTCCCCCTGGGGAACGCGGTATTCCTCGATGATGCGGCCCTCGCTATCCTCCACCCGCGCAATGGCCACCGGCGGGACGCGCACTCCTCCATTGGCGAAGACGGCGTAAGCCCCTACCATCTCGAACAGGGTCACATCCCCCCCACCCAGGGTCAGGGACAGGCCGTAATCGGGGCGATTGAGGGAGGCGATCCCCAGGCGGTGGGCCATGGCCAGCATCTCCGGCAGGCCCACAAACTGGAGGGCCTTCACCGCCGGGACGTTGTAGGAACTCCCCAGAGCTGTACGCAGAAGCACCGGCCCATGGAACTTGTCGTCGTAATTCTTAGGCTTGTAGGGCGGATTGGCCCCATCGGGAAATTCCGTCGGGACGTCCCAGATGAGAGTAGCCGGCGTCCAGCCCTTCTCGAAAGCGGCTACATAGGTAACGGGCTTGATGGAGGAGCCTGGCTGACGAAGCTGCAGGGCAACATTGACCTGGCCGTCTATCTCCTCGTCGAAAAAATCCACACTGCCCAGCATGGCCAGCACCTCGCCCGTGTCGGGCTTCAGGGCCACCAAAGCAGCATTAGTAACATGCTGCTCGGCCAGGGTCTCGACGTGTTCTTCAGCCACCCGCTCGGCGATGGCTTGCAGGCGAGGGTCCAGGGTGGTGTACACCCTGAGCCCTCCCTTGTAGAGAGTCTCGGCTCCATACTTTTGCTCCAGCAGTTGGCGCACGTACATCACGAAATGGGGGGCACGGATGGGGAAGCGCTGGGGAACGTACTCCAACTCCTCGGCTCTGGCGGCCTCGGCCTGGGCGGGCGTGATGTAGCCTGCCTCCACCATCAGTCCCAGCACCACCGCCTGCCGTTTCTTGGCCGCATCGGAATTGACGTAGGGGTCGTGGAGGGCTGGCGCTTGGGGCAGGCCGGCCAGGAGGGCGGCCTCCGCCAGGCTTAATTGATCCGCCGATTTGCCGAAGTAAGTCTCGGCGGCAGCCTCAATGCCGTAGGCCAGGTTGCCGTAGAAAATGTCGTTGAGGTAGATCTCCAGAATGGTATCCTTGGGATACCGGCGGGTAACCTCAGCGGCCAGAATCGCCTCTCTGATCTTGCGGGAAAGGGTGCGCTGGGTACGCTCCACAGGGTCGAGGAGGATGTTGCGGGCCACCTGTTGGGTGATGGTGCTGGCGCCTGAGACAACCTCCCTCTCATTTATCGCGTACCAGATAGCCCGAGCGATGCCGAAGGGGTCGAAACCGGGGTGCTGGTAGAAATACCTGTCCTCCGTAGCTATGGTGGCCTGGATCAAGTAGGGGGAGATGCGTTCCAGGGGCACTTTGGTACGTCTGCCCCACTGAGGATCGAACAGCTCGTAGAGAAGCCCCCCCTGGCGATCATAGATCTTGGTGCTTACGAAGGTTGCTGAGCGGGCTCCCAGCTCATCCGGCGCGGGCAATCTCAGGGCGATATTGGCGTAAGCAATCAGGCCAGCTCCGAAAGTGACGAAGAAGAGAATCACGAAGACCACGGAGGCGGTGATGAAGGCTTTGGCCCATACAGGTATTGGCTGCCCCCTTCTCCCCGCTGTATTCGCTTTTCTCATCGAATGGTTGATTCTGTTGGGTGGTCTCTCCATAAAACAGATCCCTTATGATGCGCTGCTCTAAAGACGCATCATGGAGGTCAAAAGTTCCTCCTAAATGAGAAAACGACGCCCTCATCATTGGCACCGATCTCTCCTGTCCCTATTATAACTTGGTAGCGTGGGTTGTCAAGTTGAACGATTCTTCCCCTCGTGGTATAATATATCGCGTCGTTGATTCGTCGAGATGCTGCGCTTCTTGAACACCGACGAGCCCCCTCTCATCCTGGTCGGTCACCCTGACGGCGATGCTCTGATCACTGAGAAGTTCCTCACCATCTACCGGCTGAAGGGAGCCCGGGAACGGGAACGGCCCGGCCTGAAGGTGCGCGTTCTATCTGTAAACGCCTTTCGCACGCTACACCGGGCCGGGGAGGGCGAAGCGGTGATCGTCCTCAGTCCTCATAGCCAATCGGCCCTCAGCCTGCATTTACAGGATAACCAGGTCTACTTGCTGGGGCGGCAGCGGTCTGACGTGGTGCTGGCCAACTGGATCTTTCCCGTCACCAGCGACAAGTTCTCCACCTACGAGGCTATCGAACGGGCGCGGGATGTGCTGATCCCCCACGGCATGTACCCCCTGCGTTTCTGGCGGGCCTGGGATCGGGAGGAATCGAAGGTCTGACCAAGGTTAAAGGAGTCAACTAATGTTCATAGTATCCGAGGCATGGAAGACAGCTTATCCTGGGGCAGCAGTAGGCGTACTGGCCATGCGCAACGTCGTCAATCCAGAGCATCACCCTGCCCTTGAGAAACGGAAAGAAGAACTGGAGAATCAACTACGAGCCCGGTTTTCTGGCTCCGATCGAGCCGCACTGAAGACTCACCCCACCATCCAGGCATACGACAACTACTACAAGCGCTACAAAAAGACTTATCATGTCCAGCTTCAACTGGAGTCCGTCGTGTTCAAGGGCAAGTCCATTCCTCAGGTGGCGGCGCTTGTAGAGGCCATGTTTGTGGCCGAGCTCAAGAATCTGCTGTTGACGGCGGGTCATGATCTGGAAGCCGTACAGATGCCGGTAAAGCTTGATGTGGCAGAGGGCACGGAGCGTTACATCCGGCTCAACGGTCAGGAGCAGCAGTTGAAACCAGGCGACATGATGATCGCCGACGCTCAAGGTGTCATCTCCAGTGTGATTTATGGTCCCGACCGTCGCACACAAATCACATCGGAGACTCGGCGGGTTCTCTTCACCGTCTATGCTCCCCCAGGTATTGGCGAACAAGCAGTGTATGATCATCTGCAAGACATTCAGGCCAACATTCTGCTTGTCGCGCCGGGAGCTGACGTAGTATTGCTGGAAGTGTATGGCACGGATTGAAACAACAACCGCTTCTTCATGTAGCAATGCCTTCTGCCGGTGCTAATCCAGCGGGCTGCGGACGGCCAGGGGACCGCGGTTGAGGACGTGGGTATAGATCATGGTCGTCTTCACGTCCTTATGCCCCAGCAGTTCCTGCACCGTCCTGATGTCGTAGCCGCTTTCGAGCAGGTGAGTGGCAAAGCTGTGACGGAAGGTGTGGCAACTCACCTTCTTGGTAATTCCCGCCGCCTGCGCTGCGGCCCGCACAGCCTTTTGCAGGCCACTTTCGTCCAGGTGGTGGCGGCGCACGACACCGCTGCGGGGGTCCACCGACAGCCGTCCCGAGGGAAAGACATACTGCCAGATCCACTCGCGGTTGGCGTTGGGGTACTTGCGTTCCAGGGCGTAGGGCAGATAGACCGTGCCGTGGCCTTTGGCCAGATCCTCCTCATGCAGGCGCTTGACGCCCCGCAGGTGGTCCTGGAGCGGGGCGATGAGGCTTTCGGGCAGCATCGTCACTCGGTTCTCCATCCCCTTCGCATCGCGGACGATAATGCTTCGACAAGCTCAGCACAAGTCTGGCGCGGAGCGAAATCCAGGTCTTTGACCCGCAGGCGTACACACTCCATCAACCTCAGGCCACTGCCATAGAGCAGTTTGGCCAGTAGTTGGTGTGTGCCTGAGAGGTGGCCGAGGACGCGGTGCACTTCCTCCCTTCGACAGGCTCAGGGCATACTTTGGTCAGAACGGTGGGCAGGCGTTTCGGTTTCCGGGCGCGCAGGGCATCAATAGGACCCAGGTCTTTTCTCAACACCTCGCGGTACAGAAACAGCAGAGCACTGAGGGCCTCACTTCGACAAGCTCAGTGCAAGGGTTTTGGGTGGAGGCGGCGACGTTCTCGTTCACCGCCAGGTGGGTGAGAAAGGCTTCGATCCTTCGACAGGCTCAGGACAGGCTTCGGCGCTGCCCATTTCGTTAGGATGCCGCTTATTGTGGAACAGGATATAGCGTCGGATCCAATTCACGTAGGAGTCTTCGGTACGGATGGAATAGTGTTTGAGGCGCAGGGCATCGCGGACACTTCGACAGAGCTCAGTGCAGGCCTGATCGAGGAGTTTCTTGGGTCTTGGTTCCATCGCCGTTTCCTCCGGTTTTGACACGTTGTGGTTGTTGTGTTACAATCTCTGATGAGTGAGGCCACCATGGGCATACGGCAAAAGAGTGCGCATGGGGTTATTATACAAGAAGATTTCCGTAAATGCAACTTCTGGAGAGGATTAGGAGGATTCCGCCCAAACACCGAAATGGTGGGGAAAGACGGATTCCGTAGAATAATAGTTAGCCCGCCTATTGCCAAGAAGTGAGGTACTCTATGAAGATTCTTGTACGTAATCACGAATCAAAGGGGTGGGAATTTGCCGATCTTGTTAGTGCCAAGGCCGAAGCAGAGCTTCAGAACCTCCTCATTGAATCCCCATCCCTGATTCCAATTGATGAGATTCGAGAGGGCGTTTCGCCCCTTGTATTTGCAGTTAGTGAGTTCGGTCTTCCCGGTTCAGGGAATACAGACATCCTGGCATTCAGCTCCGATGGCGACATTGCAATCATCGAATGTAAACTCGCAGCGAATCCTGAGAGCAGGCGCAAGGTGATAGGGCAAATACTGGAATACGCTGCGTATCTTTGGGGCATGACTTACCAAGAAGTTGATAGCCGAATTCAAGGATTGAGAGATAAGAACTTGACAGACCTTATCGAAGAAGCAGTGGCTGGAGAGTGGGATAAAGCGAATTTCCAGGACGGGGTTGAACAGTCATTGACAAGCGGGGCTTTTACTTTGATCATCGTTGTAGACGACATCAATGAAGAGTTGAGGCGCATAATCAGATACGTAAATGAGTGTAGCAAGTCCGTGTTTTCATTGCATGCTCTAGAAGTGCGCAGGTTCCAGGCTGGCGGGATTGAAATCCTTGTACCCCAGCTGCACGGCCTTTCTGCTAAGCCCTCGACCACAGAGGGCAAAAGGAAGAAATGGACCAAAGATGAATTCTTCAGGGTACTCAGTGAGAACGTGGAACCTGGTATCGTCACTATTGTAGAGGATCTGTACGAGTGGGGTGAGAATACGGCGGACAGAATATGGTTGGGAACGGGAGTAGGAACAGGATCTTTTACTTTTCATTATCTCAAGCAGGGTAAGACTATTTCTGTGTTCACGGTTTACACAAACGGCAAGCTTACGCTCAATTATGGGTGGTTATCGGGACAGATAACCCAGGAAGCTTTGCAGCAATTTCATCAAAGGATAAGCGAGATACCAACATTCAGGCGCATACCCGCCGATTTCTCCAAGTGGCCCGCCCTAAGAATTGCCGATGCCTTTAAGGGTCTGGAGGAGATTCAGAAGTTCAAGCAAGCCGTTGAGTGGTTGCGGGATAAGGTTGGTTCAAGCGCATGATAGGGCAAGAGGTGGTAGGGCGGGCTAACACCTCGTTGGAGCCGACGCCGCCTTCGGCGGCGCGGCTCAACTCGGTGCCGTTAGGCGGTGATTCTTCGAGGTAAAGTATGTCTACAGAGATAAAAACCTGGCAAGTCATTGACGGAAAACTGCAACCAGTTGATGGTAGATTAATGGACGCTGGTCGCAAGGAATCTCAGGACTTGGAAGCATGGATAGCGTCCAATCCTGCAATAGTTAGCACGGATATTATACTGAGCGCACTTTGGTTTTGTGAAAATCAGGCCGCATCTGGAGCCTTCCAG
>CAYUPJ010000120.1:0-10872 GCA_964446635.1 uncultured Anaerolineae bacterium
TTTTTCGATTGTCAAAGTGCAGCTAGGTGGGCACCTTTTATTTTATCAAAAACACCCGTTATCTCCTCAAACAGGAGGGGCATGAGAGTGATCTGGACACCTTGCTCCTGGCAATCCATCAGGGCTCGAAAGAGTTCGGGATGCATATTGTGGGTTATAGCCAGGATGACCTCGGGGATATCTTGGGCCTTCACCAGGGTGGCCAGATCCCAGCGGGTGCCGATGACGGGCAGCCCTTCGATGACTTGGCCCTGCTTAGCAGGGTCATCGTCAATGTAGCCAACCAGTTGGTAGTCCGGCCCCCGCTTCTCCCTGATAGTTTGGGCGATAGTTTGGCCTGCTGAGCCAGCCCCCGCGATGATAGCTCGGTCCTGGAAGGGAAAGCGGCTTAGGGCAAGTTTAGTAGCTCATTATATACTGCCATCACCTTGGCCGCCATGGTCTCCTTGGTAAATTCCCCTTCCACTCTTTTCTTAGCATATGCACCATATTCTTCTCGCAATCTTGGATTTTCAAGAAGGGCATTGATGGCTCGCGCGAGAGCCCCCGAGTTTCTTGGCGGGACAAGTAAGCCTGTTTTTTGGTGTTGATTGACGAATGATACGCCTGTGGGAAGGTTAGTGCTAACCACTGGCTTGCCAGAGGCCATAGCTTCTAGCTGAACAATCCCAAACGCCTCGCTGATCTCTGTAGAGGGCAACACAAAGAGGTCACTTGCATAATAATAAGCAGCTAGTTCCTCCTCCTTTACTGGTTTAAGGATGCTTATTTTCCTTTCTAATCCAAGATTTAAAATGAGTGTTCTCAGTTTGCTTTCAAGGGGACCTTCACCAATAATGAGCAACTCCGCATCAATGTGTTCCATAGCTCTAATTAAGTATTCCAAGCCTTTATAGTAGACTAATCTGCCAATGAATAGAACTATCCTAGAGCCATATTTTTCTTTCAGTATCGCCGCTTCGGCCTTAATCTCGGAAGAGAGTTGGAATTGCTTTATATCTACTCCGTAAGGAATTATCTCGCACTTGTTTTTAAAGGCGCTAAGGTATGAAGATGTTTCCAAATAATCAGGAGAAGCAACTAAGATTCGATCCGCCTTCTCCAGAAACTTAAAGAGGAAAGGCCTGTAGAGTTCTATTGCATATTTGGGTCTAACTATGTCACTATGCCAGCTAACAACAACCTTCCCTCTGGGTCTTGCTAATAAGAACGCTAGTTCCCCAGGAGGAAATGGGTGATGGAAGTGGATGATATCTGCTTTCAACTCACGTAAATATTGAGGAAAGGTAAGACCAAACGGCATGGAAAACAACGTCCCAATTCGTGCTGCCTTAATGACTTCGATACCACCTGAATTCTGGATTTCTGTCTCAAATCGCTTGTTATACACCAGCACATTAACAGCGATGTCAGGATAGGTATTCAGTTGTTGGCACAGCAACTGGAGATTCTTCTCAATTCCCCCAATGTGAGGATAGTAGTACTTATTCACTTGAAGGATTTTCATGTTGGCTTTGCCCTAGCTCTCCATACAAGACTAGAATCTTCTGAGCCGTTTCTATCCATGAAAAGGATTGTGCTCTTTGTAGGCCTTTTTCACTCATATTTTGTTTCAGGTGTTCGTCGGTTAGCACTCTTTGAATAGCTCTCGTTAGGCCCTCAACATCATAGGGATCGATTGTAATCCCTGCACCTCCAACAACTTCTGGGAGAGATGCGGCATTGGAGGTGATCACCGGTGTACCACAGGCCATAGCTTCAAGAACGGGGAGCCCAAAACCTTCGTAAATCGAAGGAGAAATAAATGCCTCAGCACAATTCATAAGCACTACTAGATCCTCGTCAGATACAAACCCCAAGAAGACAACCTTATCTCGGAGACCAAGGTTAGTCACCAGTGTCTTGATTCTGCTCACACGTGTTCTGTCCTCACCGACAATTACTAAGTTATGATCCATTCCGCCAAACGAGGATAGCCATTTTGCATAAGCTTTCAAAAGGCGTTCTACATTCTTGTATGGTCTGAAATTACCCACATACAGGAGGAAAGGACTAGACAAACCATACTTTCTTCTCAGCCTTGCCCACCCATACTTCTTGTCAATCAAATGAAAATGTGGGTCAACAGCTTCATGGCAAACTACAATCTTGTCTTCTTTCACCCCAAGATGCTGTACAAGATCATTCTTGGTATAGATTGACGGTACAATAATCTTAACTGCCTTCTTTATGCTGGCCCTGACAATCAACTTGAAATAAAAGTGAGCCCCATATCTTAGCGGGCCCAAATGGGAGAAGAACCACGCAAATAGGACGGGCATAATATCATGGATAGTTAGTAGAGACATGCCAGAATAGAAAAGCGGTAAAGACAAATGGAGCGAATGGAAGAGATCTAGCTCGTCGGCTTGTAATATTCTGGGCAACATCAACTGCTCAAGAAGAGAGAATCTTCGAACTGATAGCACCTTTTCCTGAAAGTTCTTCTGAGGCGTAATCGTTCCAATGTAATCCTGATTTTTGTATATGACATATTCACTATGTGGGTCCATCTGAGATAGGGTTCTGATCAGATTATATCCATATCGCCCTATGCCATCCATATTGGGGTATATTGCTCGAGCATCTATTCCGATGCGCATTCCACCCTCGCCACCTGCGGCAGTGAGAACAAAGTCCCCGTTAGAATCCAGAAGAAAACGTTCATTGGCGGCACCTCTAAGATAGCATGAGGAATTGCTGCAACCAATAAAACTACCAGCGCAGCAGTAATTCCCACACTGACACGTGTCAGAAATGGATCGTTAATGCTTTTCGATATCCGAAAAGCCGAATGAAACAAAACCGCAATCAGAAACAGGAATATTGCAAAGCCTATTAACCCAGTTTCCACAAGAAGCTTCACGTAGAAGGACTCTACAGTCAGCTTGCCCGTAGCAAGTAACGCCGCGGTGCGTGCACTCGGTGCCCCAGTGGTGCCTAAACCGATCCCTAACAGGGGAGCTTGGGAAAAGTACTCGTCAAATGCCCTCTGATAAACAACAGGCCTAGCCTGCATCGATTCTATGGACTTCATCAGCGCCCCTTTAGATAAAAGAGACGCCACCTGATTGCGGATGAAGCCCTGCGTTACTACATCCATAGTAAACAACGACATCCCTAATACTAATAAGTACCTTATACTGCCTCGTTGGAAGCGTCTGGAGAAAAGGAACAGAAAACAGCCCCCTGCTAGGAGTGCTAAGTAGCCCGAGCGCGCAGATGAGACCAACACACCAACTAGCAAGGTGGACAACGTTATATACTGCGTGAATCTGCTCCGCAGCAAGAGTGAAATATAAGATGTGGGCATGTCTAATCGTATCGCAAGATTATGAGAGGGCACAACTAAACTTAGAACGATCAGTAGTAGCGCCCCTACGTATGCTGTCATAATGGCCCCACTGCCCAAAGTGCCGGGGGCTTTTAGGTACCCTCCTGTCCCACGCCAGGCAAAATCGCCGTAAGAATACCCAAGAGCTGGCATCAAATCTATTTCAAAAACAAACTGTGCCAACCCAAAGATGCTATTAATCACTGCGATTACCAAGAGAAGGTCCAGCAGTCTTACCACATCCGTTCTGCTTCTCAGCATTGACTTTGTTAAGAAGTAGACAAAGGAATACAAACACAGCGAGCGAAAGCCAAACAGACCCACGGTGAGGTTTTGGCGCAGGACTTGAGAGAGAGCAAAACCTACAAAGAATATAAGGATGACTTCAAAGGCATTGAGGCTCGGTTTAGTTACCTTTGCTTTAGTCACTCTGTAGAGCAGCCAAGCGCTCGCTGCCATAGCCAAGAGGATCTCCTTAGCTACATAGCCGAACAAAGGAGGCGCAAAATTGCGAAAGATGTCGTTGATAACCAAGAGGAAAAAGATTGCAAAATAAAAGCTTAAGCGCGGCCTCTTCAGACTCACCACGATCGCGAGTAAAATGATGGTAGAACCCGCCGCATAAAGTAGCACTATTGATGGGTAAAGCGCTAATGCGCCAATTCCGAGAGCCAGAACAATTAGGATTGTCCTTATCACTGTCGGGGCTATGAGCCTTGGATTCACACGAATCTTGCCTAGTATCATCGTAACTTGCACATCCTAATTGGTGCGCTGCAGAATCTGCATATAGATAGATTCAATATTTTTGGCATACGCTTCGGCTGTAAAATTCCGTGCCACACGGTTCCGTCCGGCCTCTCCCATTCGTGTTGCTTCGGTCTTATGCGATAACAAGAAGCACAGAGCGCTTACCAATCCATTAACATTTCCCGGATCAAAAATAAGCCCGGTCTCGCCATGAACAACAAGCTCCGGTACACCACCCACATTAGATGCAACAACAGGTTTGCCAGCTGCCATTCCCTCGAGAATCACCCGTGGGAGCGGATCAGGGAAAAGAGACGTGTGCACCAAAATGTCGATCGTTGCCAAAACCTCCGGGATGTCCTCTCTAAAACCGGTAAAGATGACATAGTTAGCTAGACCCAATTTATCTACTAAGCTGAGCAGTTCTCTCTTATAACCTCGGTCCCGGCTTTCTAGAGCTTCGCCTACCACGAGAAAACGCACCTCTGGAAATCTTCTTATTACCATTTGTGCGGCTTCTACAAGCACTTTGACCCCTTTAGCAGCAGATAGTTGTCCAATCCAACCCACCAAGGTACAAGTTTGTGGAATGGAATATTCCCACAAAACTGAAGACTTCTTGCTTTGGGCAAACCGATTGACAATTACGCCATTGTAGACAACTTTGATTCGCCCCGCCAAGCTTGGATTGGCTTGGACATAAGATGATTTTGCAGCTTCTGACACAGCAAGAATCACATCGGCTGTTCGCTGCACAAGCATCCCCATCAGCCAGGCTGCGGCTGTTCCTGAATATATGTCCCGGATATGAACGATATGCGGGATGCCTAAGAATCTAGCTGCCAAGCCACCATAGATTGCTATAGAAGGTGAATTGGAATGTATAAGGTGAATCTGCTTGGACTGTCCAATTCGCACAATTTGATACACAGCGCGGGGGACATCCCATAAATAGGGCAGAAATGCCAAAGGATTAGAGAATTTACGAATATACCGCAAAGGGACATGCACGACATTAATACCGTGAGTCGCGCAGAACTCAGAAAGTGGACCGGGACCGGGACACATTAACAGAGGACTATACGCCTCTTTATTGAGGCCCTCGATTAGACAAAGTAGACTTCGTTCCGCTCCACTGATCGTGCTGGCTCGGTCAATGTATAGAATACGAAGCTTTTCCTGCCTCTTGTTGTGTGCCACTTCTAATACAGCCTGTGATCTATGAATTGCAATATCGTTTTAGCTCGATTGTCCCATGTATATGATTGCACATCTTTATAGGCTTGCTCAGCAATCGATTTAGCCAATGTGTGATTCTCGAGGACCTCCCGTATGCCCGTTACTAACGCTTCTGCGCTATCTGGTTTGACCAGAATAGCATTGCGAAGATGTTTCAAAACCTCTCTAATCGGGGAATGATCCGTGGCCACTATTGGCCGACATGCCTGCATATACTCGAACATCTTCATAGGGGACATAGAATCCACTGTTGGCACTTTTGTAGTGTAAGGCATTACAAGAACATCGGCTGCACATAGATAGGTAGGCACTTCCCTATGAGGGACATAGCCCTTAAAGGTTACATTATCTAAGCTACGCTTCCTTGCCTCCATGCGATATCTTTCTATATCGCTTCTAGATCCGCCGATGAAAACAAATAGGACATCCTTTAGCAAGGCAGCACAATCCAAAAGCTCGTCAATGCCTCTCCCCGGATAGAGATTCCCGGAATGGCAAACTATTGCCCGGCCAGCAGGCAAGGCTAGCTGTGCCCTAGCTTGATCTTTGCCTAGACACGGCTCAAACCTGGCTGGATCAACAGCCATACGAGCCACTAGAATTTTGTCCTCAGCCATCCCTAGTTGTTCATACTGCTCTGCTATTTTTCTAGAGATCGCAATAATCCCCAAAAATTCATCTCTAGTTGTGATATTTAGAAATGGCAAGAATATCCTTTCTCTTGCATTCTCAGCGAAATCGTTTGCTTCGAATACTACCGGTACCCTCAGTCGGCAAAGCCAATATGCCGCCCACAGATTGTCACTATAGACCCAATTGAATCCTTTGAATTTAGCATAAAGAGAACTGAAAAAGCCAAAAGTAGGCAGTTTGTACCAGAACACAAGGTTAGGGAATAAAAGTCTCTTAATCGCAAATTTGCGGTTAACCGAGTAGTAACTCCATACATCGACTTTTTCAAGCTTCATCATTAACCAAGCCTTGAGCTGACGCGGTAGCAAAGGTATCACCAACTCGACCTCTAGCCCATGCGCGGAGAATGCACTGCACATTTTCATCGGATGAATGCTATTCGCCCAAGTCGATGGAATGACGGAATTAGCAATGTAGCATAGATTTCTCACCTTCTCACTTCTCCTTTTTGGTTCAAAGTCGTCTTATTTCATTTCCAATCTCAACAATGCGAAGATCGTTAACAGTACCCAATTACCTGTGTCAGCGATATACCGTTGTACTCAGCAGAGTAAGAAGACGACGGAAGTTGTGTTCCAAGGAATATTTTCTTTCCATGAAATTCCTCGCACTTAATCCAAAAGCCTTGCGCAGGCTTATATCATCTACTAGAAGCGAGATTTTGTCTATCCATTCCTCAATCGTACTTGCATAAAAACCTGTCCGCCCATTCTGCACAACTTCCGTAGGAGTCACAACCGCCGGGATTCCTAGAGACTGATAGAAGATTGCCTTAAAACCGCTCTTTCCTCGCGCCCATTCATCAGTTGTCAGCGGCATTATACCTACGTCGAGCGACAATACTTGCTCGATCTCTTTATCCAAGCCCCATGTTACATTCTCAACTGGTGCTGAGTCTAGAACAAACCGCTTTGAAGAAATAACCCTAAGAATAATCCTCGATCCATATTTCTCACATAGACGCTCAAGAGCCGGCCGTATAGTCTGCAGATAAAAGAAATTATCCGGCGTTCCAATCCAACCGATGACCACACCTTTCCTATTTATGTGATCCTTTGTGGGGAGCAATGGCACATCTAGAACTGTTGGTAGGACCTCGACATTGGGATTGCGTCTCTGCGCATAATCCGCCAGATGACTATTACCAGCGAGCACTACTTTCGCTTGAGGCAAGATCTTGTCGAGGAGAGGCTTTCTCGGCGAACAAACTAGTCCATCTGAGACTTCTATTTGTGACGACGGAATAGCATAAATCGCATCATCAAAATCAAAGAAGAGCGGTTTTGCAAATAACTCCAATGTTGAAAGAAATGTGTCGAGAAAAAGCCTGCCAAAAACAACTCTCTGCACAAAGATTACATCAGATTCGTACATTCTCCAGACAATAAAAGGCAAGATTCTCATCCTACTACTTCTGCTTTTGGGCCATTGAACAACCTGCGTTTCAAACCCCTCTTCTTGAAATAAATTTAGATATTGATAAACTCGAAGTCGGGTTGATGGGTTAAATCGATCACCGGTCGTGATAAACAGTATTCGCATTTTGACGTCTCTTTTTGCAAACACGTTCGTATTGGCTATAAATCAGTATTGAGGGTGGGAAATTGAGGCGCACAAGGACGCAAGGAAGCGGCTCATATATCTCACAGGTTCTCGGTTCGAGCTTTTATACAAACGCAGTCGCTGGACTCCCTCCGGATAAGCTTCAGTTTGTAAAACAGAACTATCACTACAACTATCCATGACAAGTAATAAATGAGGAATGCCAAAGCAGCTCCGATATATCCTAAGAAGGGAACTAGCAACAATAGACTAACAACCATGATGATAGTGGTTAATAACCCTACTCTGAAAGCCAAATCTGCCCGGTCCATGGCTAACAGGGCAGGGCCTGCCCATATCAGCGGAAGCGATGCTAGCATCCATACCATGATACGGATAGCATTGCTGGCTGGCAAAAAATCCTTTCCCACCGTCCACTCGATAATAGAAGGAGCAAAAACAAAGACCCCCCCGAGCAAAGGCCAGAACACTGCTCCCATGAAAACTGTTACTCCTCTTATAAATGCCTTGAATGTCTCTTTATCCTTACTCGCCCATATTCTCGCAAGTTCAGGATAAATAGCGAAATAGATTGGATCACTTGTTAATGCCAATAAATTCATTGAATCCTTAGCTACTCTGTAATAGCCAACCTCGATAGGTGACCGTAAGTAACCTACTGTCATAACATCGAGGTTGCGAACCATCTTAAGAAGAGCGTTTAGGTTGGTGTTCAGCAGGAACTTCCCTATTTCTTTCGATCGACCTCGCAAGAGCGAAATCGCCGCTTCCCCTTTCGCCTCCCACAACGTAGCTCTTATCACCCTTAAAGACAGAGCTGTGGTTGTCAGCCCTTCGATGAATTCCCCCACTATATAAGCAATTATAATTCCCCTTAATCCACGTTCCAAAGAAACAACAGAAACCACTAATAAGAACTTTACCAGCGCAAGTGAGGTGGAATTGAGTGTTAGCCAGGAGAATTTATTGAAAACTCGTAAGATAGCCGTTGAAGTACCGTTCACCGTCGCGAAGAGAAGAGTCACAGCGTATAGGATGACCAGATCTGCAACACCCGGCTGCCGCAGGATCCAGTTTGCTGCTAGCCGTGCTGTCCAAACAACGATGAAAAAAGCTACTATCCCGGTCAAGGCATCTATTAGATAACACAGCTTTACTGTCGCCAGGGCTCTTGGTTTATCTTCCTTGACCCAAAACTCTGCTACGTATTTTGTTGCAGTCTCCCAAACCCTGAAATCTGTTAACTGGTTAACCATCATAACGTAAGTGATTATCAATGCCAAAAGCCCGTAACCCTCTGTCCCAAGCGAGCGAGCGATAATGATAGATTGAAGGAAACCAATGATCGAGGTGCCTACATTGGCGGCGAAGAGCCATGAAGAATTCTTTATCAGTCTCCTAAACATAGCGTCGCTAAGAAACCAAGAGACCAAGCCCTTTGCTTCGAACCCTCTCAATAACAGCCTCCTCGCATACTATTTGGACTTTGGACAAAATGGCTTTCGGGCGGTTGAGGCGATCCTGCACGTGCCTTGCCCGCCATATATAGTGGTATATCGGCAATCCACCACTATGTGTAGGTGGTCAATGGACGCAAGGTTTGGCAAAAATCGGGTCAGATATGATTTGTCCAAAGTCCAATCCATCAACCACAACGTGGATTTTAAGGAAGAAGGATGAAAAAGTGGCTGATAGCAGGTGCCTATATTGTACTCGTTTCTTGGCTCTCTGTCAATCACATTGACTCCAGAGTTCCGCAATAATCTGTAGAGGTTTAAGGGAAGAGTCAGCGGTGACAGGGTCATATGCACGAGCGGGGTAGATTGAAGAGGTTTCTGGAGCATAGCTGAGGGTTGAGGCGGGCTCTCTCCGGCGCAATAAGTCGCTGGAGAGAGTTAGGCACAAAGGCACAACAAGTCGGCAATAAATGCGGGGGGAATTGCCCTGTGTGGGGGGGGCGGCAAGGATTAGCAAGACGTGAGGCAGAGGTGCTGAGTAGTCTTGGGGGGCTGGAACAGTGCGGGGTCGATGACAAGACGCAAAGTCCCAGCCCGACGGCGCGGAGCAATGGTTGAGAAGGAAAGTGTGTAAGGTTCAGTGGCTTGGGGCAGTCACAGGTCCTTGCACAAGGCGCTGGGGTTGACGGTGGCATGAGGAATGTTGGCCGTGTGGGTCAGCGGCTGGCACACAAGGCCGAGCCTATGTATCCAATTTTGATCCTGCCGTGCGCCAGAGTAGAGTGTTGAACAGCGATCAGAAGCAGGCGATCACCTCACGCCGGTGGCTGGATTGCCTCCTGGCCAAGGAACCCACTGATGCAGATGTGGCCCGGCTGGTCAAACATCTGAAGAAGTATCGTGAGCGCCTGCTCACCTTTCCCCATGTGCGAGGGGTACAGCTCACCAATACCGTGGTAGAGTGAGCCATTTGCCCTGCCGTCATTGTGTGGAGGATCTTAGCTGGCAACCGCAGTATACAGGGACTCATGCGATCCCTACCCAGTATCTTGCAGACCTGTCAGTAACAAGAGTGCGATTCTCTGGAGGTGGCTAGGCCTTGCTGCGCCACCCTCTGCCAATGGCCATTCACCTGATCAACCAGACGCGAGTGGAACTACCCCTCCGGCCCCAGTTGAGCGTGGCGCAACCCAGGGAACCATAGCCAACCTTGTTTGTTGATCCTGTCGCATCTCATGAATTGAGCAGAGCCTGGGATCTTGGCGAGTTGCTGGTGTCTCTTGCCCGGGCCTCGCCGCGCGGTTAGGAAAACACCGGAAATGTTCTGGGACACAAGGACGGTTTGCAAGGTCCCTAGCAGCAGTGGTGTGTTGGCCCGTGAGGGCAGCCGAGCTATATATGGATGTCGCTTCTATGGTATCACCACTCCCATGACCTCGCTGAAGTCAGTATTATTAGCGAAGTGCACCCTCTCGCTGGTGAACACCTTCACCCCATTGGTGCTCACCACCCGCACCGGCCCATCCATCACCCCAAACTTGGGCGTCACCCGACCCCCAGGGGAGATGCTATAGCTCCCCCTCTTCACACCAGCAATGTAGATGTCAACCTGGGCCGTCTCCGTCTGGCTGGGATTGCCCACCAACACCCAGGCGCTCATGTTGAGATTGTCGTACCAGGGGAACCAGTACTCCGTGGACAACTGCTCAGTTGGCACTCCCATGACCTCACTGAAGCAGGTGTTGTTGGCGAAGTGCACCCTCTCGCTGGTGAACACCTTCACCCCATTGGTGCTCA
>CAYUPJ010000120.1:10972-12960 GCA_964446635.1 uncultured Anaerolineae bacterium
TAGATGTCAACCTGGGCCGTCTCCGTCTGGCTGGGATTGCCCACCAACACCCAGGTGCTCATGTTGAGGTTGTCGTACCAAGGGAACCAATGCTCTGTGGAGAGCTGCCACACGGTAACTGTACCATCCTCAATGTTCAACTCACGCCCTGCCCCCGCATCCGGCCACGCGTTTGCCTGGGTGTCCGTCAGCAGCGCGTTCTCCAGGTTCAGCGTCGTAACGCCAGCCTGCTTGGCCTGTAGTGTCACTGTGGCCAGCTTTACAGTACTACTCACGGGACCGCTAACGTCCAACGGTGGGTGGCTGTACGCGGCAAACGTCGTACGACCGTCAGGATTGTCTATGTTCGGCCCCAGTTCGACCACCGTCCGGCCCGTGTCATCCAGCTTACCGGCCTCGCTCACTGAAATCACTTCCAGGTAGTTCGAATCGTACACCAGGTCGAACTGATAGGCACCCAGGCCGTTTGGATTCATCTCCGCGCCCACGTTGGCCACAATGTCCACTGTGAACGTCCCATTGACTGGCGCCGCTCGTGTCGCTGGGTCCACCCGCACGGTTACCGTGCCTGGATTAGCCAGCAGCGGGGATGGCCCCACCGCCACGAGCACAATGGCCCCTATGGCACAGAGGGCGATCATTGCCGATCGGAATCTTCTCGCTCGAGTTGTCTCGAGAAACACTTTTTGAAACATGGCTACCTCCTTACTTGTTTCCGTTCAAATAGTCGCGGCTAGTCACTGCTTCTTGCCACGTCCGACTTCATCAATAATACCAGGTGGTTGTTACAGAGTTATTGCAGGCGGATAGCAATCAGGTTAAGAGCGCCACTCAGTAATCAGGGATCAGAGAACCAGTGATCAGGGAATCAACAACCCGATGCGCGCCTTGCCAGGCGGTGCAGCTTTCACTTCGACAACCCTTCACTTCGACTGGGCTCAGTACAAGCGACAGAGCTCAGGACAAGGCTCAGTACAAGGATGAATTGTGGGCGAGCACCAACGACATGAAGAACTTTCACTGACTATCCTTTCGCAAACGATGGGTAACGCTGGAAAGTGCTACTGTTCCAAAAACGCCATCACCGCACACGAATCCCTGACTCAGTGGCCACGACGTAATGGTTTCGCAACCGTTCACCGACTTGCGCCAACACGACCTTCATCATCCGAATCTTGTTCTCTGCCCGTTCGTCTCGCAAACGCAACAATACCACGCCCCGATGCGCCAGCCCACTGCGAAAGACCATCTCACCAAAGTCCTTGTCGTTGGTCACCACAATCCGGCCTTCGGCCACCGCGCGATCTAGAATCTCCTCGTCATCTGCCTCGGGCATTACCTCGACCACAGCCACTGCATCGTGACCTTCGTCACGCAGGCAGGCTACCACCGATGTGCCCGTGCATTCATCCACCAGGAACTTCATGCCGGCACCAACTCACCCCGCACCGGCAGAGGAAACACCTCTTCGTGCTCTACCACGCGCGCTGCATACGCTATGGCGGCCTCGATGTCCACTTTTTCCAACCGGGGATACTCACGCAGAATCTCCTCGACCGGAATGCCCTGCCCTAACATCTTCAAGATGAGCGCCACCGGGATTCGTGTTCCGCGAATGACCGGCTTGCCAACCATGACCTTGGGGTCCACCGTGATTCGTTCCAGCAGATCCTTGTCCCTCATTTGCCTCTCTCCTTCCTTATTCCACTGTTCGAACTCCCGCGGGTGCTTCGCCATCTCCCGCATGCTTGTCCTGAGCCTTGTCCCTTCGATAAACTCAGGACATCGCCTGAGCTCGTCGCTTGTTACGCGGCGCTTATACTCCAGTGACGATACCCCAAACTACGCTGGCTGCAACTCCACTTGCACCGTGATCGGACAGAGCAGGTATTCCAACACCTCAGCCTGCATGCGCTCGATCTCCAGGCGATAACTACTGCTCATCGCCTCAAACTCCTCAGTCCGGGCGGTTTGGCGCAAGTCAGCCA
>CAYUPJ010000121.1:0-12960 GCA_964446635.1 uncultured Anaerolineae bacterium
CTCCAGCCACTCCGTCACTTTCTGCACTGCCACGTCGCCCGGCGTGCCGGTGAAGAGGCCGGAGTTGATCATGGTGGCATACTCGGTGTGGAGCAGCACGTCGCGGTAGAACTCGACGTTCCACAACAACTCCATAACTGTGCGTTTGTCCTGCACCGAGGGCGTCAGTTCCTTGCAGTGAGCCAGGATCTCGCCATCAGCTTCCACGGAGTCGAACTCCCGGATACCGTCATCGAAGATGAAGAGCCAGCGCCCGCCGACCACCGTGTTCCAGTGACCGGGTTGGATGTGCGTCCGCGCCAGCGCGATGTAGCGGTCTATCTGCGCGTCGCCGCGTAGGGTGACGTACAGCGCTTCACCCAAGTCGCAGTATGGGCTTGCTGTGAACTCAATGCCGGCCTCGGACAACTTCTCCGCCAAGCCAGGTCGCATGGAGCCAGGGAAGGCGAAACTCTTCGCCACCCCGTCGGGGCGGTCAATGACCGGAATGATGGGCAAGCCGAACTTGAGGGCGAACGCGAAGTCCCGCTCGTCGTGGGCGGGCACGCCCATGATGGCCCCCGTGCCATAGGTCATCATCACGTAGTCGGCGATCCAGATGGGGATACGGTCGCCATTGACCGGCTTGATGGCGTAGGCGCCGATGAACACGCCGCTCTTCTCTCGCTCGGTGCTCAGGCGGTCAATCTCGCTTTGGCGGGAGGCCTGGAACTTGTAGGCCTCCACCTCCTCGCGGTGCTCCGGCGTGGTCAATTTGTCCACCAGTGGGTGCTCCGGGGCCAGGACCATGAAGGTGGCGCCCCACAGAGTATCGGGCCGCGTAGTGAAGACGACGATACCCTCACTCCCTGACCCCCTCTCCCACTCCGTGGGAGAGGGGGAACTTGCAATAGGGAAGGTGACATCTGCGCCCTCGCTGCGGCCGATCCAGTTCTTCTGCATGGCGCAGATGCGGTCCGGCCAGTCTATTTTGGAGTAATCCAGGAGCTCGTCGGCATAGTTGGTGATGCGGAAAAACCATTGCTCCAGGTCCTTCTTGATGACCGGCGTGCCGCAGCGCTCGCAGTGCCGATCCTCTCCCCACACCTGCTCTCGGGCCAGGGTGGTGTTGCACTGGGGGCACCAGTCCACCGAGGCCATCTTCTTATAGGCCAAACCGGCTTCGTAGAACTTGAGGAAGAACCACTGCGTCCATTTGTAGTAGCCGGGCAGGCAGGAGACCGCCTCCCGGTCCCAGGCCCACATCGCTCCCATCGAGCGAAGCTGGCGGCGCATGACTTCGATGCTATCCCACGCCCATTTGAAGGGATGGATGCCGTGTTGGATGGCTGCGTTTTCGGCGGGCAGCCCAAAGGCATCGAAGCCGATGGGGTAGAAGACGTTGTAGCCATTCATACGGATGTAGCGCGCCCGGGCATCGGAGGGAGTCATCACGTACCAGTGGCCGATGTGCAAGTAGTCGGCCGACGGATAGGGCAACATGGTCAGGAAATAGTACTTGGGCCGGGTCGGATCCTCCACCGTCCGGTAAAGCCCGTCGGCCTCCCATTGCTCTTGCCACTTGGATTCGATCCGTTGAGGGATATACTTATCAGTCATTGGTCTGCTCCTTTACCTAAGCTAATAAAAGCCCCCTTCGCCTCAGGGACGAAGGGGGCTTCTCCGCGGTACCACCCTGCTTGATGGTTGTAGTGGAGCTGAGGGGATTCGAACCCCTGGCCTTCTCAATGCCATTGAGACGCGCTCCCAACTGCGCTACAGCCCCACGCTATCCATCCGCTCTCAGCCTTTAACGACGCTACTCGGCAACGACTAGTCCGGGGGCAGACACGGCATTCCGCCCCTACGTTTCACCGTTGCGGCTCCCAGGCGAGTTCAGCCTTTCGGCGCTCCCCGTTGGCGCCCTGGCGGGCTCCCACCATGACCCGGCTCTCTGCGGGGATGGCCTACTACTCCTGTTCACAGCCTTTTCAGCCTGTTTGCTTCAGAGAACTCAGCCAACTGCTTTTATTATACCATAGATTTTCAATTTCGGCCAATTATGGCATCTAGCACCTACACCGCCAGGAATCCTCCATCAACGGGTATGGCTGCGCCATGTACATAGCTGGAAAGATCACTGGCAAGAACCAGAACTATGCAGGCCACCTCATCCGGTTGTCCAAGTCGGCCGATGGGCAGCCGTTGCTTGAATTCGATGCCCGTTTTGATAAGGCCAAAATCAAAGCGGAATATGCCTTTGGCCGCCCTCTTTGTCCCTCGGGTGATGATCCCCCCGGGTACTACTGTATTTATTCTGAAGCCATGCTTTCCATGCTCCTTAGCCAGGGCTCTGGTCAGGGCAATGACCCCCGCCTTGCTCACGCTATAGTGAGCCAAATCTTCCTTAAATGCCACAACAGCCTCGATAGACCCTACATTGATAATCACACCCCCTAATTTCAATCGTTTGCTTATCATGTGTTGGCACATCCAGTAGACCGAATCCAGATTGGTCTCGATGACCCTCTTGTAGAAGGACTCGTCAACATCCAAAAATTCCTTGAACGGATAGATACCAGCGTTATTAACCAGGATGTCCGGCCTATCTCCGCTCAAGCTCTCCCACAACCTGTCCCTCTCCTCCCTACTCGATATGTCTGTCTGGTGGACATTGACTTCTGTCCCGAATCCTCCCAGCTCGTTCTTCGTGGCTGCTAGCCTCTCGCTGTCAATATCCACCAACTCTAAATCTGCCCCTGCCTCGGCAAATCTGTAGGCGATAGCCCTGCCAATGCCAGCAGCCGAGCCTGTGATGAGAGCTCGTTTGCCCTTCAGAGATATCAGTTCGGTTAATGCTCTTAAGTCCGCCATGATGTTTCACCATCCTCACTTTTCAGATTCTCAAAGCGCTCAACTCGCTACAGTAACCTCTCTCAGCACGTCAGGACGGTTGGTGATGATGCCGTCCACACCCAGGGCGATGAGGCGCTCCATCTCGGCTGGTTCATCCACTGTCCAGACGTTCACGCGATAGCCCCTCTCTTTTGCCCAACGCATATATTCCTGGGTGACCAGGTGCTTCTCCGGGTGCAAGGCGTCGGGCTCAGTTAAGAACAAAAGCAAAGCCCGAAGCAGGTGAGCTGGCAGGTCAAAGTAGTAGAGCAAGCCGGTGGCAATGCGCTGGTTAAGCTTCTTGACGCGACGCAAGGCCAGAGGGTTGAACGAGGAAACGATGACCCGGTGGATGAGGCCATGATCCTCGATGAGCCGCACTACCTCGGCCACCAAGTGGGCGCTGCCAAAGGCCCTGGCCTTCAACTCGATGTTCAAAACCAGTTGGTGGCCGACCTCGACAATGACTTCCTCCAGGGTGGGGATTCGCTCCCCGGCGAACCTGGCATCGAACCGGGATCCGGCGTCTAGCTCTTTCAGCTCGGCCAGGGTCTTGTCCTTGACCGGCCCCTGGCCGTCGGTGGTGGCGTCTACCGTGAAGTCGTGGATGACCACAGCCTCGCCGTCCTTAGAAACCTGCACGTCCAGCTCCACGCCGTCAACTCCCATCTCCCTGGCCAGGCGAAAAGCAGCCAGGGTGTTCTGCGGAGCGTTCTGGCTGGCTCCTCGGTGAGCAAAGTTCAAAACCCCGCCTTGGTAGAGATGATCTAGCTTGTTTCTGCTCATCATGGGCAACAATCTCCTTCTTGAGAAACCAGGTTTTTCCTCTTAAAAAACCTGGTTTCTAAATTCCTTCAAGAACTTGACCCACGCGCAACACTTCTTCCTCGGTATTGTAGCAGTGGGGAGAGACACGGATGTAGTTTTCGCGCCGGGAGACGATGACTTTGTTGACAATGAGCTTGTCGTAGACAATCTCGACGTCGGGTGTAGGAAAGGAGACGATGGCCGAGCGATGCTCAGACCGCAGGCAACTGGTGATTTGGTAGCCTCGCCTCTGCAGGTCCTCGATGAGGACATCGGTAAGGTGTAACGTCCAGCGCTGAATCTCCTCGATGCCAACTTCCATCAAAAGGCTGACAGAAGCCAGCAATCCCACCATGCCCACCAGATTTGGCGTCCCCATCTCAAAGCGCCGGGCATCGGGCAGGAAGGTGAGGTCGTAGTCGCGGAAGTTCAGAAAATCCACCACGCTGGTGGCACCGGCATAAGCCGGGATCACCTCTTCGATTAGCTCCCGACGGCAGAAAAAGAACCCCAGGCCGCACGGTCCCAAAAGCCATTTGGGGCCGCCGCAGGAGAGCATGTCTATCTGACATTCCCTCACGTCGAGCGGGATAACTCCCAGGGACTGGATGCCGTCCACCACGAAGTAGATCCCCCTGGCCTTGCATAGTTCGCCGATGCCCTTAATGTCGTTCCGGAAGCCGGTCAGAAACTCCACAGAGCTTACTGCCACCGCTTTAGTCCGCTCATCAACGGCTTCTTCGAGGTCATCCAGAGCCAGCCCGCCTTCACGATTGGGGATGATGCGGATGTCCACTCCGCGTCGCCCCAGGTTCATCCAGGGATACACGTTAGCCGGGTACTCCATATCGCAGAAGATCACATTGTCGCCGGCCTGGAAGGGGATGGCGTGGGCGGCAACATTGATGCCTTCTGCAGTGTTCTGAACAAAGGCGATCTCTTCGGGGGAAGCATTGATCAGTTGGCTCAGAGTTCGGCGTAGATCCTGGTCCAACGTCTTATATTCCTCCCAGGCCTCACGCACGAAACGGCGCGTTTCTATGAACCTGGTCATAGCCGCCCGCGTCCGGGCGGGCAAGGGTGAGGTAGCCGCGTGGTCTAAAAAGGTACATTCCTGTGTCAGAGGAAACCCTTGTCTGAGTTCGTCGAGGTTCATCTTGATCCTTTCCTGTTTTGGATGGGGTGGAGAACAACGGATCGGCAGGATTCACGGATCGGTGGCGCGTTTGTTAGAGCAATCCGCAAATCCTGCACCTCGGTGTTTGAACCCCATTATAACACACACCAGCCCGAAGGACAAGCTGTTGACTAAGAACGAGAAAGGTGTTATACTAGGCAAGGTCAAGAATTCTAACTGGAGGTGCAAAATGATTGAGAACATCCATTGGTTAGGACACGACACTTTCAGGATCGAGAACGACAAGACCATCTACACCGACCCTTATGAGTTGCAAGGTGAACTCCCAAAGGCTGACCTGATCCTCATCACTCACGACCACTTCGATCATTATTCTCCAGACGATGTAGCCAAGATAGCTAAAGATGACACTGTCATTGTGACCATTGCTGCGGTGGCCCAGAAGCTAAAGGGCGACGTGCGTGTGGTCAAGCCGGGCGATAGCATCACCGTGCTAGGTATCCCCATCGAGGCAGTCTCCGCCTACAACGTGAGCAAGTTCCGCAGCCCCGGCGTGCCTTTTCACCCGAAGGAGAGCGGCCACGTGGGCTTCATCCTTACCGTGGGAGGACTGCGTATCTATCACGCTGGCGACACCGACGTCATCCCCGAGATGGATGACATTGAGGCCGACATCGCGCTGTTGCCCGTGGGAGGGACTTACACCATGACCGCTGACGAGGCCGCCCAGGCGGCCAACAGGATCAGGCCCAAGGTGGCCATCCCCATGCACCACAGCGCCATCGTGGGATCCATCAAGGACGCCGAGCGCTTCCGCGACCTGTGCGAGATGGAAGTGGTCATCCTCTCTCAGGAGGGGTGAACCATACGAAAAAAACAAAGGAGGGAAAAATGAACAAAAGAATGCACATCTGGATAACGGTGGGAGGCCTGGCACTGGCGACCTTGCTATTCCTTGCTGGCAATGTCCTGGCTGGCGATATGATCGGTTCCCCCGACGCCTACCCGGAGAGCGCCGTGACCCTCCAGTCCAACTCATTCTGGAGCAGCGGCTGGGTGGACATTGCCACCGACACGGCCACGACGTTCACTCACAACCTGGGCGGAAACCCAGATGACTACGCCGTTGAGCTGTGGTTCAGGGACACCGACCCAGGCGGCATCGGCGTCAACGACCGGGGCGCTGGCGGGCTCGAAGCTGGCGGCAATTTCTATGGTGCCCATTGGCAGAACCTGACCAGCACGACCATCCAGGTGTTCCGTAATAAGGACGACACCTTTGCCGATCAGGTGCGGGTGAGTGTCTGGTTCTCCGATCCCCCCGCCTGGGACAGCGGTTGGGTGAACATTGCCACAGACGAGGTGAAGTCATTCACCCACAATCTGGGCGGGAACGTGGACGACTACGTCGTTGGCCTGTGGTTCAAGGACACGACGTCGGGCGGCATCGGCATCAACACCCGAGGCTACGGTGGACTGGAAGCCGGTGGGCAGTTCCGCGGGGCGGCCTGGCAGAACCTGACAGCCACCACCATAGACGTATTGCGCTATCCGAATGATGGCTGGGCCGATCAGGTGCGCGTCCGCATCTTCGTCCCCGACCCGCCCGATTGGGACAGTGGCTGGGTAGACATCACCCCAGGTACGATCAAGACGTTCCCCCACAACCTGGGCGGAAACCCGAATCTCTACATCGTCCGTGAAGGGCAGAAGGACACCGACGGTGGCATCGGCATCAACCACCGCTTCCTTGGCGGTTTTGAGGCCAGTGGCAGCTTCTTCGGAACCAACTGGGAGAACCTGACCGATACGAGCATCAGCGTCCTCCGCCGTCCGAACGACTGGGTGGCCGACCAGGTGCGCGTCCGCATCTGGTTGAGGGAATTCAAGGTGCACCTGCCCTTGGTCATGAAGGCCCACTAAGGTGTGGGTTTCAGCTACGCGGCCAGCGATTGCCTGGACTCACCAGGAAGGGCCAGGGGAGATCAGGTCGAGATCTGGGTGGAGGGGCACGACATCGTGATGGAGCACCGTGAGGCTACCTACAACTGCTGCGCCACTATGGTCATAGATCTCATTGACCAGCGCCCCCTGCTGCAGCTCATCGAGCGGGAGACCTATCCTCAAGGTGGCCCTTGTGATTGCCTCTGCCCTTACGACCTCAGCGCCCGGATTTCCGACTTGCCCCCAGGCACCTATCTCGTGGAGGTCTGGGACGAAGGGAAGACCCACCTCTTCGGCTTCGCCTGGGTGACCATTAAGTAACCATCAGTTTTAAGACCTCGGAGGTTTCCAGCATTGCCTGCGCTGGCAACGTTGCCTCGATTATCTGACTGGTTTGCTCGTGAAATCACGTCTGAAAACCTCCGAGGTCTGGTGACTACTCAGGCTGTCATTGCGAGCGAAGCGAAGCAATCCCCATGCCGCAAGGAGGAGATTGCTTCGTCGCAAAAAACGCTCCTCGCAATGACATGGGCTGAGCAGTTACGAGGTCTGGATCGCATTCCCACCAGGAGGCAGACAAATGCCAGGAAGAACTAAGCGTATCACGAGGAGGAATTTCCTCAAGAAATCAGCGCTGACAGCCGGTGCGGTCATGGTCGGAGGATTGCTGGAGGCCTGCGGGCGCAGGGCCAGGCTTGGCACACCCACGCCACCTCCTCCATCGCCGATACCCACGGCTACCGAGGCCCTCGCCCCACCAACTGCTACCCCTCTCCCTTCCCCGACTGACACGCCCGTTCCCTCGCCAACTGATACACCCCTCCCGCCCGAGCTAGCAGCCGATCTGGTATTAGTTAACGGCAAAGCCATCACCGTGGACCCGGCCGATACCATTGCCCACGCGGTGGCGCTCAAGGATGGGCTCATCCTGGCCGTGGGCAGCGACGAAGCCATCCGCGCCCTGGTGGGCGAGAAGACGAAGGTGATGGACCTGGGCGGCAAAGCCGTCACCCCAGGCCTGATTGACCCCCACAACCACCTGCAGGTGCTGGGCCAGTTGCAGGATTTCTACGTCCCCTTCCTGCCCCCTGAGATCACAAACCTGGACGACATGCGGGCCAAATTGGCTGAGGTCGTAGCCCAGAAGCCGGAAGGGGAATGGATAATGGGCTACTTCATGGTTGTGGGCGAGCGCCTCCCCAACCGCCATGACCTGGACCCGGTCTCGCCCAACCATCCGGTGTGGCTGCTCCAACAGGGCGGACACTATGGCTCGTGCAATACCAGGGCCCTGGAGGCGGCCGGCGTCACCGCTGCCACCCCCAGTCCGGAGGGCGGGCTGATCGAGAAGGACGCCAACGGCCAGCCGACCGGCGTGTTTTACAACCACCGCGCCATGGACGTGCTGCGACGGGTCGCCCCCCGTGCGACGCCAGAGATGACGCGGGGCTTCATCGCCTCGGCTCAGCCGGCCTTCGCCGCCTGTGGGGTCACCACCTTCCACGACAACAACGTGCGGGGCGTAGACACTATCGGCGCCTACTTTGACGCCGACCGGGAGGGGAAGATGCTCATCCGTGGCCGGGTCTACTACACCCTGGAATGGCCCAGTGACCTGGAGCGGGCGCTGAAAGAAATCGAATACTACCAGGGGAATGGTTTCATGCGCTTCGCCGGCTTCAAGTTCCTGCTGGACGGCCAGGCGCTGATGGCCTACTGTCACCAGCCTCACAACGGCGTGCGCTGGGACATGCCCACCTGGGAGCCCCAGAGCTTCAAGGACGCCGTCCGCGCCCTGCACGACACCGGCCTCCAGATCTGCGTCCACTGCGTGGGCGACGCGGCGGTGGACCTGACGCTGGATGCCTACGAAGCGGCCATGAACGCCAATCCGCGTCCTGATCCTCGCCACCGCATCGAGCACTGCGTCCTGACCACGCCGCAAGCCACCCAGCGCATCAAGGACCTGGGGGTGGTGGTCAGCACCCAGCCGCAGTTTGCCCGGCTGATCAAGAGCCGCGATCACTACGTCGAGTTGTTTGGTGAGGAACGGACGCGGCGATTTATGGTCACCCGGGAGTGGCTAGAGGCCGGCATCCCCCTGGCCCTGGGCTCCGACGCGCCGACCACCCCCTGGCTCACCCCGCAGGCGACCCTCTTTGGCGGGGTGCGGCGCATCAACTTCTCCAACGAGGTCATGGGGCCCGAGCAGTGCCTGACCATTCAAGAAGCGTTGCGGGCGCACACCATGGGCTCGGCTTACGCTGGTTTCGAGGAAGACGTGAAAGGCTCCATCGAGCCGGGCAAGCTGGCCGACCTGGCCGTGTGGAGCGAGGACCCGTACACGGCGCCGCTGGAGCGGCTGTGGCAGATCCCTATGGCCATGACCATCGTCGGCGGTCAAATCGTATATCAGGCCTGAGGTGAGGAGGAGAAAAATGGCACTATGACAAAAGCGATACGCCGAAATACGCTGGACGTGGCTGTCCAGCGGGAACAACCATAATGCAAATGCAAGGAGGGTAAAAATGAACGAGAGACGAGTGCGAATCTTGATAGCGGTGGGAGGTCTGGCATTGGTGGCCTTGCTTCTCCTGGCCGGCAGTGCTGTAGCCAGCAACTCAGCCACCCCACCTGACGTCTACCCTGAGGTCGTAGCTCTCCAGGATACTACAAGCTGGAGCAGCGGCTGGGTGGACATCGCTCCAGGCGAGACCAGGACCTTCACCCACGGCCTGGGCGGCGATCCGGCCCTGTACGCCGTGGACCTCTGGTTCCGGGATACCCGGTCGCCAGGCCTCGGCATCCACGACCGGGCCTACGGCGGCATGGACGTGGCCGGACAGCGTCTCGGAGCCTATTGGCACAACCTGACCGATGACTCTGTCAGTGTCACCCGCATGCCGGATGACGTGGCTGCCGCCCAGGTCCGCTTGCGCATCTGGATACCGGAACCGTTTGACTACGACAGCGGCTGGGTGGACATACAGCCTGGTCAGATGATCACCCGCACCCACAACCTGGGTGGGGACGTGGACGACTACACCGTGGGCATAAAATTTCAGGACACGACTCCTGGCGGCCTGGGCATCCACCATTACGCCTTCGGTGGCCTGGAGGCCGGTGGGCAGTTCCAGGGAGCCGCCTGGCAGAACCTGACCAACACCTCCATCCAGGTGCTGCGTTTCGGGGCTGACCCTGCGGTACACCAGGTGCGCGTGTTCATCACCCGGCCGGACACGCCCGACTACGATAGTGACTGGGTGGACGTGGCCCAGGGCGAGACACGGACGTTCATCCACGGCCTGGGAGGTAACCCCAATGGCTACGTGGTGCGGGTCTCTTCCCAGTCGGCGGCCGTGGGCATCAACACGCGGGCGGCAGGTGGCCTGGAAGTTGACGGCCGCTTCTATGGCCACAACTGGCAAAACCTGACCAACACTACCATCAACGTCTTCCGTCGCCCCCACGACGTCTTTGCCGACCAGGTGCGCGTCCGCATCTGGGTGGAGGAGTTACCGGTTGAGCCCAGCTCCCTATCCGCCACCCTGGGAGTCGGTCAGCAGACGGACACCACCCTCACCATCAACAACCTTGGCACCGACCCGCTCACTTTCGGGATTCGGGAGCAGGTCCCGATCACGGCCACAGAGTTCCTGGTTCTCGATCATGGCAGGGACAAGACAGTATTCGCTGGCCACTCCTACGATCTCGTGAGCGAGACCGGGTTTGCGGCCCTCTCCGCAGAAGCGATGGGGCGATACCGTGTGGTGTACTTAGAGCCATCCTGGAGCAACTACGGGAACCTGAACCTGACCAACCTGGCCGCCTATGTGCAAGCGGGTGGGGTGGCGGTGATCAACATCGCCGGTAACATCGGCTCCGCCAACGACATAGACCCTGCTGGCACCGACTACCACCGAACATGGACCCACAACGCCGAGACCATCCTGTTGTCCGAGCACCCCTACATCACCGGCCAGCCCTACGGCGGGAGTTTGCTGACGACCAGTGATTTCAACTCGTGGGGTTCGACCGACCACGGCTGGCTGACCGGCTATCCCACCGCCAGTCAGGTGGTGCTCCAGAACACCGATGGAGCCGCCTGGCTGCAGTACACCTACGGCTCGGGCCAGGTGATCGTCACCACCCTGACCTATGGATGGGGAAGCGGTGGTGCCCGCGGCACACCCATGGGGAACCTGATCAAATACGCGCTGGCTCTCCCTGGCACCCCCTGGTTGGAGGAGGAGCCGAATAGCGGCTCGGTGCCTCCTGGCGAGGCGGCGGACGTGGCGGTGACCTTCGATGCCTCAGGCCTGGCCCCAGGGATCTACACCGCCGACCTGCTGGTGGACATCAGCGACTCGGTTAGCAGCGTGGTCACTGTGCCCGTAACCATGAACGTGACCGAGTTCGGGCTCTCCCCTTCGACCAAGGACGTGGACGCGGCCACAGCCAACCCCGGTGACCGCCTGACCTACTCCATCGTGTTAGCCAATGCCGAGGCCACTTCCATCAGCGCCGTCCTCACCGACACCATCCCGGTCAACACCACCTACGTGGCGAACAGCGCCACCGGTGGGGCGACCTACAACGCCACTGAAAAGCGCATCGAATGGAGCGGCACGGTGCCTGGTGGCAGTTCCCATACCGTCACCTTCCAGGTGGATGTCAACAAGCCTCTCTACGACTACATTGCCATCCTCAACACCGCCTTCATCGAGGACCGGACCAACGGCATCAGCCACTGGCGTCAGGTGGCGACGGATATCGAAGCCCCGGTCTTGACCGATTCTTATAAGTATGTGACCCCTCTGACGGTCTCACCCGGTGATACCCTCACCTTCACCACCGTCATGCGCAATACGGGGAGCGCCGAGGCCGTGGGGGTTACCCTGCGAGATCCCATCCCTGACTATGCCACCTACGTATCCGGCAGTGTCACCGGCGGGGCCACCTACAACGCCGCCCTGGACCGCATCGAGTGGAGCGGGACCATCCCGGCGGGCGGCTCCCAGACCGTGACCTTCCAGGTTACGGCAGACCCGGCCACGAAGGGGCTACCCATCATCAACCAGGCTACCATCAGCCACCCCTGGGCCTACACGACGGATGAGTACGCTGGGGCTGGTGTGCTGACCGGGGCCGACATCCTGGTGGTGGAGAACGACTACACAACCACTAACGTGCGTGATATCTATACAGGTACTCTGGAGGCCAACGGCTACACCCGCTACGACTTCTTCCCGGCGGACTACGTCGGCACGCCGCCCACGACTACTCTGCGGACCTACCCCGTAGCCATCTGGTACGGGGGCTGGGACAAGTGGGGGCTGAGCAGGACCGACCAAGCGGCTGTGAAGGACTACCTGGGCAGCGACGGTCGGCTACTCCTCACTGGCGACTACATCGCCGCGGGCACGTCGCCTCGGTCCTTTCTTACGGAGACCCTCCATATCGACTATGTGCGGTCCACCCCTTGGGGTGGTAAGGGGGTGGTGGGCATAGCCGGCGAGATCCTGGAAGGGATTTCCTCCACTATCGGCAGCTACTATCCCGACATCATTAAGCCGGCCGATCCCCTGGCTGTGCCCATCATCGAGTACACGGGGGTGGCAACGAGCACGGCGGGTGCACGCTTCACCGAGGACAACAGCCGTGGGGTCTTCCTGGGCTTTGCCTTCGAGAAGGTGACGGAGCAAACTCAGCGCGAGGAACTGATGGGGCGCATCATGGGTTGGCTCTACGGCTCGAGAGTCTACCTGCCCCTTGTCCTGAAGGGCTACATCAGTGAAACCGAAGGCCTACACCAGTGAAACCGAGCTGGCCTACGAAGACGGCGGGACGGTGCATATACACAAACAGGTCAGCGACTACGTGATCCGGGCGGTGGTTGCGGAGCAGTAACCTTTACGCCCTCCCCCTGGCAGGGGGAGCCTGTCCTGAGCTCTGTCGAAGGAGGTTGGGTTGGGGGTGCAAATCTCTATACCAGAATTTGGTTGAATCCATAAGACATCTGGCTGGTTTGCTGAGCACCACCCTCCCCCGACCCCTCCCTGCCAGGGAGGGGAGAGCAAGAATGCAAAAAGGGAGCAGATCTGCACTCCGATCTGCCCCCTTTTTTCGTCTGAGTGGACGCGAGGCGTCAGGCTGTCTCTTTCAAGTCAATGGGCCGCTCCGATTGAGTGAGGAGC
>CAYUPJ010000122.1:0-12870 GCA_964446635.1 uncultured Anaerolineae bacterium
GAGGACGACGAGCCGTTCGAGGAAAAGATGGAGCGCCTGATGGCGCAGTTGGAGGCGACGATTCGGGAAAACCTGGGGTTGCTGTGGGGAACGGAAGGCAGTTAGCGCCATTCTGCCGGGCGGTGAAGCACAAAACCATCCGGCTTGACGACCTGATCGGGAAATACACTCTTGACCAGGGTGGCTCGATCGAGGTGCAGGCAGGCGTGCGCGATGTTCTTGAGCGCATTGGAGTGTCGAGCCGGAGGAAATATCACAACCACCCGCTTGTCAGGAAACAGGAGGCGCACCCTTTGGATGGGGCCGACCAAGTCACTGTCGGCTGAGATGAGCAGGGCCACGTCGAAATGGTCGGTGAAGGCATCGGAGAGCAGTTCTGTGGCGATATTGACGTCGGTCATCTTTTCGCGGTGTGTCGTGTAGGTGTGGCCACACTTCCTACAGGTGACCGTGTCTGCGAGATAGTGCCCGTAGTAGATGGAGAACTCCGGCAGAGTGCCGAGCGCTTCCAGGAAGGTGGCTTGGCGCCGGTTCTTGGCCGGCGGCGCGGTGACAATGGAGGTAAAGTACTTGGTCGCAGCCAGGGCTTGATAGGGTCTCAGCAGATGCAGGGCGACCTGGCGGAGGTTCAGCCAGTAGAACCGTTTCCAGCCCTTGTCGCGCAAGCCAAAGTACAGGTTAAAGCCGTCAATGTAGGCGATGACACGTTTCACTCGAGTTTCTCTCCTGAAAAAGGGACACCCACCCTTGCGGGTGGGCGTCGGCCCGGAGATGCTATCTCCGGGGGGGTTACGACCATAGTATATCATACTCTTGAGAAAAGTCAAATACGTCCCAACATTGTTGGAGGAGCAGTACGACCTTGGCGATATGAGGACTTGGCTGCTTTCTCGATCCTCCACCGGGCTGTAGGTTTCACCCCCGCTGCGAGCACGCCACGCCTTGACCTTTCTTTCACTCCTCGCTATACTTTCAGCGTATGTTGAAAGTGTAGAGGGGATACGGGGGTGGACTATGGATGCGGTAATAGCTTACGAAGAGCAAATTGTTAGCACGGTGAGGAGACTGCCGTTTCATAAGAAGTTGGAAATACTGCGAATCGTCCAACGCATGGAAAGGGAGGTGGTAGAGGAAGAGTCCAGGCTCAGGCTGCCTCAATTCATGCAGAACATGATCGCAGCGGGGACGCTGGAGTTGTCAGGCCTTGCTAGTTACGTGAAGGCTGACTCTGCCAGGCCCCGGGTCAGCCTCGAGGAATTCAGACACCGCTTGCGTGAGAAAGGGATCTCAGTACCAATAGAGGAATACATCCGCGAGGAGCGAAGGAAAGTGTGTTTCAAGGAGGAACGCTGATGAACATCAAAAAAAGTCGGAGTGGTAGGCTGCGGGCTGATGGGGGCGGGCATTGCCCAGGTTGCGGCCCAGGGGGGCTACGAGACCATAATTTACGAACACGTGGCATTGACGAAGCACAGAGAGTAAAACGTGGAGGTTAGAGCATGTTAACGTATAAAGCCATGTATAAGTATCTGGATGAGGGTGTCCATGCCGAGGTGCTGGATTTTCCCGGAGTCATTTCCTTTGGCGAGAATTTGGAGGAGGCCCGCCGGCTGCTGGCCAGCGCCTTGGTGGATATGGCGGAGACCAATTTGCTTTATGGCGAACCGTTACCTCGTCCTGATCCGACTAGCAGCGACCCTGACGCTGACATAGAAGAACCGATTCACTTGTTGCTAACAGCAGCGCCCCGCATCACACTTGTGCAACAAGGGGCGGTCCCATGAAACGTCGTGACTTGTTACGGCATTTGCGCCAGCATGGATGTCGTTTCGTGCGCGAGGGCGCGGAGCATTCGATCTGGGAGAACCCAGCTACACGACGCCGTTCGTCGGTGCCACGTCACCGGGAGATTCCCGATTACACTGCGGATAGGATCTGCAAGCAGTTGGGTATCCCTGTGCCATAAGTAATCGTTATGGATGCACATGGGGATGTCAAGACAGTCTGGCGCAGGGTGGACTTTGGCTCCAAAAGGACTTACTGCATAGAGCGCAAGGAGGGACACTAAATGGACATCAAAAAAGTCGGAGTGGTAGGCTGCGGGCTGATGGGGGCAGGCATTGCCCAGGTCGCGGCCCAGGCGGGCTACGATACCATCGTGCGCGAACTGAACGAGGAACTGCTGGCAAAAGGGCTGAGCCGCATCAGCGCCTTTCTGGATAAGGGGGTAGAGAAGAAGAAGATGCCCCTGGCCCAGCGAGATGCGATCTGGGCGCGCATCAGCGGCACGACCGAGCTGGCCGACCTGGCCGATTGCGACCTGGTGATCGAGGCCATCTTTGAAAATATGCAGGCCAAGCAAGATCTGTTCAGAGCACTGGATGGCATCTGCCACGAGGACACTATCTTGGCCAGCAACACCTCGTCACTCTCCATCGCCGAGATGGCCGCTGCCACCGGCCGACCCGAGAAGGTGGCCGGACTGCACTATTTCTTCCCCGCTGTCATCAACCAGTTGCTCGAAGTTGTCGTCGCTGAGCAGACCTCGCCCGAGGTGGTGGAGGCGCTGCTGGCCTTCGCCCGCGCCACGGGCAAGGTCCCTATCGTGGTCAAGGACGCGCCGAGTTTTGCAGTCAACCGCTTCTTCGTCCCCTGGCTGAACGAGGCGGCACGGATGTTGGACGACAGCCTGGCGAACATCCCCACGATTGACGAGGCCGCTCGCGAGACCTTCCGCATCGGCATGGGGCCGTTTGCGCTGATGAACGCCACCGGCATTCCCATCGGCTACCACTGCGCCAAGTCGCTGACCCAGGCGCTGGGCGAGTTCTACGCTCCCTCCGCAGCATTGGCGGCCCAGTTTGAGGCTGGCCAACCGTGGGACCTGGAGGGCGAGGTGGACGAGGAGGCCAAGGCTGCGGTCGGCGAGCGGCTGCTGGGCGTGGTCTTCGGCCTAGCCGCGCAACTGGTGGAGGAGGGCGTAGCCACCGCTGAGGACACCGACCGGGGGGCATTAGTAGGGCTGCGGTGGGCGCGGGGTCCCTTCGCGATGATGAACGACCTGGGGCTGGATCGGGCGCTGGCACTGGTGGAGCAGGTGGCTGCCCGCTATGATTCCTTCACCGTGCCGGAACTCCTGCGGCGGCAGGCGGCCTCGGGCCAGCCCTGGACACTGCGGGACGTGAGGCTGGAGGTCAAAGACGGCATCGTCACCATCACCATGAACCGGCCAGAGGCCATGAACGCCCTCAACGACAAGGTGCTGCGGGAGCTGAAGGAGACCATCGCCCAGGTGCGAGACGACCCGGCTGTGCGGGTGGTAATCATCACCGGCGAGGGCCCGGCCTTCGTCGCCGGGGCGGACATCCGGGCTATGATGGCCAAGAACCTGATCGAGATCCGGGAGTTCACCCGCTTCGGCCATGGAGTGCTGAAAGACATCGAGAAGCTGGAAAAGCCGGTCATCGCCGCCATCAACGGCTTTGCCCTGGGCGGGGGGCTGGAATTGGCGCTGGCCTGCGACATCCGCCTGGCCTCCACTGAGGCACGCATGGGCTTCCCCGAGGTGGGGCTGGGCATCTTCCCCGGCCTGGGCGGGACGCAGCGGCTGCCCCGGCTGGTTGGCAAAGGCAGGGCGTGTGAGTTGATCTTCACTGGAGACCAGATCAGCGCGGAGGAAGCGGCCAACATCGGCTTGGTCAACCGGGTGGTGACGCCCCAACAGTTGATGGCCGAGGCGCGACGGCTGGCACAACGCATCGCCAGGCAGGGCCCGGTGGCCGTGGGGCGAGCCAAGGCGGCCATCAACCAGGCGCTGCAGTCAGGCCTGGACGCCGGCCTGGCCTTCGAACTGGAGGCGGTGACGCTGACCTTCGGCACCGATGATCAGAAAGAGGGAATGGCGGCTTTCCTGGAGCGCAGGAGGCCGGAGTTCAAGGGATGCTAGGAGGATGCATCGTGGCTGAGGAAAAGAAGATGATCAGGAAAAAGATACAAGCCGCCGAGGACATGAAGTCGTTCATGGCGGATTACTATCTGGAACTTGATCGGGCTTCCCAGATAGGGGAGAAGAAGATTGCATGGTGCACGAGCGTGGGCCCGGCTGAGATCCTGAGGGGCATGGGGTTTCTGGTCTATTTTCCTGAGACCCACTCGGCGATGCTGGGGGCCACCCGCACGGCGATGGACTATATCCCGCACGCCAACGCCCTGGGTTATGCGCCGGAAATCTGCTCCTACCTGACCGCCGACATCGGGGCTTACACGCAGGGGTTCACGCCGTTGACAAGGGCTTACGGTATAGAGAGCATACCCAAGCCCGATGTGCTGGTCTTCAATACCAACCAGTGCCGAGACGTCCAGGACTGGTTCGCGTGGTATGCCAGAGAGTTCAATGTTCCGTTGGTCGGCGTCCATACCTATAGAGGCGTCAAAGATGTTACCGAGAGCCACATCGTCTCCATTGCCCAACAGATGGAGAACCTGATCGAGCCTTTAGAGGAAGTATCGGGCAGAAAATTCGACATGGATGAGCTCAAGAGGGCGATGGCGCTATCCCGAGAGTGTTCCGACTTGTGGAAAAAGGTGCTGGATACGGCGTCGGCTGTTCCATCCCCGCTGACGTTTTTTGATGGCACCACCCTCATGGGGCCCGCAGTGGTGGGAAGAGGAACCCAGGACGCGGTAGATTTCTACAAGATATTGCTGGCTGAGTTGGAAGAGCGGGCTGCAAACCACGAAGGGGCCGTAGAAGGTGAGTGTTTCAGGATCTATTGGGAAGGCATGCCCATCTGGGGTAGGCTAAGAGCCCACTCCGAGCTGTTCGCCAGGCTGAAGGCCTGTGTGCTGGCCTCCACCTACTGCAACAGTTGGATATTCACTGATTTAGACCCAGCGCGTCCATTTACCAGCATGGCGAGGGCGTACACCAAATTGTTCATCGTGCGCTCAGATGAGGCCAAAGAGCAATACATCAAAGAGATGCTAGATTTCTTCAAGTGTGACGGCATCATCTACCACAATGCCAGGACGTGTCCCAATAACTCCAACACCAGGTACGGCATGCCCCAACGTCTGACGGAGAGGACAGGTGTACCCAGCCTGGTCATAGACGGAGATCTGAACGATCTGAGGTGTCTTTCTGACGAGCAGACCAACACCAACATCGAGGCCTTCATAGAGCAACTGGAGGAGCGGAAGTAGCATGTTAGACTTACTGTTCAACCCCAGGTCGGTAGCAGTCATTGGCGCATCCACCAAAGAGCTTCACATCGGCAATCGAATTGTCAAGAACCTGTTGGATTTTGGATTCAAAGGGCCGGTCTACCCCATAAACCCAAAGGCCGACGAGATTCGAGGCCTCAAGGCTTACCCCTCGATTTTGGATGTTCCAACCGACGTTGATGTGGTGCACATGGTCATCCCCGCTCAGTTTGTGCCTCAGGCGATTGACGATTGTGGGCAGAAAGGGGTGAAGTTTGTCATCCTCAATGGTGGAGGCTTCGCCGAGGTCGGCCCGGAGGGGGCAGCCATACAAGCGGACTGCCTGGCCAGGGCCAAGAAGCACGGCATCAGGATGTTTGGCCCAAACTGCCAGGGGATCATCAATACTGACCCTGCCGTGCGCGCTTACTGCAACTTCACCTTTACCAGGCCAGACCCGGGGCATATCTCCATTGTCGCCCTGAGCGGTGGCGTAGCCGAGGTGATCCATCAGGCCTTTGCCGAGATGGGCATCGGAACACGATTGTATGCCTCCAATGGGAACGCTTGTGATATTACGATTCCGGACATCCTCAGGTATTACGGCGAGGATGAAGGAACGCGGGTGATCGTGTTGTACGTCGAGGGCCTCAGGGAGCCACAGACGTTCCTGGAGGTAGCCAGGGAAGTGGCAGCGAAGAAACCCATCCTGGCCATGAAGGCCGGTCGCACGGCTGAGGGGGCGAAGGCGGCCGCTTCCCACACCGGTGGTCTGGCGAAGGTGGACATCGCCACCGATCTCATCTTTGAGAGGACAGGGGTACTTTCCTTCAGGGACGAGGGGGAGCTGTGCCAGGCTGCTGTGGCTTTTGCCTCTCAGCCCATTCCGCGGGGCAACCGGGTGGGGATGATCACCAATACAGGCGGTCCTGCGGTCATCGCCACGGACGTACTCGTAAGCGCCGGACTGGAGATCCCTCCCCTCTCCGAAAAGGCAAAAGAGGTCTTGGAAGAGAAACTGTACCCCGAAGCCTCGATCCACAACCCCATAGACGTATTGGCTACCGCTGGCGCAGAGCACTTCCGCGCCGCGATGGACGTGATGATGGACGAAGACCAGATTGACAGCCTTTACATCAACTTCGTCACGCCGTTCTTCGTGGATACGGAAAGCATTGCCAGAGAAATTGTTGAGGTCAACAAGCAGGGGAGAAAGCCCATTATCTGCAACCTGATGACGGATAAGCGCCAGTGGGCGGAGACCTTGAGGATTTTGAAAGATGGGGGTGTTCCGTGCTACAGCTTCCCCGGAACGGCAGCCAGGGCACTGGTCGCCCTGACCCGGTATCATAAGATTCGCTCCCGGGAGATTGGCGAAGTAAAAAGGTTCGACGATGCGAACAAGGGCAGGGTAGAAGACATCCTCCAGAAGGCAAAAGAGGCTGGGCGGGGAATTCTCTACGCCGCCGAGGTGTACCAAACCCTGGCTGCTTATGGCATCCCCGCTGCCGATTGGCGGATAGTGGACAGTGCCGATGAGGCCGAAAAAGCCGCTGTCGAAATAGGCTTCCCCGTGGTGTTCAAGGCCGACTCCGAGTCCATCGTACACAAGAGCGACGTGGGTGGCGTGGCGTTGAACTTGCAGGACAGCCATGCCGTTCGCTCGGCAGTGGAAGAGATGGAGAAGAGATTCGAAGTCAGAGACCTGAGATTCTTTGTCCAGAAGTACCTCCCTGGTGGCACTGAGCTCATTATTGGGGCCAAGGCCGAGGAAGGTCTTGGGCATCTGGTGATGTTTGGCCTCGGCGGCATCTACGTCGAGATTCTGAAGGATGTGGTTTTCAAGATCGCACCGGTCACCACGGTCGAGGCGCGAGAAATGCTCTCCTCTATCAAGGGAGCGCCGCTACTGAAGGGCGTGAGGGGCGAAAAGGGTGTGGACGAAGAAGGGATTATGGAGGTCATTCAGCGCCTTTCCCAACTGGTTACTGAACTGCCTGTGATTCAGGAAATGGACCTCAATCCCGTTATCGCCTATGAGGATTGCGTCTTTGTTGTAGATGCTCGAGTGTCAGTAGGAGGAGGTTAGACATGGCTCACTGGTTGAACTTGGGTCAAAATCTCAAAGTAAACGCAAAGAAATTCCCCAACACGATAGCCCTCAAGGACAAGAACAGGGCCTTTACATATCCAGAACTAAACAGACGGGTTAATAAGCTAGCTCATAGCCTTCTTTCCCTCGGGCTAGAGAAGGGGGACAAAGTTGCGGTGCTGTTGGAAAACAGCATCGAGATCGTGGAGGTCTATCTGGCCACGGCGAAAACGGGGCTGGTCATCGTGCCCATCAACCTCCGCCTGTTTGGCCCAGAGATAGAATATATTGCCCATAACTCAGATGCCAAGGCGTTTATCGTGCACGACGAGTTCACACCAATAGTAGACAGTATAAAACCGAACCTCAAGAATATCACGCCAGACTGCTACATCGTTGTAGGTGAGGAAAGGGAGGGGTACAGGGAGTACGAAGCGCTTATCAGAGGGGCTCCGGAGAGCGAGCCAGAGGCCGATGTCAGGCCAGAGGATACCTGGATTCTGATCTATACGTCGGGTACCACTGGGAAACCAAAGGGAGTTGTGCGCTCCCACGAGTCCCACATCGCCTTCTATCTCATCAACGCCGTTGACTTTGGGTTTAACGAGCACGACGTATGCCTGAACATCATGCCCTTGTGCCACATCAACTCCACCTTTTTCACCTTCACCTTTACCTACATTGGCGGCAGCGCCTATATCCATCCGGCGCGATCCTTCAGGGCTGAAGAGATATTGGAGATCATCGAGAGAGAGAAGGTCACCTTTATCTCCCTCATCCCAACCCATTACTATCTCTTACTGAACGCCCCGGACGAGGCGAAAAAGCGTGATGTGAGTTCTATCAACAAGCTCCTCTGTTCCTCGGCCCCAGTGAGCAAGGATACGAAAAAGGCGATCATGGCGTTCTTCCCCGGCGTCGAGCTCTACGAGGCGTATGGCTCTACGGAGGCAGGGATCGTCATCGTGCTGAAGCCTGAGTACCAGTTGAAAAAGCTGGGCTCGATAGGCTTTGAGTCGTTGGGCACGGACTTCGTTAAGATCCTGGACGAAGAAGGAAAGGAGGTGGGCGTCGGCGAGGTGGGCGAGCTATACTCCCGGGGGCCCATGCTCTTTGACGGATACTACAAGATGCCGGAGAAGACCGCCAGTGCGTTTAGAGGGGAGTGGTTCACCGCCGGCGACATGGCCAGGCGCGACGAGGACGGTTTCTTTGAATTTGTGGACCGCAAAGACGACATGATCATCACGGGCGGCGAGCATGTCTATCCCAGCGAGGTAGAGAAGGTCATCTGTTCCCATCCTGGTGTTCTGGATGGGGGGGTCGTTGGTATACCCCACGAGAAGTGGGGAGAGGTAGTAACCGCATTCGTTATCCCCAAAGACCCCGATAACCCGCCTGCAGAGGAGGACATCATTGAATTCTGCCGGGGCAAGATGGCTGGCTACAAGCGGCCCAAAGCGGTACATTTTATTTCCAGTGGAGAGATGCCGAGGACGGGATCGGGAAAGATACAGCGACGGCAGTTGCGAGAAGCCAAAGAAAGAAACCCGTTTTCTGCGAGAAAACGGGTTTCTTAGAACCGAAAGGAGGGTGAACCTATGGCAGCTACACCCAAAATCACCATTATCGGAGCTGGGCCGGTCGGTGGAATCCTGGGTGCACATCTGGCCTATGCCGGGCACTACGTCGTGTTGTGCGATATCCTGAAGGATCACCTGGATGCCATCAAGGAGAGGGGATTGACCATCAAAGGTGTCTCGGAGAGGATTTCAAAGCACGAAAGACTGGCCTATGGCATTTCCGAGTTGGCCAATTTCCCCGAAGTAGATACAATTATCATCGCTACTAAAGCGTCTGTCATGCCCAGGCTCGTTCCAGAGATGGTGAAGGTAGCCGAACCCGGGACGCGGGTCATCAGTTGCCAGAATGGGCTTGATACTGAGGGGTTTCTGGCCGAGACCTTTGGCCCCGACAACGTCCTGCGTATCGTCGTGAACTATGCCGGTGGTCTGGTGGGAGACGGGGAGATCTGGATGTCGTTCTTCAACCCGCCCAATTACATCGGGGCGGTGACAGCCAAAGGTGAGCCATTGGCCCACGAGATGGCGGAGATGATGACCGAGGCGGGGCTCGAAACCCAGTTCACCTCCGACATCAAGAGGTACGAGTGGGAGAAGGTCATCCTCAACGCTGCCCTCAGCCCGGTGTGTGCCTTGACTCGCAAGCCGATGAAGGATATAATGGACTTTGAGGTCACCGAGTTGCTGGTCAAGGAACTCCTGCGGGAGGGGATCAAGGTGGCCGAAGCCGCTGGGGTGACGTTCGACGAGGGGTTCTTCGAGCACTGCTTCCAGTACCTGAAGAAGGCGGGCTATCACAAGACCTCAATGCACGTAGACATTGAGCGGGGAACCCCGACTGAGATTGACTGGCTCAACGGCAAGATTGTGGAGCATGGCCTCGCGCTGGGCATCGAGACCCCCTACAACTTCACCATCACGGCGCTCGTCAAGGGCTTGGAGATGAAGTCGGGGGCACCGGAGTAATTAAGGTGCAACGCACTTCGAAAGTGCGTTGCACCTGAGATTGACAAATGAACGGAGCCTTCGTCGGCATTGACGTGGGAACGACAACGACCAAGGCCGTGGTCATCAACGTAGAGAAGAGGATCCTGGGAAGCTCCGTGAGAAGGTCGGGAGCAGACCTGGCAGGTGTGGCGGCGGTTGCCTTCGAGGACGCAGTGAAACAAGCGGAACTCCTGCCGGAAGCGATACATCACATCACGGCGACCGGCTACGGAAGGCACAACGTGCCCTTTGCCCACGACACCAGGTCTGAGATCGGTTGCCACGGGCGAGGATGCTATCACTATTTCCCCGAAGCGATCACGATTGTGGACATCGGCGGCCAGGACAACAAAATCATCAAGCTGGATGTGCAGGGCCGACGCATCAGCTTCAAGATGAACCGCAAATGCGCCGCCGGCACGGGAGCTTTTCTAGAAGAAATAGCCCATAAGCTGGACATCCCCCTCGGCGACATCAATGGCCTGGCCCGGGCCGCCAGCAAGACCGCTCAGATTGGAAGTTATTGTACGGTCTTTACCGCCACAGAGGTCCTGGACCGAATCAGGGCTGGCGAGGAGACGGGCGACATCGTCCGGGGGCTGTTCGACTCGGTCGCCAAGCGGATCCTGGAGATGGACACGTTGACCAATCGGGTGATCATGACCGGAGGGGTCGTCGCGTTCAATGACATTGTGGCGGAGCTCTTGAGCGCACGGGCGGCGGGCGTCAAGGTGGAGATTGCGCCCCATCCTCAGGAGATAGGGGCTTTTGGAGCCGCCTTGTTCGCCTTGGAGTCCGCCACGGCAGCCGGAGTGTGAGTCACGTACCTGACGGCTATCGTAGGGCGAGTACTACCCCAGTAATGCGAAGCACTTTATGTGTTTCCGGTTTAGGTGGACAACGTCCGCCTAGTATGCCAAAATGGGTGATTAGGCGGAAAGCTTCCGTCTAATCTATAGTTAGCCCGCAATAACGCTTAGGGCTAGAAGGATATCGCTTTGAAGAAGACTATTAAGGCGTTGTTCATTTTCCTCATAGGGGTTAGCGTCGGCGTAGGCGGATTTGGGCTTTTCCTTTTCAACGCTGACGCGCCTTTTTACCTACGAGAAAAGGTTGTAGGGGGAACCCCTCAAGACAAAGTTGGTGCTTATGTACAAGCGATTATACAGAAAGACCGTTCTGTTGCAATGAAGATATGGGATTTGAGTGATCTCTCGCTTGATAGCGATAAGTATGCAGCCTTGCAGGAGCGGCGCAAGATGATAACCAGCGAATTGCTCCAATATGGCATTCAGCCAACGTATCTAATTTTGAGAACAGAATGGTGGACAACGTGTTGTGAGCCTAGCGTTACTTGTGATTCGCACTCTGCTGGTGGCGCTCGGATGTATGTGCAGTTTTTAGATTCACAAGGGCAACCACTACAGTATGTCTTTGATGTATTCACGCGCGAACAGCCGTATTGGGGTGCCGCGATGGGATATCCACCTCGGCATTGGGTAATACGAGATATTTACCCGTCCGATCAACAACCGCTATATTGGCCGATGATTTTCGAGCCAAATGTGCGATTTGTGGACACGGCAGCGCCATAACCAACAGCGTCAGATGGTCTGTTTCACGAAGAGAGCGGGCTAACCCTGTGTGTAGCCGACCCGCCTTCGGCGGAGGGTAAGCGGCGCGAAATTTGCAAGAAATGGCTATAATGAAATTGGCGAATCTTGCAAACACGGCGGGCGGCTAACACTTCCGTTGGGCGGCGTTCGGCACCTTCTGCCAGGAGGTTTTCAGGATGGGTAACAGCAAACAGCCGAATATAAAACCTAAATGTATCTGCAGAACGATGGGAGCCAAGCTGCTGATTATCGTCAGCATAGGTGTCTTCTTCCTTACAGCTTGCTTACCACAAAAAACAAGCTCGCCAACCCCTCAGCCAGAGTTATCCATAGCCTATCTTTTCACCGCAGAAACAACTTTTGACAAAATCGAAGTCAACCAGGGCAAGTTGAGTTACACATACTTTGAAGATGTGAATAACAAATGCGCTCAGTGGATTCGTCAGTCACCCTGCTGGACGGAGCAGGATCTCCAGACAAAAGAAGCCAGCTTATCGAATAGCGATATCAATGATTTGATCGCCCTTATTCTACAAACGAAGTTCATGGAGCTGGCAAACAGCTACGGAAACGCCCCACCGGGACAAAGATACTATCCTTACAGTTTGAAGGTAAAACTGGGAGAAGTGGAGAAAGAAGTGATATATCAAAGTTTTCCAGGTGCCCAACCCATGCCTGAAGCGATGGAAAAGCTCATCGACAGGTTGCATGAGCTAGTCAAAGAGAAAATCCAGTGAAGGTTGACGACAAAGTGGGAAATAAGGCATCAAAAATAACTACGCCGCCCAACATGTCGCTGGTGCGGACGGCGGCTACCGCGCGCGAAAATCAGCGCGGTCTTGCCAGCGAAGTAGCCTTTGGTTGTGGTGTGCCTTGCCCGTGACGCCGCCGCTGAGCTCCGTGCCGTTAGCACGTCAATCGGACATACGCCTATGAGTCTGGATCAAATCTTCCAACGGATCAGTCAGGACCCCTTTGCCCGTTTCCTGGGCATTGAGCTGCTGGAGCTCCGCGAGGGGTACAGCCGGGTCAGCATGACCGTGGAGGAGCACATGCTGAACTTCCACGGCATCCCCCACGGTGGGGTCATTTTCTCGCTGGCCGACGCCGCCTTCGCTGCCGCCAGCAACTCCCACGGCCAGACGGCCGTCGCCCTCAACGTGAGCATCAGTTTCCTGGCCGCCGTGCCGGTGGGTACGCGCCTCTACGCTGAGGGGACCGAGGAGAGCCTGGGACGCCGTACCGCGCTGTGCCGCCTGGCCGTTACCACCGAGGATGGCACTCTCGTGGCGCTGAGCCACGGGCTGGTGTATCGTAAACAGGAACAGTTGGCATCAGTATAGAATTACCCTACAAGATTTGCGTTATGTGCGAGAATTATGCAGCGGCG
>CAYUPJ010000123.1:0-4542 GCA_964446635.1 uncultured Anaerolineae bacterium
GGGGCGAAGTACTGGCCGGTGATGGTGATGGGGGTGCCGCCGCCAATGGGGCCGTGGTCGGGCTCGATGCTGGTGACCACCGGCGCATGGACGGTGGCACTGACCTCGTTGGAGAAGGTCTCGCTCTCGGTGCCGTAGACGTTGTAGGCTTTGGCGGCGAGGTAGTAGGTAACCCCGTCCTGTGGCAGATCGCGCGCCAGGAACCAGGAGACGTCGCCCACGTCTACGTTGCCGATGTACTGACCAGGCGTGGTGCCGTAGTAGAGCTTGTAGCCCGCCAGGCCGGGATCGAAGATGCGGTCCCATTGGAGGAAAAGCACGCCTTCGGTGGTGGTGAGGTTGGTGGGAGCCGGAGGCGGGGTGTCAGGCAGCTCCACATCGGGCGGGCCGTTGACCACGAGTTCAGCCAGGCCCACCAGTTTGCTGTCAGCCGCGTCCACGGTGAAGCGGATCCAGGAGATAGTGCTGGGCGGGTCGAAGGGGATAACCAGCGGTGAGCCATCCTCGTGCAGTGGACCAACCCTGTAACTGGTTCCGTCGCTGAGGGTCAGCGTGGCAGCGGTGACGTGGCAGCCGCGGGCGGTCAGGGGGTAGAGGACAGCCTGGGTCGCCTCGATCTCCATCGGCCAGTCGAGTTGCACCCACGCTCCTGAGCCCTCAGCCGTCGCCCAGGCGTAGCGTCCGTCCTCTTCGGCCAGGCGCAGGTCGTTGACCCGCCATGCGCCAGCCAGAAAGGGCTTTGGCTCTGAGGAGGCTGTGGCCACCGCCAGGCGAGCCAGGTTAGCCTGAGCCTCCATCGCCAGTTCGGGTTGCATCATGTGGCCTTTGTGGCAGCCAGAGCACTGGATAACGTCGTCGGGCCGCAGGTAGTCGTGGCCGTTGAAGGAGTGAGTCACCCAGTTGCCCAGGCCGTTGGGGCGGACCAGCGACATGGGGCTGCGCACTGCCACGCCGTTCTCGTTGACCAGCACGAACAGCAGAGCTTTGTCGGCCGGGACGGTGGCGGTGAAAGCGCCGTGCTCGTCCACCGGGAAGGAGCCAACAAAGCTTGGCATCTGCTTGCGCAGGAGAGGGAACTCGTCCGAGGTGAGAAAGGTCTGGGAGTCGTCGTAGACGTCCAGCCGAACCACGGTGCCGACCTTGGGCGAGGGCAGGTCCACCACGTTCAGGGGCAGGTCCGCGTAGACGTTGTGGTTGATCATCGTGGCCGTAGTGTCCAGCTCAATCGTGGGGTCGTCGGTGATGAGGTCGGCGTTGGGAGAGTCGGGGATGATGGGTGCAGTGCGAGGATAGATGGCCACGGCGTCCACCTCATCGGTGTCGGGCTCGTTGTAGAGGGGCGTCAGGGTGTTCAGCGCCTCGTCCACCACGTACAGGCCAAAGTCGTAGGAAGCCGTACGGCGACCTCGCCAGTCAATCTCCACGGTGGAGGTAGGGGTGTAGGAGCAGACGATGCGGCCATCGGGCAGGGGAGCGGGGGCCAGGGCGTGAGGGCCTTCCAGGTTGTACGGATCGCCCAGGAAGCGCAGCTCGTGGGGCTCGACCAGGCCAGGCTCAATGCGGGTGATGGCATTGGCCAGGGTGTTGCCCAGGAGCGAGCCAGCGCCGCGGAAAGTCACTACCAGGCTTCGCCCTGAGGCTCTGCCCGAAGGGTCGCCATCCGGGAGCTCGTGGGGCTGGTAGGCCCCACCGCCATCCTCCAGCCCGCCGCGCAGGAAGGCGTAACGGCGGGCGCTGGTGGCGTCGGGATTCATGACCCAGATGCCCCAGAAGGAGGGGGCGAAGTTGTAGTCGGTCTCCAGGAGGCGCAGGCCGGGACCGTCGAGGGCTGGCGTGTTCATGGCGTCAACCCAGTGGCTGAAGACCACGGTGCCATCGGACAGCACGGCCGGATCAATGGCGCCAGCCCGCTCGGTGGTGCGGCGAAACATCTCGCCGGTCTCTGGATTCAGGACGTAGAGGTTCTGTCCCCGTTGGCCACAGGAGCCGGAGAGGGTCATGTAGCGGGTGGAGACGAAGATGATGCGGCCATTGGGGAGATAGGCCGGCCCGAAGTCGCCGTAGCGGCCGAAGACGCGCTGGTTGCGACGTGGGGCTTGAGGGTCAACTGGGATGGGGATGTCGCGGTCGTTGAAGGTGAGCTGCCGAAGGCCCGTGCCGTCCAGGTTGATCTCGTAGAGGTGCCACTGCTCGCCCCGCCCTTCGACGGCGGAGAAAACGACCTTCGTGCCGTCAAAAGACACGTCGGGCTGCTGCACGTCGTAGAGCGAGGTGCCGGCGGTGAGGTCGGTCACGTTGCCCTCAGGCCACCACACCAGCAGCCGACCGCCCGGCGTCCATTCCCGGCCGGGAACATCCACCGGCGGGCCGACGTGGATGTTGTCCAGCGTCTCCAGCCGGTTGCGGGAGACGAAGACGATGGGCACATCGGGCAGGGGGGCATCGGGCGACAGGGTGGGGTTGTTAGGGCCAGTCGGTGTCTCCGCCGCGGCCATCGCGTGGGGCCAGACCACGAGGAGCAGAGTCACCGCAGCCAGGGTGAGAACGACGATGAGCCCGCCGATGCTAAGGGTTTTTGAAATACTCGTATGCTTGTTCATGGTACACTCCTTTCGTTTTGTTATTTGTGGATAAGGGGGAGTAAAAGGCGATTTGGATTTTTGGAACCCGGCTCCGGGAGCCACATTCTGGTCCTATTATCCGGGATAGGTGTTAAGAGGTCATTACTGATTCGTAAAAAGCTTGTAAAATCGCCCCTCTGGAGTTTGACATTATCGCTGCTCTTTGCTATACTAATAGCGGATGGGGAGGGCAAGTCTCTCCGAATCCGGAGGGATGGCCGAGTGGACTATGGCGACGGTCTTGAAAACCGTTGTGGGGGCAACCTCACCGGGGGTTCGAATCCCTCTCCCTCCGCCAAACCAACCAATACCAATATCTAATACCCAGCCCGGGGAGATGCCAGAGTGGACGAATGGGACCGCCTGCTAAGCGGTTGAAGGGCCAATAAGCTCTTCCGTGGGTTCGAATCCCACTCTCCCCGCCTGATATGCGCCCTCGTAGCTCAGTGGATTAGAGCGCCTCCCTGCGGAGGAGGAGGTCACAGGTTCGAATCCTGCCGAGGGTGCCTTTTTATTTGGGGTGCCCGTACCTCAATAGGACAAATGAGTAACAAGGAGCGAGAAAAAAGTAACGAGGGCAGCGCAAACTCGTTACATGTTACTCGTTGACTCGTTACTTGATCACCTCGTTACTCATTTCCAAGAGAACTGTAATGAGGAGAAGAAAGCAGGATGTCCGATTCTGAACACGTTGTGATTCTCGTCACGGTTGGCTCACTGGAGGAAGCCAATAAGATAGCCCAGGCATTGGTCGAAAGGATGCTGGCTGCCTGTGTCAACATCGTCCCCTCCATCACCTCGGTGTATCGCTGGCAAGATGAGGTGCAACGCGATAGCGAAGTCCTTTTGATCGCTAAGAGCCGCCGTGACGTATTTGAGCACCTGGCGAGATGCGTCAAAGAACTGCACAGCTACGAGACACCTGAGATCATCGCTCTGCCCATCGTGGCCGGAGACGTTGACTATCTCCGTTGGATGGATAACTCAGTGCCTGGAGGATGGCACGGCATAGATTGAGTTTGACATTTAGAACACTTGTTCGTATAATATAGGTAGTCCAGGCGGGGAGGTGGTTGGCGTGGATACTCGCCAAAAGATCGAGGTGCTGGGCCGGTCAGCTCAGTATGATTTGTGCGGTGAGGCATGCGGCACGAAGGCAAACCGGAGGCGGGATGACCTGGACCGCTGGATCTACCCGGCCGTGCTGCCCGATGGCAAAACGGTCAACCTCCTCAAGGTGTTGCTCACCAACGCCTGCGAGAACGATTGCTACTATTGCGCTAACCGCGTGAGCCGCAACTTCCAGCGTATTAGCTTCGCCCCGGAGGAGCTGGCTTATGCCTTCGACCAAATGCACCGCAAGGAGTTGGTGCAGGGCCTCTTCCTCAGCTCCGGCGTGTGCAATGCGACCCGTACCATGGACCGCATGATCGCCACGGTTGAACTGGTGCGTCACCGCTACGCCTTCCCCGGCTACGTCCACCTCAAGATCCTGCCTGGCGCTACCTTCGCCCACGTGGAACGAGCGGTGCAGCTCGCCAATCGGGTCTCGGTGAACCTGGAGGCACCGAACCCGGAACGCCTGGCCCGCATCGCTCCCCCTAAGGACTTCACCACCCATCTCCTCCAGCCCCTGCATTGGGCAACACGCCTCATTGAGGAGGGCAAGAGCAAGCACACCTCGGTCAGCCAGACCACCCAGTTCGTGGTGGGGGCTGCCGATGAAACCGATCGCGAGCTCCTCTCGACCACTGCGCGACTCTATCGAGAAGTGGATCTGGCGCGGGTTTACTTCAGCGCCTTCCAACCGATTGCGGATACTCCCCTGGAGGATCACCCCCCTACGCCGCCTCTGCGCGAGCATCGCCTCTACCAGAGCGATTTCCTCTTCCGCAGGTATGGCTTCACCTTCGAGGACTTG
>CAYUPJ010000123.1:4642-6485 GCA_964446635.1 uncultured Anaerolineae bacterium
CCTTTGACAATCCCCTGGTTCTGTGCTATATTGTCCGCTGCTAAGCTATTCCCCCCACCAAAAGACGGGTCAAGGGATCACTCATGCTGAGCTACCATAACGCTCTGGCGTATATCTATAGCTTCACAGACTATGAAAAGCAATACGTCTATCGTTACGCTCCAGAGACTTTCGATCTCAACCGCATGGTACGCTTGCTGGACTACCTGGATAACCCCCACCGCCGTTTCCGGGTAGTGCACATAGCGGGCACCAAAGGTAAAGGCTCTACTTCGGCCATGGTCGCCTCGGTGTTGCAGGCCGCCGGTTACCGTACGGGCCTCTATACCTCCCCTCACCTCCACACCTTCCGGGAGCGCATCCAGATCAACAACCACTTCATCGGCGAGACAGAACTCTGCACGCTGGTGGAGCAGATTCAACCCCCTGTGGCGGATGTGCCGGAGCTCACCGCTTTCGAGATCATTACCGCTCTTGGGTTTCTCTACTTTGCTCAGCAGCAAATAGACTGGGCCGTCCTGGAGGTGGGCATGGGAGGGCGGCTCGATGCCACCAACGTGATCACCCCCCAGGTCGCTGTGATCACCTCCCTGAGCTATGATCATACCGATATCTTGGGCCATACGCTGGCCGCCATTGCGCGGGAGAAGGCCGGGATCATCAAGCCCGACATCCCGGTGGTCACTGCCCCGCAGCCCGCCGAGGCGATGGCCGTTATCGAGGAGGTCTGTGCCCAGCGGGGAGCTCCTCTTACCGTGGTGGGACGCGATTGGCAGTGGGAGGCAGTCAGCGCCTCACCGGATGGACAGAGCTTCTACGCCTGGTCGGCCAGGAACACCGGGCAGGCAGCCCCCCGCCACCTGTACTGGATACCCCTGGCCGGGCCACACCAACTGATAAATGCCACTTGCTCTCTGGCTGCCGTCAACCTCTTGCGGAAACAGAGGGTGGATCTATCTCAGGATGCCATCCTGGCGGGTCTGCGCGATATGCGCTGGCCTGGACGGCTGGAGGTGCTGGGACGGGAGCCCTGGGTGGTGGTAGACGGAGCGCACAACGGCGACTCGGCCAGGAAGCTGGTTGAAGCGATCAAGTTATTCCACCATCGCAGGCTGATCCTCGTCTTCGGGGCCTTGATGGGCCACAGTGTGCCCGATATGCTGGATGCCCTCCTGCCGGCAGCGGACAGGGTCATCCTTACGCGCCCCAATCGAGCCAGAGCCATCGCTACGTCGGATCTGCTCCGAGAGGTGCATAGCCGATGCCGGGAGGCAGAGGTGGCCGAAAGGGTGGCTGAGGCGCTGGAGCAGGCACTAATCAGGATGAGCCCCGCCGATCTTGTCTGTGCCACCGGATCTCTCTCCGTCGCGGCCGAGACGCGGGAGGCCTGGGCTGCCCGTCAGGGCCTTCCACCCCCACCGCGTGATGATTGAGAACGCGGACAGCAGGACAGTATCTTCATGGGAGGCGGCTCCCACGCTTGTCCTGAGCCCAGCCGAAGGGCCGCCGGTTCGCGGGCGTGGGAGCCCGATCTGTTCAGAACTAGGAGAAGAACCCGTGTATACCAAACAACGACTTCTCGTCCTTATCCTCATCACACTGCTACTCATCTTGCCGACTGGCTGTCGCCGTTCCCCTGCCGCCCCCCCTCCCTCCCCCCCACCTGGTGGGGGGGGAAAACTCGTCTACGGTCTGACCCTGACCCCTTCAGGCATTGACCCCCACGTCAACGCCTCCTCGGAGCTGGGCATTCCCCTGACCAGCGTGTACGATACCCTGGTCTGGCAAGACCTGGATGGCAAATTCGTCCCCGGCCTGGCCGAGTCGTGGGAGGTCTCCGACG
>CAYUPJ010000123.1:6585-7826 GCA_964446635.1 uncultured Anaerolineae bacterium
TTGTGTACACCTTCCACCTGCGCCGTGATGTGAAATTCCACGACGGCACCCCCTTCAACGCCCAGGCGGTGAAGTTCAACCTGGACCGCATCGTTGACCCCCAGACCAAATCGCAGAAAGCGGTCTTCATGCTGGGACCCTACGACCACGCCGAAGTGATAGACGATGATACCGTCAAGGTCTATCTCAAGGAGCCCTTCGCTCCACTTCTGGATTCCCTCAGCCAGGTCTACCTGGGGATGGCCTCCCCAACTGCAGTAGAGAAGTGGGGCCTGGACTACCAAATGCACCAGGTTGGGACTGGGTCTTTCATGTTCAAGGAGTACATCCCCAAGGATCACCTGACCCTGGTGCGCAACCCTGATTACAACTGGGCACCCGCTATCTTTGGCCACCAGGGGCCAGCTTATTTGCAGGAAATCGAGTTCCGCTTCTTCGTGGAGCCAGCTACCCGCGTCCTGGCCCTGGAGGCCGGCGAAGCCCACGTCATGGGCGAGATACCGCCTCAGGATGCCCAGCGTTTGTCCGATGCCCCGGACTTCCAGTTGATCCCGGTAGCCCTGCCCGGCACACCCCTCATGTTATTCATGAACACGGTGCGCCCTCCCACCGATGACCTCAGGGTCCGACAGGCCCTGATCTACGCCACCGATCGAGAGGCCATCGTGATGGCCATTTTCAATAATCTCTCGCCAGTGGCCCATGGCCCGTTAAACGCGGTGACGATGGGCTATGACGAGGCAGGGGCTGGACTGTATAGCTACAACCCGGAGCGAGCGAAAGACCTTTTGAGGGAGGCGGGTTGGGTTGATGTGGATGGCGATGGCGTTCTGGAGAAGGACGGTCAGCCACTGAGAGTAGAAGCCTACCTCATGGGCTGGGGATTCATGCCCGAGGTGGCGCAGCTCCTGCAGGCCCAATTCAAAGCCGTAGGGGTCGAGATGCAGAGCCAGTTAGTCGCCTATCCTGCTGCCCTGGAAGCAGCCCGCGAAGGGAAGCACCATCTTATCCCCTTCACCCTCTCCAGCAGCGATCCGGACATCTTGCGCACCTTCTTTCACTCCGAGGGCGGTTTCAACTGGGCCAAAGTCCGAGACCCCCGGCTGGATGAATTGCTGGAGGAAGGGACTCGCACCCTCGATGCTAAGAAGCGCAGGGAGCTATACGCTGAGGCCCAGCGAATCATCATGACCGAGGCTTTGATCCTCCCCATTCGCGACTACGTCAATCTCAACGCTGCC
>CAYUPJ010000123.1:7926-12853 GCA_964446635.1 uncultured Anaerolineae bacterium
ATCGGAAAGCGCTTGATCACTTCCATCCCTGTCCTATGGGGTGTGGCTACCCTGGTGTTCTTCATGATGCACCTCCTGCCAGGCGACCCCGCCGAGTTGATGCTGGCCGAATCAGGAGGCTCCTCGCAGTCCATCGCCCAACTGCGCTCTCAACTGGGCCTCGATGACCCTCTCTACGTTCAATATGGGCGCTTCCTGGCCAATGTCCTGCGCGGGGATTTGGGGCGTTCCATTTTCACTAATCGCCCTGTCACCCGGACCATTCTGGAGCAATTGCCGCATACAGTCCAACTGGCAGTCGCTGCCATGCTGGTGGCTATCACTATTGGCACCGCCCTGGGCATCGCTGCGGCCTTGAACCGAAACACCTGGGTGGATAGCTTGTGCGTAACCGTTGCCGTGGCTGGGGGCTCGATGCCTGTCTTCTGGTCGGGACTGCTGCTCATTTTGCTCTTCAGTTCGCGGCTACACTGGCTGCCCGCTACAGGACAGGGCAGCCTGAAACATCTGATCATGCCAGCCATCGTACTGGGGTTAGCTTCTTCAGGATCCATTGCCCGCCTGGTACGGTCCACCATGCTGGAGGTGTTGGGCCAAGAATACGTCACCACCGCCCGTTCTAAGGGCCTGAGTGAGGGCCTCGTCGTGTGCCGCCACGCCCTCAAGAACGCCCTCATCCCGGTCATCACCATCATGGGCCTCCAGTTTGGCTACTTGCTGGGCGGCACAGTGGTTACTGAGACCGTCTTCTCCCGCCAGGGGCTCGGTTGGCTAGTGGTGGATGCCATCCTGTGGAAGGACTTCCCGGTCGTCCAAGGTACGGTTCTCTTAGCTGCTGCCATTTACACCCTCGTCAACCTGCTTGTAGATGTCTCGTATGCGATCCTTGATCCCCGCATCCGCTATGATTAACCCTTGTGTTGAGCCTGCCGAAACAATGGCCAAACGCCGTTTCCGCTTCCCCATCCCAACTCGAAAAACCATACCCAGGAGGGAGATTCCTCCCCTGGTTACCCGGCGGCGATTGCGGCGCAACAAGGGAGCTCTGCTGTCCCTTGCTTTCCTCGTCATCCTGACCGCCGTGGCCATCTTAGCGCCGGTCCTCGCTCCCTATGATCCCCTGGCCGTGGACGTGGAGGAGCAGTTGCTGCCCCCAAGCAGCGAACACTGGGCCGGGACGGACCTCTTCGGCCGAGATATCTTCAGCCGTCTTCTCTTCGGAGCGCAGGTCTCCCTGCTCGTGGGGGTGGTAGCCGTAGCCATTGCCTCTGTGCCTGGCCTCATCCTGGGTTTGATAGCTGGCTACAATGGCCGCTGGATAGATGGTCTCATCATGCGCGTTATGGACATGATGCTGGCCTTCCCTGGCATCCTCCTGGCCTTGAGCATCGTGGCCTTGCTAGGGCCTGGCTTATCCAACGCCATGATCGCCGTGGGCATTGCCGCCATTCCCAGCTACACCCGGCTGGTGCGCAGCTCTGTCCTGGTTACGAAGAGAAAGCAATTTGTGCGAGCAGCCCGCGCCGTGGGCTGTCGCAGTTGGCGCATCGTTTTCCGTCACATCTTGCCCAACGTCTACGCGCCGGTGCTCGTCCTGGCTACCCTGGACATGGCCTGGGCGATCCTGAGTGCTTCTTCATTGAGTTTCCTGGGTCTGGGAGCTCAGCCACCAGCGCCAGAATGGGGAGCCATGCTCAACGAGGGGCGGGGTTACCTGCGCCAGGCACCCTGGATCACCGCTGCGCCGGGCCTGGCCATCATGCTCACCGTCCTCTCGGTCAACCTGCTGGGAGACGGCCTGCGAGATGCTCTGGACCCCCATTTGAGGACTCGAACATGAGATTGGAAACGATCATTTAGGAGGGAGACCATGGGCAATGTTGACAGATTCAAGTCGCGCGTTGTGGCTGAGGTAGACGCTCGGCGCGACGAATTGATCCGCATCTCGGACACGATTCACGCCCAACCGGAGCTCGCTTTCCAGGAGTTTGAAGCGGTGGCCCTCTTGACTTCTGTCTTGGAGCGAGAGGGATTCACCGTGCAACGTGGCGTGGCTGGACTGGAAACCGCTTTCGTGGCCTCGTACACCACCCCCCCTCTTTCCCCCCCATTGGGGGGGATGAAGGGGGGGCCCGTCGTGGCACTCCTGGCCGAGTACGACGCTCTGACCGACCTGGGGCACGCCTGCGGTCACAACATCATCGGCGCGGCCTCGGTGGGCGCGGCCCTGGCTGTGCGTCCCGTACTCAATGGGATTCCTGGCACCATCCAGGTCGTTGGCACCCCGGGCGAGGAGGGTCGTGGGGGCAAGATTTTCATGGTCGAGGCCGGCGTCTTCGACGGCGTGGACGTGGCCATGATGGTCCATCCCTCCACGCGCACCATGACCCGGCGCGGTTCACTGACCTGTTATGAATTGAAGATGGAGTTTTTCGGCCAGGCCGCTCACGCCGCTGGCTCGCCGGATAAAGGGATCAATGCCCTCGACGCTTGTATCTTGACCTACAACAACATCAGCGCGCTGCGTCAGCAACTGCCTGACGACGTCCGCATCCACGGCATCATCACCCACGGCGGATCAGCCCCCAACATCATCCCCGACTACACCGCGGCCGAATTCCTGGTGCGAGCAGTGGAAAAGGACGACGCACTGGCTGTGTTGGCCAGGGTAGAGGATTGCGCGCGGGCCGGGGCCCTGGCCGCCGGCGCCGAGGTCAGACTGACTCGCAGCGACCAGTACTACGCCAACATGGTGGCCAGCACCGTCCTGGCCAACCTCTTCGACGCGAATCTGGTCGCGCTGGGCCGAGAGGTGCAACTGCCAGAGCCCAACGAGCGCATGGGTTCCACCGACATGGGCAACGTCAGTCACGTCGTCCCGGCGCTGCACCCCTACGTCGCCATCGCGCCCGATGAGGTGGCAGGCCACTCACCGCAGTTCTGCGCGGCCGCAGTTTCCCCAGAGGGCCATGCCGGTCTGTTGGACGCGGCCAAGGCTCTGGCCATGACAGCCATTGACCTCCTTGCCAGTCCAGCCCTGGTTGATGTGGCCTGGGAGGAACACCGTACTCACTTCGGTTGATGGCAAAGTGCAAAACTTGTATTTGACAGAGCGAAAATGGGCTGATACAATCAGTCCGTGCAAATTACCCTGAAAAGGAGCGAGTCATGAATAGTCAGCCAAAAATTTTGGAACAGATTGCCTCCAACCTGTACAATGGTGAGGACGGCGTCGTTGCTGACCTGGTTCAGCAGGCGCTGGATCAGGGGATGACTCCGGCCGAGATCCTCAATGGCGGCCTCATCGCCGGCATGGACGAGGTGGGCAAGGGTTTCAAAGGTGGCGAGTTGTTCGTGCCTGAGGTGCTCATCGCCGCCCGCGCCATGCACGCCGGCATGAACGTCTTGCGACCACTGCTGGCCGAAAGCGCTGTGCTCAGCGCAGGTAAGTACGTCATCGGCACGGTGCAGGGCGACCTGCACGACATCGGCAAGAACCTGGTCAGGATGATGCTGGAGGGCGCTGGCTTCGAAACCATTGACCTGGGGACCGACATCAAGCCCGACACCTTCGTGGCTGCCGTGCGGGAGCATCAGCCGCAGCTTCTGGGCATGTCGGCGCTGCTGACCACGACCATGCCGGGGATGAAGGCAACCATTGAGGCCCTGGAGGAGGCAGGGCTGCGCGACGCGGTCAAGATCATGGTTGGCGGCGCGCCAGTGACCGCAGCCTTCGCCGAGCAGATCGGGGCCGATGCCTATGCGCCCGATGCGGCCACGGCTGTGGATGTAGCCCGTGGCTTGGTGGCGTGATGTGTCAGGCATCAACTGCGGGAGATCTTGGACACCCACCAGCCGTTGCCCCTGCCTGCCGGGGCGGCAGAGAAGATCGAGGCCATCCTGCAAACAGCCGAGGAGCGTGAGGGGAAGGGATCAGGGCTAACGTGAATTCCATCCACCCCACTTCCCGTCTCCTTGCGCTGATGTTGGATAAAGTGGAAGTTGCCGCCATTATACCAGAAAGGGCCAGTTCGGTCAAGAACCGAAATAAAAAAGGCCACGAAAGCATTTCGCGCCTTTCGTGGCCTTTCGCTTACCCTGAGCTGTCAGGCAGTGAGAGCCTCCACTTCAGCCTGGGTGACCACCTTGGGATTCACCAACCTGGAGCGGACGGGTGTCAGTCTCTCTATCTCTACATAGACTAGGGGCCGGTCATCGCCGTCCCTTTGACCGTAGAGCCAAGCTGCCTTCAGATTGGCTTGGCATAGATCGAGGTCATCCTTCGGCAGAAGCACCACATGTGCTTTATCCGGCAGCGTATCTGCAAACTCGGGATGCTCCAAAAGATATAGACTGAACTCCGTGCTCAATGCCAGGTTTTTATCAAAAATCTCATCATAGGTCATCTTCTCATCTCCCGCTCGTAGTTTTCCCGATACCTCCTCCAGTTCCTTTTGATGTCCCTCTCGCCATAGGTCAGTACCTCAGCAGGCGTATACCCGAAGAACTCCTCTTTGGTTTGACTGCCATCAGGATGAATGAGATCCTTGTGAGGTCGCCCGTGGGCCATGTCATAGCGGACGATCTCCCTCCAGGCTCCTTCTATGTAGGCCTCATACTGGATTCTGAAATGGATGAACTGTTTCTTCTCCGCCCGATGGTAGTGTCTATACCGGTCCTCGTTGTTTGGAGAGAGGGTGATTGTGTAGTCCTTTTCGCCCACGACCTATCTCCTTAGTTCCCATTGTGTATTATACTCCAAGTCTCTCCAAAAGTAAAGGCCGATGTAACCGTCGCGGGTTTCGCGGTTCAAACCACTCCCTCACGGGCAAGTCTCCCCCCAGTGCTTCACCACCAGCATGATGTCCACGATGTAACTGCTCAGCCCGCTAACGCTGGTTGAGCATTCAGAGCAGGAGGCACATAG
>CAYUPJ010000124.1:0-12791 GCA_964446635.1 uncultured Anaerolineae bacterium
GGAGCCCTACGCATGGTGGACATTCGCGCCGATAAGAACGACCAAGACCCAGAAGTCCAACTCCGCAGGGGGTACAACGAGTCTGAACATAGTGTTTCCATGAAGTGGGGCACTACTACGTTTGAATACGAAGATGATGGCATCGTCATCAGAATCCCGCACGTCCCGGTCTGGATCTGCCCTCTTGATGGCGAAGCCTCCTTCACGCCAGAGGTTACCGACGAGTTGATCGCCACCGTTCGAGAGCTGATAGCTTCCGCCAAGCGCGCACGCCAGCGGCAACCCCAGTTGCGCGAGTACTTGGTGCAGTTCGCCTGACACCCTCTGAGACTAAATGATAAGGAGGCGGGTGGACCAAAAAGCGACCTTTGAACAAGATCGGCAGGTACACCCTCACCTAAACTACCCTCCAGCCATCATAATCATCAGCATCACACTGTCGCCGTCTTGCAGGGCCGTGTCAAGCCGGTCGTGGGTGATCCACTCTTTTCCATTGAGCAGCACCTGGACTACCGGGTCCAACTGGCCCTTCTCATCGTATAACGCTTGCCTGGCTGTCCGGCCATATCGCCGGGCCAGATGTTTGATCAGGTCGCTGACTGTTTCTCCAGCAAATTCCACTTCTAACTCATTGCGACCTATGGCCTCGGGTAGCTTCGGCAGTAGGATTTTTAGATGCACCTTCATCGGTCCTCTCCCGTCTGTGATTTCTGATCGTACACTTTTCGGCTTCCCGGAGCCAGTGCTTTCATCTTTTCCCCAAAGTCGTACTGTCGGCACCTGGGGCAGAGCGCCAGGAATCCCTCAGTGTCTTCCCCCAGCTTCTGCTTCAGGTACTCCGTGGTGTGCTGGGGCCAGAGAACCACGCCGCAGTTGCGGCACAAGGAGACATACTCCGTAATCCCTGCTTCGATGACCCATTGACGAGTCGCTTCGACGAAGTCACGAAAGCGGACCCCCGCCGGGCACAAGTCGGTACACAGATCGCAGGTCAGGCAGAACCAGAGCCAACCGTCTTCCAGGACCTCGGAGTCCAGCAAGGCCCTCTCGATGACCCCTCGCGGTGAAACCTCATACGAGAAGTCGTCGAAAATCTCCCCCATGGGGCAGACCGCCACACACTTGCCGCACTCCACGCAAAGGAAAAGCCCGTATTGGCTAACAAGTAGCTCTATGGCATCAGGCATCTGACTACTCACGAAGTGGTGTCTCCTCCAGCGTGGTCGTCAGCGGCGACCTCTGCGTCACGTCCAGCCCAGGCTCGTAGTCGAACAGTTCTTTGAGCCTCCTCCGCAACAGCGTGTAGAGCGTGGTCAGAGGGATCCCCACAGGACAGGTCGCCTCACACGCGCCGCAGCCGACGCACTTGTCGGCGATGTGGTAGGCACGGATGAGGTGGAAGGGCAATCTCGGCGGAATCTCGCCCCGCTCCACCCACCCCCCCTCTATCCCCCCCGCTGGCGGGGGGGAGTTAAGGGGGGGCTCCAGTGCGCACTCGTCGCAGACGCAGACCGGGCAGACGTTGCGGCAGCCATAACACTTGATGCAGCGGGCGAACTCCTGCCGCCAGAAGGCCAGCCTCTCTCCCGCGTCTTGCTCCAGCAGCCTTCGCACTCGCTTATCGTCCGCCGCCGTGATACCCTCGACTCTCTCACCGACGTCAATGCGACGTGGATAGGGGCGAGCGCATACACACTCCCGAGCCTGGGCCTCGGAGCAGGCCAGGCCAATGAGCACGAGCCGGTCTATGTCCACCTGCTCCAGCTTGGCCATCTCGATCAAGGCGCGCTCGTCGCAGCCCCGTACCACGACGCCCAGCTTGCCGTCCTGGGAACGGGAGAGAAGCGTCCGGCAGATGGGGGCCAGCATGTAGCGGGGCTCCAGAGCCAGTGACGCCAAATCATCTGCCGCAGTAAATAGGTGCGGCCTCCCGGGGCCCTGTTCGGAGCACAAGCCAACCACGCCCATGACCTCGCCGTCATGGAGCAACCGGCCTGCTATCTCGCGGACTTTCTGGGTCAGAACTACAAGGGTTTCCATCACTCCCAATGGGTGCTAACCGGCCTTCTTGAATCCGTAGCTGCCCAGCAAACTTCCCAGCCCCCAGTATTCATCGCCAGTGAACAGGATAGGCTTCAACTTGCTGTTGTCCACCCGTCCTCGCTCGTCCAATACCTCCTGACTGAGTTGTACCGCCACTACCTCGCCAATGAACAGGTCGTGGCTGCCCAGGGGTAGGGTGTGAGCCAGTCGGCACTCCAGGTTGATGGGGCACTCGGCGATGATGGGCGTCTGGATTGCCGAACCGGGCAGCGGGGTCAATCCCCGGCCTGCGAACTTGTCCACATCCCGACCGGAGACAAAGCCACAGTACTCCACCTCGTCGAGTAACTCCTCGCCGGGGAGGTTGACCACGAACTCGCCCGTCTCCCGGATGAGCTGGTGGGAGTAACGTTCTTGTCGCACGGCGATCCCCACGTGGGGCGGGTTGGAGCACAGGATCCCCGTCCAGGCGATGGTAATGATGTTGGCCTTCTCACCGTGGCCGCAACTCACCAGCGCCACCGGCACAGGCCGCAGGGCGATGAACGGTTTCTTCACAACTTTGGACATTTTTTCACCTCGCTACGACTATGGTTTTCTCCGATTCACGAATCTACGAATCTACGGCGGCATTCGTAGATTCGTCCGTACGTTCATTCTTGCACGGCCCCAACTCTCTCACCCGCTCTACGAATTCCGTCACCAGCCTCTGGAACTTGCTCCCCTCCGAGGCCGAGACCCAATCCACGAGCAGCCGGTCGGGGTGGATGCCCACGTAGCCCAGCATCTCTTTCAGCAGCGCGAACCGCTTTGCAGCCCGATGGTTCCCGCTGATGTAGTGACAATCCCCGATGTGACAGCCCAGCACCATCACACCGTCAATGCCATTCGACAGCGCCTTGATGATCCATTCCGGTGCCACCCGTGCCGAGCACATCACCCGGATGACGTTGAAATCGGGGGGCATCTGCAGGCGGGAGACGCCAGCCAGGTCGGCCCCTGCGTAGGAGCACCAGTTACAGCAGAAGGCGATAATGCGAGGCTTAAAAGCTTGCTCACTCATATCCCACACCTCACATCGCACAGACCTCAATCATACGCAGCACCTGCTGATCGGTGAAGCCCCGCTGCTGCATGGCTCCGTTGGGACAAGCAGCCACACAGCCGCCACATCCCTTGCACTGCACCACGTTGACCCAGGCCACCTGCTGCCCATTCTCCTGTGCCTGCAATTCAATGGCGCTGTAGGGACAGGTAACGACACAGGTGCCGCAGCCCGTGCAGCGGGCCGGGTCGGAGAAGGCGGTGATGGCTTCAGCGGTAACCACACCGGCCCGCATCGGTATGGCCGCCTTGGAGGAGGCCGCGTAGGCCTGGGTGATGCTCTCGGACACATCGGCCGGCCAACGGGCTGTGCCACAGACGTAGACCCCGTCGGTGGCGAACTCCACCGGGCGCAACTTGACGTGGGCCTCCAGGAAGAAGCCCGACTCCCCCAGCGGCACCTTCAGCAAGCGGGAAATGGTCTCGTTGTCCGAGTTGGAGATTAGAGGCGTAGTGAGTACTACCAGGTCAACCGGCAGGTGCAGTTCATGACCCCGCAGTACATCCCACACCACTACCTCCTCGGCACGCCCGTTACCGACGATTTGCGGGAGATGCTCCGGCTCGTAACGCAGAAAGCGTACGCCAGCCTCCATCGCCCGGCGGTAGTACCGCTCGAACTCCACACCAGGAGTCAGTAAGTCCCGATGCAGCACGTACACGTGAGCATCGGGATTCCACCTCTGCAACTGGGTGGCGTTCTTCAGCGAGGTCATGCAGCAGACGCGGGAACAATAGGGGCGCTCGGGGACGCGGGATCCCACGCAGTTGATCATCACGACACTACGTGGTAGACTGGTAGATTCGTAGATTCGTAGACTCGTAGATTCGTAGATTGGTAAGTTGGTTGTTGGTTTCACCTTGCCAGTTTCCGAATCTACGAATTTGCCAGTTTCCGAATCTACGAGTTTACCAGTTTCCGAATCTACGAACACCTGCTCCAGCTCCAGTTGGGTGAGGACGTTGGGGAACTGGCCGTAGCCGTACATGCCAACCGGTTGCAACACGTCGGCGCCGGTGGCCACGATGATCGTGCCCACGTCGAATGTTCGTAGGTTCGTAGATTCGGGATTCGTAGGTTCAGGGTTGACGACCACTGTGAAGTTACCGATGTAGCCACTGACCTCGTTGACGATGGCTGGCTTATGCAGGGTTATCCGCTCGTGCTCCTCCACCTCTCGGATGATTGGCCCGATCAGCCTGGCCGCTTCCTCGTCGGCAGGACACAGCCGATTGATCCACAACAGCCGTCCACCGAGTTGGGCTTCTTTTTCCACCAAGTGCACTTGGAAGCCCTGGCGGGCCAGGTTCAGGGCTGCCGTCATCCCGGCAATGCCGCCGCCGATGACCAGCGCCGCAGGGATCACCTCGCTCTCGGCCTCCTCTTGCGGCTCCAGTAGACAGGCCTTGGCAACCCCCATCCTGATCAGCCGCTTGGCCTTCTCCGTGGCTGCTTCCCTGGCCCGGCTGTGGATCCACGAGCAGTGCTCGCGGATGTTGACAAACTCGAAGAGGTAGCGGTTCAGCCCTGACTCCTGGCAGGCGTCCTTGAACAACGGCTCGTGGGTCCTGGGGGTACAGGCGGCGACCACCACCCGGTTGAGGCAGTGGTCGCGGATGCACTGCTTGAGGGAGGATAACCCTTCCTCAGAGCAACTATACAGGTTGTCCTCGGCGTAGGCCACGTGGGGCAACCTGCGCGCATGCTCGACTACAGCAGGCACGTCCACCACGCCGCCGATGTTGCTACCACAGTGGCAGACGAACACGCCGACTCGAACTTCCTCCAACTCGTAAATCCTCCTCACCCAGCGTGAAACGTGAGGCGAGGTCACGTTTCACGCATCACGTTTCACGCCCTTTGTGCCTGATGCAACATCTCTGCTATGCACGCCGCCACCCCCGAGGCCTGCGTCACAGAATCCGGGATGTCTTGCGGGCTCTGACAATAGCCGCAGGCGAAGATACCTGGCACGGTCGTATCTACAGGATGAGACAGCCGATCCGGGAGGCGCACGAATCCATATTCGTCCAGTTCGATGCCCAGCACTTCGGCCAACTCTCGCTGGCCGCGTCGGGGCACCAGCGCCTGACATAGCACCACCAGGCCCACCTCCATCTCTCGCACCTGCCGGGCGGTCGTCTCCTCATACCGCACGATGAGGTTGCCGGTTTCGGGGTTCTCGCCAATGACACCCGGTCGGCCTCGGACGTAGGTCACCTGGTACTCCTCCTTGGCCCTGGCGATATACTCCTGGAATCGTTTCCCCCCCGCCCGCAGATCGGTGTAGAAAATGTACGACTTCAACTCCGGATCATGCTCATTGGCCAGGATGGCCTCCTTGGTGGCGAACATGCAGCACACGCTGGAACAATAGGGGTTGTAGTTCACATCCCGTGAGCCGACGCACTGGATGAAGGCAACTGTGCGCGGGTGGTTGCCGTCCGAAGGACGCTTCAACTCGCCAGACGTGGGACCTGAGGCCGAGACCAACCGCTCGTACTGCAGGCCGGTGATGACATTCGGGATTGTACCGAATCCATACTCCTTCAGCGCTGAGACATCGTACGGATCGAAACCGGTGGCGACGACGATGGCTCCCACGTCCAGTTCGACGATCTCTTCCTGCTGCTCCCAATCTATCGCTCCTGCCTGGCAGACTTCTTCGCATAGGCGGCACCGCCCCTTCTCACGGTCCGCCAGGTAGAGGCAGTAGTCGGCGTCAATGGTCATCTTGCGCGGCACCGCCTGGGGGAAGGGAAGGTAGATGGCCCGCCGCCGGCTCAGGCCGACGTTGAACTCGTCCGGCGCCCGCCGGGGGCACTTCTCCACGCACTCGCCGCAGCCCGTGCAACGCTCCACGTTCACATAGCGGGGTTTTCTACGCACCCCCACATGGAAGGTTGATAGACTGGTAGATTCGTAGATTCGTAGATTCGTAGATTCGACGGAGACAACCTCGCAATAGGTCATCAACTCGATGTTGGGATGGCGGGCCACCTCTGCCATCTTGGGTGCCAGGATGCAGATGGCACAGTCGTTGGTGGGGAAGGTCTTATCCAGTTGGGCCATCCGGCCGCCGATGGAGGGTGTGCGCTCCACCAGGTAGACCTGGAAGCCCATCTGCGCCAGATCAATGGAAGCCTGGAGGCCGGCGATGCCGGCGCCGATGACGAGAACTGCTCGGTTCATCTACCCTCGGATAATGAAGCGGCAGGCCGGATCGCCTTGGGCCACGCAACCCGTCTCTTCTGAGGCCACGTCGCCGCCAAAGATGCCCGCCGCCATGCCAGCCAGTACCCCTCGGATCATGTGGCAGACGCCCCGGTCCGCTTCCCCGTAAGCAACGGCAAAGGCAGAGTTCTCTACCTCGACAATGAACTCCTTGCCCGGCGCATCCAATTTGATCACGTTGAACTTACCCCAGCCAATCTCGCCGCCCATTTTGCATATAAAGGCCACGATCTCCTGATCCGTATAGTTGAACACTTCTTTATAGCGTTTGGACGAGCGGGAGCCGCCGGTGTAGCCCCCGGCCATCATCGCCTCGGCGCACTTTTCCGGGCCGACCATTGCTTCCACCGCCTTCTGAAAGTCCACCACAGTATCGGGCCGAATCAGCATGTAGCGTACGTCTTTGAAGGTCAGACGTCCTGTCTCGTAGGTCAGATTGCCCAGGATCTCATTGCTCATCGGGAACTCCTCAGTATCGCTGTGGCTGCCTGGTCAATGGTCAGCGTTTCGGGGTCAACCACCACTTTGTAGTCCTGGCGTGCGCTCTCCAGGCTGACCTTGCCGTCGCGGACGTCGGCCAGCAGCAGGTCGGGGTCTCGCTCCAGGGGATCGCCGTAGCCGCCCGCGCCGGGTAGGCGCAGGCTGACCACGTCTCCCTCTTTCAGCACGTCCAGTCCTTTCGACTTGAGCGGGCGTTCCTCAGGGGTATCAGGATTTAGCACGAATTTCCCTTTGCTTCCCTCCTTCCCGCCAAAGAGGCCAAAGGGAGCGAAGCGCTGCCGGTCGCCGTAACGGGCCAGGGTGACGTCGTTGGTGAGCATCTCAATGTCGCGGCGCACGGTCAGGCCGCCCCGGTATTTGCCCGCCCCGCCCGAGTCAGGGATGAATTCGTAGCGGAGGATGCGCACCGGGTACTCCAGCTCCACGGCCTCGATGGGCGTGTTCTTGAAGCGGGCCAGGTGAGAGTCTTGCCCGTCGCGCCCGTCCTTCGTGGGGCGGGCGCCCGCGCCGCCTCCCTGGATGTCAATGTAGACGAAGCGCCGGCCCGTCTGCGGGTGGTAGCCGCTGAAGCCGCAGTTGGTGATCTGGCCGTGAGAGCCAGCCATCACGTTATCGGGCACGGCCTGGGACAGGGCCAGCAGCATGGCCTCGGTGATCTTCTGGGAGGTATTAGTACGCGCCCCGACAGCCGCTGGGGGGTTGGGGTTGACGATGGTTCCTGGGGTTGTCTCGACGCGGAAAGGCCGATAGCAACCCGAGTTGGGGGGCACGTGGGGGTCAATGACCGCAATGAGCGCATAATAAACCGCCGCGTGCACCGTAGCCAGCGGGCAGTTGATGTTGCCCTTGACCTGCGGCGCGGTGCCCTCAAAGTCTACCACGCACTCATCGTCCTGCTTGTGGATGTTGACCTGGAGTTTGATAGGTGTGTCGGTCTGGCCATCGTCATCCACATAGTCCACACCGGTGTAGATGCCGTCGGGGATACGGTTCAGCCCCTCGCGGATGCGTTTCTCCGAATAGTCTAGCAGCATCGCCTGGCACTTCTGGACGACGTCAATGCCATACTTGGCAAAGATGTCCTGCATCCGCCGCACGCCCACGAAATCAGCCGAAGCCTGGGCGCGGATGTCTCCCAGGGTCTTATCGGGCACGCGGATGTTGTTGCGCAGGATGCCAAACAACTCTTCGTCTTCCTGCCTCTTCTTGTACAGCTTGACGAAAGGGAAACGCAGCCCCTCCAGGTAGATTTCGGTGAGACCTCCGGCCGTGCCGCCGGGGGCAGCGCCGCCCATATCGGAATGGTGGGCGATAGAGCCCACGAAGCCAACCAACTGGCCCTGATAGTGCACGGGAGCGAAAACGATCAGGTCCATGACGTGCTGGCCGCCAGCGTAGGGGTCATTGAAGATGATAATGTCACCCTCGTCCAGTTCCTCGTCCCGATACCGCTGGCGCAGGCTGCGCATGGGCAACTCGAAACCGGTCAGCAGCATGGGCGCGTGGTGGGCCTGGCCCACAGTATTGCCGTACTGGTCGAACACGGCACAGGTGATGTCTTCGATCTCTTTGATGACGGTCGAGCGGCCCGTGCGCACCAGGGTGCGGCCCATCTCATCCGCCACCTGCTCCAGGGCGTAGCGGATGACCTGCATGGTGATAGGATCTGTTTTATAGGCCATCTACTAATATCCTCCTAACCGTTTGCTCACTTGACAGATAAACCTTATTAGCATATACTCTGACTGAGGTGATCACCATGGCCAAGACAGTGAGTCTCAAAGAGGCACAGGCTACGTATTCTCTCTCCTTGGACAAAATGGACCTGGAGCAAGCCCCCCTCATCCTGGAGCATGACGGAGAACCTGTGGCCGCCATTGTCAGCATCGAAGACTACCGACGACTGGTAGCCGGGCAGGATAATGACGCCTGGCGACAAGAACAGTTACAGCGGCTAGAGCCCAACCGCACCGCCTTCCAACGACTCCTGCCCGAACTACTGAAAACCCACAAAGGGCAGTTTGTTGCCATCCACAAGGGTGAAGTGGTCGACTCAGACTCTGACGACCAGGGATTGGCAAAGCGCGTCATGGCTAACCTTGGAGATGAGCTTGTGTACATTCAGAAGGTCGAGGAAGAATTGCCCTCCTTTGAAATCCCGTCCCCAGAGGTAGTCATCTACCATGCACCGTTATGAGACCCGTGTCCGTCCGCCAACTCCGTTCCTCGAAATCCAGGTGATCCACCCAGTGACCGGTGTCACACACCAGTGGCCAGCCAAGTTGGACACAGGAGCAGCACTGACCATCCTCCCACAGGCGTTAGTAGATGCTCTTGTCCTTTCACCCAAAGGTGAAGCCACGATCTATGGCTACAATGGTATGGCCGCCATTCGCCCGCTTTACTACGTCAACCTCCAAGTTGCGGGCTACAGCTTATCATCGGTGAGAGTGAGCTCTTCCAAACGTTCAGATATCCTCCTTGGGCGCGATGTCCTCAACCACTTCATCCTCACCCTCAACGGCAAGGACCTAACCTTCGAGCTACAAGACCCCTGACCGTTTCCTCCTTCAATTCACTTAGTCTCTAGCCCCTACCTCCCTAACTCCACAATGATATTCCCATACTCATCCACCATCCCTCTCGTCCCCGGCGTGAGAACCGAGGTCGAGGCGATTTCTTCTACCAGGCACGGTCCACTGATGACGTTTCCCGGCTGGAGCAGGTCGCGCTCATAAACGGCCGTGTCAATGAAACCGTGGGCAGGATAGTAAACCGGGCGTGAGTTCTTACTGGCTGCGCTGGGATCACTGCCGGCCCTCTCCCTGCGGGTAAAAGAAACCTCGGGCACTTGGCCGATGGCTCCCACCCGCAGGTTGATGAACTCCACCGTCTCCTCGGCCGAGCCGTAAGCGTAGATGCGATAGTGCAACTGGTGAAAACGGTCAATGCTTTGGTCAATATCGGCCTGGGTCAGGGTCTCCTTGCGGGGCACTGGGGTGTTCAACTCATAAGACTGGCCGGCGTAGCGGATGTCGGCCGACCACTGTATGACGACCAGGTCGTCGGGGACGTTCTGGGCCTCGAGCTGAGCCCGGCCCTGCGCCTCCAGCTCCTTGAAGGCTGCTAGCACCTCCTCGGCTACCAGTTCGTCCTCGCTCCTGGCAATGGTCGTCACATAGTCGTGACGGGTGTTGGCCACCAGCAGGCCCACGGCCGACAGCGTGCTGGGATACCTGGGGATGACCACCCGGTTCATCCCCAGGTCCTCGGCCAGCTCGACGGCGTGCAGCGGCCCGGCCCCGCCAAAGGGGAGCAGGGCGAACTCGCGCACGTCGTATCCCCGCTCGGTGGAGCTGACGCTGATGCCGCGCACCATGTTGGCGTTGACCACGCGGATGATCCCGCTGGCTGCCTCCTCCAGGGAGATGCCCAGCGGCTCGGCTACGTGCTCCCGGATGGCCTTCTCGGCCAGTTCAGGATAGAGCCTCATCTCGCCGCCCAGGAAGTAGTCGGCGTTGAGGCGGCCCAGCACCAGGTTGGCGTCGGTGACCGTGGGCCGCTCGCCGCCCAGGCCGTAGCAGGCCGGGCCCGGCGCCGACCCCGCGCTCTCCGGCCCCACGTTCAGCGCTCCGCCCTGGTCAATCCAGGCCAGGCTCCCCCCACCGGCGCCGATAGCATGGACGTCAAGTATAGGCATTTTGACGGGAAAGCCCTCGAACTGGCTTTCAGGGGCTATGCGGGGCTCCCCACCGATGATAAGGCCGATGTCGAAGCTGGTGCCACCCATGTCCACACCAATGATCTGCTGATCGCCAGTCAGCTTACCGACGTAGGCTGCCGCGAGAGCCCCACCGGCCGGCCCCGAGTTGACGATGTTCACCGCTCGCCCCCGGGCGTCATCGGTGGTCATCGAGCCGCCACTGGCCTGCATGAGGCGCAGGTCCACCCGACCATACCGCTTCTTCAACCGCCCTTCCAAATTGTCAATGTAGCGGTCCAACACCGGCTGGAGATAGGCGCTGATGACGGTGGTCGAGGTACGCTCAAACTCGCGGAACTCGGGCGCGATTTCAGAGGAAATGGACACGGTGGCCTCAGGGAACATCTCCTGGCAGATCTCGCGCACCCGCCGCTCGTGAGCCGGGTTGCGAAAGCCAAAAATGAAGCTTATGGCGATGGATTCGACCGCCTGCTCCTTGAGAAAGGCCACCGCCTGGCGGGCCGTCTCCTCGTCCAAGGGAACAACCACCGACCCGTCTGCGCCGACGCGCTCCCTCACCTCACGCCGCAGGTAGCGGGGCACCAGAGGCAGGGGCGTGTCCACAAACATGTCGTACAGCCCGGCGGCGGGCCGCTCGATGCGCCCGATCTCCAGGACGTCCCGCATGCCCTCGGTGGTGATCAGCCCCGTGCGCGCCCCTTTGCGCTCGATGAGGGCATTGGTGCCGATGGTCGTGCCGTGGACCAGGTAGTCTATCTGGTCAAACGACGCCCCGACCATGCCTAGCATTTTGTCAATACCGGTGATGACCCCCTCGGCCAGGTTGTGGTGCGTGGTCAGCACCTTGGTGTAGTGGATCCGGCCGGTGGCGTCGTCAATGAGGACGATGTCGGTGAACGTGCCACCTACGTCAATTGCGATGCGCATGCCTGTTCCTCTACTGTGTTAACCGATGACTCCATCCTCCCGCAATTGGGCGATGCGTTCCGCTGAATAACCCAGGAGCTCGCGTAACACCTCGTCGGTGTGTTGACCGTGCAGAGGCGGTGGCTCGAAGGGACCTTCGGGCATCGGTGGTATCTTGACCGGGTTGCCAATGGAGCGAAAGCGTCCGACCTTGGGATGGTCAATTTCCACCACCATGCGGCGCGCCGTCACCTGGGGGTCGGCAAAGAGCCGGTCCAGCGTGTTGATGGGGCCGCAAGGCACCTGGGCCTCGCGGAGGAGCTGCAGCCACTCCTCGCCGGGCCGGGTACGAAAGATCTCTTCCAGGATGGGCACCAGTTCCTCCCGGTTGTCGCGCCGGTGGTCGTTGTCGCAGAAGCGCGGGTCATCAATCAATTCCTCGATCCCCAGGGCACGGCAAAAGGCCTGCCAGAACTTCTCGACGAATACGGCCACAACAATGTAGATATCCTGCGTGGCAAAGGCCTGGTATGGGACCACTGACTGGTGGCCAGAGCCGATGGGCCCCGGCACCCGGCCGTCCATCAGGTAGTACTGCCCCACGTAAGTCAGTAATGAGATGTTGCAGTCCATCAGGCTCAGCTCGATCTTACGCCCTTCGCCTGTCACCTCTCGGGCGTAGAGGGCAGCCGAGATGGCAAAGGCGGCGAAGAGACTGCCGGCCAGGTCGCCCATGGGGATGCCCATACGCACCGGCGGGCGGCCAGACTCGCCGGTGATACTCATGGCCCCGCTGACGGCTTGAATCGCCAGGTCGAAGGCGGGATAGTCCCGGTAGGGGCCAGTCTCGCCGTAGCCGGTCAGCCCGCAGTAGATGACGCGGGGATTGATCCCTTTGAGCGTATTGTAGTCGCATTTCAATTTCTCCATGATGCCTGGGCGGAAGTTGTGAAAGACCACATCGGAGACCCGTACCAGGTTGTAGAGGATCTGGCGACCTTGTTCCTTTGTCACGTCCAGGGCCACGCTTTTTTTGTTGCGGTTGATGCTCATAAAATAGGCACTCTCCCCCTCGACGAAGGGTGGCCCCAGCAGCCGGGTGCGGTCCCCTACCTCGATCGGCTCGATTTTGAGCACCTCCGCGCCCAGGTCGCCCAGCAGCATGGAGCCATAGCCTCCCGCCAGCATCTGGGCCATGTCTACCACACGGACGCCATCCAACATCGGTTTCACCACCTACCTCCACACCTGATACGCAATACGGAACACGCAATAACT
>CAYUPJ010000125.1:0-12616 GCA_964446635.1 uncultured Anaerolineae bacterium
TAGCGGGCATGGCGCCGGGTGTGTTCACCGCTGAAGTGATGCAGGGCATCGCCGAGGACTTGGCGCAGCTTTCTCCTGTGGCTGCATCTGACCTGCCAGAACCACCCAAGCTCACCATGTGGCAACGACTGCTGGTCAGGCTGGCTTCCTGGCGTGGCCGGCGGGCTTCATAAATGAATAGCGTGAAGCTAAGACGGCACCGGCAGGAAAACAGTTGCTGGCCAGCTCCGCCGTGGCATGAAGTGCCACGGCTACTGCCACCCCGTAAACGGGGTTCTTGAGCCCGATTCATCGGGCGGGAGCTTTGTAGCACGGCCACTTCATGGCCGTGCGGCTGAGCATTATGCGTTCAAATTGATGCTATAAACCTTATATGGTGTCAATGATGTCGTATAAGTGTTGTTGGGCGGCACTAGATTCCAGCAGCAATGAATGTGAGAAGCTATGGAGATTTCTGAGATCACTCGAAGAAACATTTTCGATGCATTGCGTGTTCAAAATGTGAATTGGGCTGGGCGTTTGGACGAGCCAGAGTTCTTGGCAAGAATTTTCGATTTGGAACAAATGCCGTCCTATGACTCGCGCTTCAGAAATGCTGCGGGGGATATATGGCAGCATCGCATCAACAATTATGATTGGGACGACTATTGGGTTTTCACGGATCGAAGATTCAACCTGTTGAGATGCGATGATGAAACGTTCCTGAGATTTCTTTGTGAGGTGATACACCCAGTTGTCCGCGGAGACGCTCAGGAAGCAGAGCAGCTTCGTCAATTGTTCAACCAATTTCTTGTTGCGGATGGTTTTGAGATAATTGAGCGGTCAAGGATATCAGGCCATCAAGTTTTTGCTGCAAGACGCATGATCGAACAAGTTCCTCTTGGTGTAAGCCTGGCAAAGAAGCAGAAGGTATTCAATGCCGAGTACCTGAGTCAGCAGATCACCCGTATTGAAGCTTCCATTCCCCATGATCCTGATCTGGCGATTGGCACGTCGAAGGAGTTGGTGGAAACTTGCTGCAAAACAATTCTACAGGAGCGCAGTGTCCAATTTGATGGCAACTGGGACTTACCTAAACTTGTAAAGGCAACATACAAGGAGTTGAAACTCACACCTGATGATATTCCGGATGCAGCGAAAGCTGCTGATGCGATAAGACGACTGTTAAGCAACCTCGCCACTGTTACACAAGGGCTGGCAGAGTTGCGAAACTTGTATGGAACTGGTCATGGCAAATCTGCTACATCAAGGGGGCTTACTCCGAGACATGCTAAGCTGGCTGCTGGTGCTGCCACCACCCTGGCAGTGTTTCTCTTTGAAACTCACGAAGCGAGGAGCGAGCAGGAAACAAAATAGTGCCGCCCAACAAGTCGCTGGTGTGTTCTGAAAGCTGTCGTCTGCTAACCGGTGAGAGTCCGGTCGTGGTAACTGGCAGGAGGCCACATAGCAGGCATCCAGTGCAGCGAAGGTTTCGTATAAGCATTATGCGTCAGGATTGATGCTATAAAAGTTTTATGGTGTCAGTAGCGTCGTATAAGCATTGTTAGCTTGCCGGGCAATAGGGTGTTTCCTTACTATGTGGTGATTCATGAGCGGAGGTGAACCAGATGATTCAGAAAGTGCATTGCGACCTATTTGATATTTTTGGGGTCGACTGGAGTTCGCTGACTCCTGAACAAGTTGATTGCATAATCACTCAAATTCATGAGTTGGAGTTGATGGGGGCATCTGGCGAGTTGTATGGCTTTGTGGGAACTACTCATATTGGAGCTGTGGTGGGTGGGTTCTTTATCATCCAGTTCCCGACCGAACTTTTGTCTTACAACCGTGACAGGACTCCACTGACAGAGAAGACCAGTCCAGCAGAGAAAGTTCTATTTGTCCTATTCTTGGAGTACGGCAAGTTGCTGCTGCAAAATCGTCACTTCCAATTCTTGCCTATTGATATGACGGCCGTGTATGAAAGAATCAAGATGGTCTTTGCACAAGTATTTGGCAATTGTGAGGTAGGGTACCGTGTAATGCTCTCGCCAACCTCCGTACTTGTCGAAAGGGCTGATCTTTTCCGAGTTTACGAATTGAGTAGACGGGTTTTTCGCTTGGAGGTGAGTCTTCCTAATGCTCATCAGATTCCAGAGGATTTCATTTACTACAATCCTGAGCGCGACCGCAATGCCATAATTCGCGATAGTAGACTCCATGACTACCCAAAGCTCCGGAAAATAGCCTTAACAGCAAAAGAAGACGCTGACCTTCGCGACACGCATATCGGCAGTGACCTTGTGTACACAGTCCCCGAATCGCAACCTTTTGTGGTGGAGTATAGGGACCCACAGAATCAAAAGAAAATTCTCCGTCGCTTTGTGAAGCCCAAGCTTGAATTCCACATTGATATGGATAGTCCAGCGCTCAGCAAAGAGGCATTACTCCAAGTAATCGGAATCGTGAATCGAGAGGCGGTCTTCGGAATCTCTATTCAAATTCCTCACGGCGGGGTTTCTCAACCTAGTCTCTTTGATTCCATTGAAGGAGAATCCGATGAGTAGAAGGAAACCTCCAACCAAAAGCGAAAATGAACTTATGCGGATTTGCCAGTTCATTCGGAGTGGCGCTCTTGGAGAAGCCCCGATTATTATGAATTTGGACGACGCCCGACACTTCTTTGACATCTTCATCCAAGCCAACGATCGGAAAATCCCCGAGGTTGTCGCCGTTAACGTTGGTGATCAGGCGTTTCTTCTCTTCCCCGAATGGTCACGACAGGAGATCGTTGTTGAAAGCCCCAGGGCATTGGTCCCCGAAGACTTCGCTTTTGTCCCGAATTTGGACTGGCGAGGGGCAACCGACCGCCCTCAAAGATTCTTCCATTTCGTTTCTCAAGAGTTTTTGGCCAACAAACTCCGCACTACTGCCATTTTTATTATTTCGTTTGCAGTCCTAGCGGTAGTAGGAGATTCTGTAAGTACTCTTGACCTTTTGAATACCCTCCTGATCGAAGCAAGTACGGTTTTCCTGACTATTTACCTCATTTTCACAGTATCGCAAAGTGAACGACTGAGTAATGACCCGAAATTGTTCGATCGCGGCATACTTTATAAGTACCATTACGACGACAAAAACGTGACAAAATTCGCGATCCTGAACATAGCTCTGGTCTTCGCAAACACGCTATTTGTTCACGCACCTGGCATAGAGGGTTCACTTTCTGCGCCCTTGCAAAGCTCAGTAGCGAGATGGCTGGTGTCCTCCACTACTGCTTTAGTGATGACAATGCTGTTTCAGACGTTTTTCATAGTTGCTGAATACTATCTTGAGCGGACTCGTGATCTCGCTGAGCGCCAACATATCGGCCGGATACTCCATGAGGAGTATAGGAAAAGAAACCCGGAAGAGTGAGTACTTTCCCTTTCAACCCAGGCGCGGCAAGCTAAAAAGCGCTTGGTGTGCCCTGAAAGCTGTCGTCTGCTAACCGGTGGAAGTCCGGTCGTAGTAACTACCAGGAGGCCACATAGCAGGCTCCCAGTGCATCAAAAGATTCTTATAAGCATTATGCGTCAAGATTGACGCTATAAGAGTTTTATGGTATCAATAACGTCGGATAAGAATTGTTAGGCGGCGGCGTACCACCTTTATCCGGGAGTAGTTTTCTGATGTCGGAGCACGATACTGAACTGAAACAACGTCTAGATGACATTTGGTCGTTCTACACTCTAAACAGCAAGCGTATGGAACGTCTCATACAAATGGGGGTGCTATTCCGATCAGCGAAAGACTGGGAGGATTACTACGAATATGTTGATGAAAGCCTTCGAGCAGTAATTGTCCTGTTGCACGCAAGCCTAGAAGATGCTCTGCGTGAAATTGTGCGGCTAAAGCTCACTGAATGCCCTGCGGAAGTACTTAAGGAGATTCCACTAGTCGGGGTATCGCCAAGTGGCCAGCCACAGAAATTCTCGCTTGGGGAACTGAGCAAACACCGAGGAAAGACTGTTGACGAATTGATTCAACAGTCCATAGATGAGTTTTTAAACAAGACGAGCTTCAATTCCTCTAATGATATTGCGCATATGCTTGAGAAGAAGTTGAGAATTGATATATCGAACCTCCGAGAGCATTTTCCGGCTCTGGACCAGATGATTGCACGCAGGCATCAGATTGTGCATACAGCTGATCGGACAGGTGCACCGGGAGATTTGAGTCTAGCTCCCATCGACAGTGAAGACATCATCAAGTGGTTGAGAACAGCCGCTGCTTTCCTTGCAGATGTGTTGTCGGCGACTTATCCTGACCTACAGATTGCTGAGGGAACAGGAGAAAGAATGCGGGAGCTACTGGTGCATGACTCTGCCGCCCCCCAAGTCGCAGACCCGTCAGCGACTTCCTGAAAGAAGGATACCGCAGGGATCCTGGGCTGCTAACCCCTCGCTGGTGTGCCCAGCAAAGCTGTCGTCTACCAGCCGGTGGAAGTCCGGTCGTGGTTTCGCTGTGAGCCTGTCCTGAGCTTGCCGAAGGGCTCAGCCGAACGGTAACTGCCAGGAGGCCATGTAGCAGGCATCCAGTGCATCAAGGGTTTCGCAAACGTTGTATAAGCATTGTTAGGTGGCGGAACTCACTTAGTTTAGAAAGGAGTTCATTAGCATGTCTGAGAAGGTATCCTCCTTCATACCCGTGAAGATCGGTAACTATAACTACTTGTTCTTCCTTGTGACATGGAACGAGTTCGTGACTCCAATTAGGGAAGAGTTGGAGAAACAGGTAGATCCTTTCGGCGCAGTTCTTGGTTTGAAAGGCAAGGTTGTTCAAGCGTTTAGAAGCATGTCCGGAAGTACGTTCCGCCAAGTTGTGGATAAGAACTGGTCCCGGCAAATGAAAAAACGGTTCGAGGAGGAACAGGATCCATTCATCTTGATCGTTGATCGGGATTTTGAAGAGTTCGATCCTGAAGAGCACCCTTGGAGCATAATTTGGTTCTCTGACTTCTGGGATAAGCCTGACACCATATATCGTTTGTTTGGGGCACTTGCGCAGAAGACCCGAAAGGATGAGGACCTTTTTCGGTACATGAGGTCTGTGGCTAAGAAAGAGAAGTACAAGACTCTAGCCAAGTATGTTGAGCTGAAAACCCCGGAGGTGTTCGGCATATCTATCGATGTGAAGGCAATAGTCGAAGACCTTGCAGGTATCAGTGGGTGAAGAAGGGTTCATCGCTTTCAGATTGTCATAGGTAAGACTGGTGTACCCTGCCAAGCTGTCGTCTGCTAGCCGGTGGAAGTCCGGTCGTGGCTTCGCCGTGAGCTAAGCCGAACGGTGACTGCCAGGAGGCCACATAGCAGGCATCCAGTGCATCAAGAGGTTCGTATAAGCATTATGCGTCAAGATTGACGCTATAAGAGTTTTATGGTGTCAATAACGTCGTATAAGCATTGTTGGCCGCCCTTGCCCATTTGCTCTAGCGAAAGATCATGACGAAGTTTGGATTTAAAGAGATCACTCCAAGCAATTGGTTAGAGCCCGACGATGTCCTCAAAGGATTTGTCAGGGTGTCGCCTGACGGGCGATCTCGACCCATCACTGGCGATGACTATTTGCGTGATATTCTGAGACCTAAACTTCTCGAATTGGTGCCCGCAGATGTGCAGGCGCTATTCGAGGTTGCACGCGGCGCTATGGCATATGGCTATTTCTTCTATCCTCTCTATACCCTTGCTGCTGAGCAGTTGTTTCGAGTTGCCGAGGCAGCAATAGCCCTCAAGTGCAAAGCGTTGGAAGCTCCAAAGTCAGAGGGAACCCTCAAGAAAAGAATCAACTGGCTTGTGGATAAAGGGATTGTTCCAAGATCAGAATTGATTCGATGGGATGCGATTCGTAAGCTACGAAATGCCGCATCTCATCCTGATCGCCAGTCTATTCTCACACCAGGCAATGCAATAGGCCTGCTAGAAGGCACCGCTGAACAGATCAACTCTCTATTCAGCGGCGGCTAACCCCCGCTGGAGCGGACGCCGCCAGCTGCGCAGAAATCAGTGTAGGAGGTTTGCGGCGCCGCTCAGCTCGTAGCCGTTAGGTGACCTAATTAAGATTAAGGTAAAAAATGCACCGGTTTTGAACTATGTAAGGAGTTTCCAACATGCAAAACCTACTCAACGATCTAAAAGAACTACTCAAGCAAGACGACCGGCTGATGGTTGAGGATGAGCTCTTGAAAAACAAGACCATTGAGTTGGCCCTCAAGTTGGATGAGAACCTCATTAGACTGCTGCTTTCCCACTCCCGGCTGCGGCAGCACTTCTTCGCCGATATTGACGGTGTGCTGGTCTTCGATAAGGAGAAGTTCCTACAGTTTGTGAGCAACAAAGCCTTCCTGCCCGATTCCTACACTGCGTTCAAGAATAAGATCGGCCTAACCGATGACGACGGTGCGACCTATCTGAGCCGTCGCCGCGACGTGGTGCTGGCCTGGCCCTACAAGGATTGCGTGTTGGAGGGTGGACAGACCGAGGAGGACGCCAAACGCGACGAGGTCTTCTGGAATGAGGCATTAGCTCCCGACGACATCGACCGGCTGTTAGATCCCAAGGTGCTCACCAACTTTCGGCGCATTGACGCCAACGGTGAACACCCAGTGACGGAGATGGCGGATACCGACAACCTGATTATCAAAGGCAACAACCTGCTGGCGCTTCATTCCCTGCTGCCCCGCTTCCGAGGACGGGTGAAGTTGATTTACATTGACCCGCCGTACAATCGAGGCAATGAAAGAGATGACTTCTTATACAACGACTCATTCAAGCACAGTACGTGGCTTGTATTCATGAGAAACAGACTTGAAGTTGCCAAAGAGTTATTGATGAGAAACGAGGGACTTATTTGGATCAGCATTAGTGATACTGAGGCACATTACCTGAAAGTCCTTTGCGATGAAGTATTTGGAAGGAGCAATTTTGTTGCAGACGTAATATGGAATTCAACAAAATCAGTAACTAATACTGCCATAATTTCGGATGCACATACACACAATCTATTATATGCAAGAAACATTGAATGGCTAAAAAAGAACAGGGAACTATTCAGGTTAGAAGCCGACGAAACCAAATTCAGCAATCCAGATAACGACCCAAGAGGAAAGTGGGTTGCTGACCCGTTTCAAGTTGGTGGCATTCGTCCAAATCAGAGATACCCCATTACTAATCCAAATACAGGAAAAGTGTATTATCCCCTACCTGGCAATAGTTGGAAGAACGAAAAGAAGGTTTTTGACAAGTTAATGGAAGAAGAGCGGATTGTTTTTGGCGTTGAAGGCGAAGCAGGACCACAACGAAAGAGATTTTGGTCTGAAGCGAAGGAAAGAGGCAGAGTTACGACAACTTTATGGCGCGACCTGCCAACTACCACTAATGCCACAAAACATCTGAAAACACTGTTTGGGGAAAAGGTTTTTGAGAATCCTAAACCAGAAGGATTGATAAGGAGAATCATACAACTATCTACAAGGGCTGGGGATATCGTGTTAGATTTTTTTGCTGGCTCCGGTACTACTGCATCGGCAGCAATGAAAATGGGGAGACAGTTCATTGCTTGTGAGCAAATGAGGTATACTCAACCGGTGACAGTTGAAAGAATCAAGAAAGTTGTTGCCGGAGAACAAGGAGGCGTTTCTAAAGAAGTCAACTGGCAGGGCGGGGATAGTTTCGTTTACTGCGAATTGATACAGTGGAACGCCCGCTATATTGACCAAATCCAGGCCGCACAGTCCACCGAGGAACTCCAGGCCCTCTGGGAAACGCTCCAGGTCAAAGCCTTCCTCAGCTACAGAGTGGACTTCGATCAGTTCGACGAACACGCCGAGGAGTTTGCACAGTTGGGCCTTGCCGACCAGAAGCGTTTCTTGCTGGAGGTCTTGGATAAGAACCAACTCTACATCAATCTCAGCGAAATCGACGACGCTGACTACCAGGTGAGCGAAGAAGATAAGCGGCTCAACCAGCAATTCTACAAGCAGGTGTAGCCTATGCAGAACTTAACCCTTTGCCAACGTATCGCTGAACGTGTCGCTGTTTACGAGGAGATGGGCAGGGAACTTATTCCCGACGGCATTGTGGAAAACCTCAACCCGGCGTTTCCGCTGCGCCCTTACCAGAAAAAGGCGTTGCGGCATTTTCTGTATTATCTCAGCGACTATCAACAGCGAGTCAAGCCTACCCAACTACTCTTCCACATGGCCACCGGCAGCGGCAAGACGCTTATCATGGCCGCCGTCATGCTCCACCTCTATCAGCAGGGCTACCGCAACTTTATCTTTTTCGTCAACAGTACCAACATCATCGAAAAGACCAAAGACAACTTCCTCAATCCTCAATCGTCCAAGTATCTTTTCGCTCCCGCGCTTAGAATTGACGCCCGCCGCGTCCAAATACAGCCCGTGGACAACTTCCAGGCCACCAACCCGCAGGACATCAGCATTCTATTCAGTACCATCCAGGGCTTACATTCCAGCCTCAACACGCCCCGGGAAAACGCCCTCACCTATGAGGATTTCGAAGACAAAAAGATTGTGCTCATCTCTGATGAAGCCCATCACATCAACGCCTTCACCAAAAGTAAAGGTAAGCGCAGCAAAGAAGAAACCGAAAACATGAACACCTGGGAAGCTACCGTCAATCGCATCTTCCGCGCCAATCCCGAAAACCTGCTGTTGGAATTCACCGCCACCGTCGAGCTCAGTCATCCTGCCGTGGCAGAGAAATACCACGACAAGATCCTCTACCAATACTCCCTTAAAGAGTTTCGGCAGGATGGTTTCTCCAAAGAGGTCAAAACCTTGCAGGCCGACTTGCCACCGCTGGACAGAGCTTTGCAAGCCATTGTCGTGAGTCAATACCGCCGCAAAGTCGCCGAGACCAACAGACTTCGTCTCAAACCCGTTGTTCTCATGAAATCAAGATACATCTATGAATCAGAGGAGTTTGGAGAGACGTTTCATCAAGCCATCGGGGGTTTAACGGCAGCCCGGTTACAAAAGATCAAAACTACCACCTTGTCCCCTATCACCCAGCGGGCCTTTGCTTACTTTGAAGACCAAGGCATCTCCCTGGAGAATCTAGCTCAGGAAATAAGAGTAGAGTTCGCCTCAGAAAAGTGTCTAACGGTGAACTCAAAATCGGAAAGCGAAGAAAAACAACTCCTCGTCAATTCCCTGGAAGACCACGACAACGAAATCCGCGTTGTCTTCGCTGTGGATATGCTGAACGAAGGCTGGGATGTGCTCAATCTCTTCGACATCGTGCGGCTCTACAATACCCGCGATGCCAAGCACGGTAAGCCCGGCAAGACCACCATCGCCGAAGCGCAGCTCATCGGGCGTGGGGCGCGTTACTTCCCCTTCCAACTCACGCCGGAGCAGCCGCGCTATGAACGCAAATACGATGAAGACCTGGATAACGAACTTCGCGCGCTGGAAGAACTCTATTATCACAGCGCGCACAACCCCCGCTACATCTACGAACTCCACCAAGTACTTCAAGAAACCGGCATTATGCCAGAACAACCTGCCCAGCAGCTCCGTCTCAACATCAAGGAGAGCTTCAAACAAAGCAGCTTTTGGGAGAACGGCCTCATTTTTGTCAACGAACGGGTGCGCAACGATAACGCCGACGTCTTCGGCCTTCAAGATGCGTTCATTCTGCCACGGTCCACCTATTCCCTACGCACCGGCTACACACGGGAAACCACCATCTTGGACGACCTCAAGATTGACGACATTGGCCGCGCAGAGACCCACACCGCTACGTATGCCCTCAAGGACTTCGGCCGACATCTGCTCCGCGTTGCCCTAGCCAGACTCAAGTTTTACCGGCTCGATAACCTCAAGACTTACTTCCCGCATCTTCCGTCCATCAGCCACTTTATTACGTCTGAGGGCTATCTGGCTCAGATCAAGGTGGACGTCACCGGCACCCCGGCCCAACTGGCGTCCTTGAGCAGTCAAGACCGACTCAACATCTCCTTGGACGTGCTACAAGAACTTGCCGCCGCCATCAAAAGCGGCACGGCGACGTACATCGGCACCAAAGAGTTCAAGCCAGAGGCCGTCCAGCGCTGCGTCAAAGAGAAAACCCTCAACGTCTACGTCACGCCCGGCGCGACCTATGGGCCGGGCATTGGTATGCGGACCGATGAGAAGTTTAGCGCAGACCTGAGCCAGGAAGACTGGTACGTGTACGATGAGAACTATGGGACAACAGAGGAAAAAGCGCTGGTTAAGTTCATCCAGAACCAGATCGACACCCTGCGCGACCGTTACACCGACATCTACTTGCTGCGCAACCAAAAGCTTCTCCAACTCTACAACTTCGCCGATGGCCGGCCTGTTGAGCCGGATTTTGTTCTATTCCTCACCGAAAAGACCACAGGCAGATCCTTGATCTACCAACTTTTCATTGAGCCCAAAGGCGCACATCTCATTGCCAATGACCAATGGAAGGAATACTTTCTAAAGCAAATCGAGGCCGGGCACAAGATCACCGTCATGTTTGAGAATCGAGAATTTAGGCTGGTGGGATTGCCGTTTTATAACGAGGAATTGAAGAAGCAAGAGTTTGAAGACAGATTCAGGAGCATCTTATACAGCCCAGAGACGGAAGGGGAGGCTGCCCAACAACGCACTGGTGTGCTCTGAAGCTGTCGTCTACTAACCGGTGAGAGTCCGGTCGTGGCTTCGCCGTTAGCTCTGCCGAACGGTAACTGCCAAAAGGCCACGTAGCAGGCATCCAGTGCATCAAAAGGGTCGTATATCAGAAATAACACTTCAAAAGTCTTATGGTGCCAATAACGTTGTACAAGCATTGTTAGCCCGCTTTTTGATTTGCCTGCCGCGTTATATAGTCGAGTGAAGCAATGGCTCAGTTCATTCTGAAGCGAGTTGTTCAAAATATTCTATCCCTGACTGCGTTAGCGGTTCTCTTTGTTGCAGTTGCTGGCACTCCGCTTGTTGGGGGCTTCTGGCTTTATGCAATAACAGTAATTGTGTATCAGGTCATCAGCTTATTGTTAATCGTGCCCAAGCATCCCGCATATATGGAATTAGCTGTGCGACGCCAGCTTAAACGTGAGAATGCCAAGGCGTGGGATAAAGTGCTGGTATGGTTGCTCTCAATCTGTTCCGTGCTGATGTATGTTGTGGCGGCGCTGGACTTAGGGCGATTGCACTGGGGGCTACTGGCATGGCAGTTTGCACTTCTTGGGATCGCACTTTATGCCCTTGGGAGCGGCTTCAATCAATGGGCTATGCTGCACAATCCTAACTTTGAGCGGTTGGTGCGGATACAGGGCGAGACTGAACATCGCGTGGCTGCGACGGGGCCTTATCAATATCTGCGTCACCCAGGCTATCTGGGTAGTGTATTGTTTTATGTGGGCTTTCCTTTGATAGTAGGCTCGGGCTTATCATTCTTGCCGTCTATTGTCTGCATCGGGATATTGATAGTTCGCACCTATTTGGAAGACAGGACGTTGATCGAGGAATTAGACGGATATCGAGACTATACCGAGAACGTGCGATATCGTTTGTTGCCGTATCTTTGGTAAAGTTTGTAAGCGGGCTAGCAAGTGGTTGGTGTGCCCTGCAAAGCTGTCGTCTGCTAACCGGTGGAAGTCCGGTCGTGGTAACTGCCAGGAGGCCACGTAGCAGGCTCCCAGGGCATCAAAGGTTTCGTGTAAGCATTGCGTCAAATACTGATGCGATAAAGTTCTATGGTGTCAATAATGTCGTATAAGCATTGTTAGGCAGCGCATCTCTGATCTTAATACATAGGAGGTTGAAGTGGAAAGGAAAATGGTATTGTTGGATCTGCTAAAGCAGGCCCATGAAATGGAAATGAGTTTCGTAGACGCATTGTCTGGTCAAGAATATGCCCGGATCGGCACACTTGAGGATTGGTCTGCCAAAGATGTCATCTCCCACATTGCGGCTTGGAAGGTTCGAATGGCCGATAATCTGCTTGCGGTTTCCGAGGGAAGAGCGCCGACCAGAACCGAGGACCTTGATCGCGAGAATGCGATTTTATTTGAAGAGCATCGTGACAAGACTTGGGATGAAGTGCTGAGGATGGCAACTGATGCTTTTCAGAGGGTCGTGGCCCAGGTAGAGGCCCTTGGGGAGCAAGAGCTGGTGAGCTGTGAGAGATTCCCCTGGCAAGGGGAACGGCCGTTGTGGCGGCTCATCGTTGGGAGTGGCTACATTCATCCGATTGCTCATATGGCTGAGTTCCATCGAAACCGAGGGAACCGAGAGCAGGCGGGAAGGATGATTGGGGAGATGGCCAAGTCAATGGTAGGTCTGGATGACAGTTCGGTCTGGCAAGGGGATGTGAAGTACAATCTGGCGTGTCACTATTCCTTGCTAGGAGCCAAGGCGGAGGCTATTCGTGAATTGCAGGAGTCGCTCGTGCTGAATCCTGGGCTCATAGATTGGTCAAAGGAAGATCCAGACCTAGATGCTATCCGGGGCGAACCTGAATATCAAGCGATATACGAGAATTGAGTTCCAGGAAAACACAATGCGCTGCCCAACAAGTTGCTGGTGTGCCCTGTAAAGCTGTCGCCTGCTAACCGGTGAGAG
>CAYUPJ010000126.1:0-12608 GCA_964446635.1 uncultured Anaerolineae bacterium
TACGCCTTTGTGGGCGCAGGGGCAGTGGTGACCCACGATGTGCCGGACTATGCTCTGGTCATAGGCAACCCGGCCCGGGTGGAGGGCTGGATGTGTCGGTGCGGGGAGAAGCTGGTGTTCAATAGAGGTCTGGCGATCTGTGGGCGATGCCAGGCGCAGTACAAACAGATGGGATCGGATAAGATCGAGTATATCGTTCCCAATTGTGTGGGTTTTGAGCAACCATGATTGAAGGTAAAACTATCTTCATCACCGGTGGTGCGGGTTTCATCGGCTCCACGTTGGCTGGCCGGCTGGTGGATCACAATCACGTTGTAATCTACGACAACTTCTCGCGCAATTCCTTGAAAGACAAGCCTTTCAAGAATCACCCCAATCTACAGATAATTGAAGGAGATGTGTTAGACTTTGAGCATGTGTGCCAGGCGATGCAGGGGGCTGACATTGTCGTGCACTGCGCGGCCATTGCGGGGATTGACACCGTGATCAAGAGCCCGGTGACCACGATGCGGGTGAACATGGTCGGGTCAGCCAACGTGTTAGAGGCTGCCTCATGGCTACCACGCTGTGACCGGGTGGTCTGCTTCTCCACCAGCGAGGTCTTTGGCCAGCAGGCCTTTCGCTCAGAAGAGACAGACAATGCTGTCATGGGCAAGGTGGGTGAGGCCCGCTGGACTTATGCTGTGAGCAAGCTGGCCGAAGAGCATCTGGCGATCGCTTACTTTCAGGAAAAGTGGTTGCCGACCACAGTGGTACGACCGTTCAACGTATACGGGCCAGGGCAGGTGGGTGGAGGTGCGCTCAAAACTTTTGTACTGCGGGCGCTGAGGAACGAGCCGATTGAGATCCACGGCGATGGCACGCAGATCCGAGCCTGGTGCTACGTGGATGACATGGTAGATGGGGTATTGCTAGCCATGGTGCACCCGAAGGCAGCGGGGGAGTCGTTCAACATTGGCAACCAGAAGGCCGTGGTGACCATTTTCGGCCTGGCGAACACAGTTGTGCGGGTGCTCGATTCAAAATCTCCTATTGTGTTCACTCGCAAGGACTACGCCGACGTGGAACTACGCGTTCCTTCGGTGCGCAAAGCACGTGAGCTGCTCGGCTTCGAAGCGAAGGTGGATCTGGAAGAGGGTATCCGTCGCACAGCCGAGTACTACCGGAACCAAGACCAATGATTCGATTGACGATCCCATCTATTGAGGAAGAAGACTTACAGGCAGTGCGTGAGGCGTTGGCTTCGGGCTACCTGGTACAAGGACCGCGTGTGGCAGCCTTTGAACAAGCTGTAGCCGACTACGTGGGCACGAAGTACGCTATAGCGGTGAGCAACTGCACGGCCGCATTGCACCTGGCGCTGTTGGCGCTGGATACACGGCCTGGGGACTTGGTGATTGTGACGGCCTATTCCTTCATCGCCACAGCGAACGTTATCGAATTGTGCGGAGCCCAGCCTGTTTTTGTAGATATTCAACCCGATACCTTTAACCTGGATCCCGATTGTCTGGAAATAGTCCTGAAGCGGCTGATGGCTATGAGCGAAACGGCTCGACGGGTCAAGGCGGTTTTGCCGGTGCACACGTTCGGTCAGATGGCTGACATGCCAGCGATCTTGGAACTGGCTAACGGCTATGAATTACCCGTGATCGAAGATGCGGCCTGTGCGTTAGGCGCTACCTTGCATGGCCGCCAGGCTGGTACCTCGGGAACGATAGGTTGTTTCAGCTTTCATCCCCGCAAGGCAATTACCACCGGTGAAGGCGGTATCGTTGTCACGGATGACGCGGCGTTAGCCCGCCGCCTGCGTGCGTTACGCAACCACGGCCAGGATCCTGATGCACCATCCCCTGACTTCATCATGCCCGGTTTCAACTACCGCATGACCGAGTTTCAGGCAGCACTGGGCCTGACGCAGATGACCAAGTTGGACCGCATTATCGCCGCACGTCGTCGCCTAGCGGCGCATTACGACGAACTACTACAGGGCACGCCGCTGCAAGCCCCGGCGGTGGCCTCAGGTAGCCAGCCAGTGTATCAATCCTACGTAGTGCTGCTGCCGGAAAGGGCTGCGGCCTACCGGGCTGAGATCATCACTCGCTTGAAGGAGCAGGGCATCGAAACCACCATCGGTACCTGGCATATGCCGATGACGACCTACTTTCGCAGTCGCTACGGCTATAGGGCGGATGATTTTCCAGTAGTTGATCAGGTCTTCGCCCGCTCAATGATTCTGCCACTGTACGAAGAGATGTTGCAGCCTCAGCAAGATGAAGTCGTAGGTGCGTTGCAGGGTTTTCTGAGTGCATTGGAGTAGATGGTTTATGGTGGACGATGGTCAAACACAGAACCCATCCCGCGTCTCTCATGGGTCTGGTCAGTTCGAGAGCTCACAGTTTAGCCGAATTGGCCACGGCGTGGTTATTGAACCAGGTGTTCTGGTTTTTCATCCAGAGAATATTGAGATTGGAGACAACGTCTATATTGGACATTACACCATACTCAAGGGCTATCACCATGGGCGAATGGTGATTGGTAGCGGGACCTGGATAGGTCAACAGTGTTTCTTCCACAGCGCAGGTGATCTAATTATTGGGAACAATATCGGGATAGGGCCAGGAGTCAAGATCATTACATCCTTTCATACGGAAGAAGGTATCTCAAAGCCTATTCTGCACAGTCGAATTGAGTTTGCTCCAGTGGTTATTGAGGATGATGCTGATATTGGCATTGGTGCCATTATCTTGCCAGGGGTGACAATCGGAAAGGGAGCTCAGGTGGGAGCTGGGGCTGTAGTAACGCGGAATGTCCCTGCATACGCAATCGTTGCGGGTGTACCTGCGCGGCTACTACGCATGCGGGTAGAGGGGATCGCAGCAGTAGCTGAAAGCGAAACCACATCTTTGCAGAGGAGACGTGATGGTACGACTTAAGAGTCTGCCAGTATTCGATCTTCAGAACTATGAAGCTTTGTTGGATGACCTTGGAGACAGAGGCTATACCTTCCATAAAGTGAGTGAGATCAGGAATGAGCTTAATGAGTATGTTGTCTTTCTGCGTCATGATATAGATCTTCATATCCAAGGAATCGAGCAGATGGCGGTAGTCGAGGCAGTGCACGAGATTCAGGCAACCTACTATATTCCCCTGACTTTGCATTTCAATCCACTCTACCTCGACAACCAGCGCGCCCTGAGACAAATTCGGGATTTGGGACACGAGATTGGCTTGCACTACGATATGGAGCTCTATCCTACTGCCCCAGAGCAAGCTAGAAAGCATTTGGATTGGGAGGTGAGCATTCTAAGCAAGGTCGTCAGCCAACCGATCCGTACAATTTCCATGCACCAGCCTCACCAGGGCCAGCCTGATCCCTTTCAGGAGATCGATGACTACATTCATCCCCATGACCCTCGCTATCAGGAAAGTCTGTTGTATGTTAGCGATAGTTGCCGAGCCTGGCGTGATGAAAGTTTGCTGACTTGTTTTGGTCCCAACCGGCCACGCCGTCTGTTGCTGACTATACATCCAGAACTGTGGCTAGATGGCACCATAGTTGATCGTATGCAATATCTGGATCAAGTCTTGATGGAAAACGGCGTGCGTCAGCATCGCGATTACTTTGATCACAAGGTGCGTCAGATTTGGACAACCCATCTCGCTCCAAAGTTGCATGACGAGCGCGAAGGTCGCAAAACCAGCGCTCGTTCAGAGTTATCCGCACATAGATAGACGACCATGGAGGTCCCCCATGCCGATTATAGGTGAGATTGTTGAATTCCTACAGGCTGAGAATTCGCTACTTCAGCTTGTAGAGGCAGCCAATAGCACAATCATTCACCGTCCAGCGCCGATTGCAGAAGCCGTTCTAGGCGAAGTATCTTTCTGTGGCGCGACAGCCAGAAATCCACAGGGGTTGCTAGAGCGTACTCGTGCCAGCCTATTGATCATTGACCGCAGTATTTCGTTCAATGAGACACGATTGGCCCAAGCAGGCGTTCAAGCTGTAGTTTTGAGTGACAATGCCCGGCTTGATTTTATGCGAGTGGTTGACAAATTCTTTGCACGCCCACGCCCTCAGGGCATCCATCCGACGGCGGTGATTTCGCCATCAGCCCAAATTGCGCCCAACGTTTACGTCGGCCCTCTTTGCAGCATCGGCGAAGCAGAGATCGGCGAAGGGACGGTTATCCATGCTGGTGTCCACATCTACGATGGGGTTAGGATTGGGCGGAATGTAGTAATCCACTCCGGAGTGGTGATAGGGGCTGATGGTTTTGGATACCAGCGCAACGAGGCTGGGGAATTGGAGAAATTCCCACACGTTGGCGGCGTGGTCATCGAGGACGATGTAGAGATCTGTGCATTCACCCATGTCGCCAGAGGAACGCTTGGAGACACCGTCATCGGACAGGGCACCAAGATTGACGCACTTGTTCACGTAGGACACAACATCCGGATTGGCAAACATTGCGCCATCACTTCACACGCCATGCTGGGAGCGGACACGATCGGTGACTTCTCGTGGATAGCTCCATCGGCATGCCTGCGTGACCGCATCTCCATTGGCTCGGGCGTCACTGTTGGACTGGGCGCGGTGGTAACCAAGGACGTGCCTGACGGAACAACTGTGCTTGGGACTCCTGCACGAGAACTGGACGAGTTCAAAAGGCTACTGTCCATATTGAACGGACTGCTCAAAGCCGAGGCTGAGCACTGAGGAAAGCAATGAGACCACTGACTGTATGCATGTTCAGTAACCTATTTCCCCCGATAGTAAGTGGATCATCAACTCAAACGGCAGCGCTATCACGTGAGTTGATCAAGCGTGGTCACCAGGTAATTGTAATTTCGGCCCAGACCGCTGAGAACAACCGTGACTACGAAGAATCGGACGGTGTTCATGTATGCCGGTTGCCCGCCATCCGCCTACCTCGAATGCAGATCTCTTACAACTTTCCGTGGTTAAGCTACACTTTTACGCCAGGCAATCTCAAACGAATCCATAAGATTCTGTGTGAACATCAACCTGATATTCTACATCTGCACAATCACATGTTTGACTTGGCGCTTAGTGCTGTTGTGATGCGTAGACTGACCAACAAGCCGCTCGTAGTTACCATTCACACTATTGTCAAGCATTCTCTTGCTCGTTACAACTTACTCCTCTATCCCTTTGACCGCATTCTTCTCAGGCATCTGGTCATTCGCCAGGCGGAGACAATCATCTCTCCGGATTTGAATGCCCAACGCTATGTGGCTGAGGCATTTGGCCGGATGGATTCAGTGATCGTGGCATACGGAATTGCCTTGCCTGATATCCCTGAGGATGACACAGTCGAAAACATCAAGAAGAAATACGCCCTGACCGGTAAGCAAGTTGTTCTTTCTTTGGGGCACGTCAACGATAACCGGAACCGCAGAGATATCATTGAGGCCATGCCACATGTTCTGCGCAGAATGCCAAACGCTGTACTACTCGTTGTTGGAGGCATAGCAACCCAGGAGCCAGCCCAGAGAGTTAAACGTTTGGGGTTAGAAAAGGCAGTCGTATTCACTGACCACGTGCCTCACGCCCAAATACCTCTCTTTCTTCAGCTAGCAGACATCGAAGCCCACTGGTTGAACCAGGATAGCGTGGAGAACACTTCTCTCGGGATAGCCTCGTTAGAGGCGATGCTGGCTGGCAAAGTAGTGCTGGCAGCCGCCAACGAAATGACTTATGGGGCTGGTGTCCTCAAAAATGGCGAGAATGTCATTTTGGTAACTCCAGGTAACCCCAAACAACTTGCTGAGACCATTGTCGAGTTATTGGAAGACAAAGAGAAGTGTATTGAAATTGGCAGAAGGGCACGAAAAACCATCATTGAACATTTCTCCTGGGATAGCGTTTGTGCTCAAACCGTTCAAGTCTACCAGGAGGCAATACGGAAACGAGTGCGATCTTGAAGTCCGAACTTATCCACTACCGTGGTAGCCTAGCCCGCTTGTTAGGCATCGTGATTAGCCTGGCACTACTGGCCTGGGTACTTCGCGCCTTCGACTTGGCCGAGGTAGGCCGTGCTCTGCAAGCTGCCAACTACCTCTACCTGCTGCCAGTGGCCGTGTTGATCGTGCTCAACTATACTGCGCGGGCGCTGCGCTGGGGCACGCTCTTTGGCGATGCCAAGGTGCCCTGCTGGAGTAGCCTGTTCGTGACGATGATGATCGGCTACTTGGCCAACAACATCCTGCCAGCACGGGCTGGCGAGTTGGTGCGTGCCTACATGCTGGGCCGGCGGGAAGGGTTAGCCAAGAGCACCGTACTGGCGACGGTGGTGATGGAACGGGTGGCCGATCTGGTAGTGGCGCTGCTGCTGTTGGCGGTTGTGCTGCTGTTCTACCCGTTGCCGGCGTGGTTGGGACGTGTAGGCCTCGTCGTGGGGGCGGTTAGCTTGACAGCGCTGGCCATCTTGGTGCTTTTGAGTATTTGGGGCTCGCGCCTGGTAGCCCGGATGGTGCGCCTGCTGCACTTTCTGCCCGTTGGCTTTGTTAGCAGGATCGAGGCAGTGGGTGATGGATTTGTCGCTGGTGTCTCTGGTTTGCGTAGCTGGCGACGAGTGGGATCCTTCCTGGGTTGCACGATGCTAATCTGGTTCCTGGAGGTGTTAGGTGTGTGGTTGATCGCTCAGGCCTTTCGCCTGCCTCTCTCAGTGGGTGGTTCTCTGTTTGTCATGTTGGTAGTGGGACTGGGCACAATGGTGCCTTCCTCGCCGGGCTATGTTGGCACGTATGAGTTTTTTGCTACCAGTGCGCTGGCGTTGCTCGGGGTAACTGGTGGCCTGGCGCTAAGTTTCGCTCTGGCGATGCATGCGGTGACGTTTCTAGGTGCAAGCTTGCTGGGGGCGGCTTGTCTGGCCCTGACGGGCCGAGATGTAACGAGAGGCACTACTATGCCATGGAGAGCAGAAGGATGAGATTCGGGTCACCGATGGCCGCCAATCCAGCAAACTGGCTTGCGCTGGCACGCAAATACTACGTATGGCTGGTCATGCTGATGGCAATGGCCATATACCTGGCTAAGTTGCCAACCTTTCAGGTAGGCAGCTACGTGGATGATGCTTGGTATATCACACTGGCCAAGTCTATCAGCAGTGGTCAAGGATACCGTCGTATTGAATTAGTAGGCGCACCGCCGACTACGGCTGCGCCGTTTGGCTACCCGCTGTTGTTGGCGCCATTGGTCTATTTGTTCCCCCACACCTACCTGCCGTTACAATTGCTGTCCATCCTGTTCGCACTCGGCGCCATCTATCTCTTCTGGGCCTTCCTGAGGCGGCGAGTCTCTGCTTTAATTGCGATGCTGGTGCTGGTGTTGTTTGCTTTCCATACCGGCGTGGTCGCCTTCGCCAGTATGGTGAGGACTGAGGTGCCCTGCATCTTTTTCACCATGCTGGCTTTGGTCCTCCTTGACCGATATGAGGCCCAACGGAAGGCGCTTACCTGGAATTTGATAGGACTCACTATAGCAGCCGCGATGGCCTATTTTGTGCGCGTGCCTGGGCTGGTTCTGGTTGGGAGTATCTTTGCTTATCTGCTCTGTCGCCGCCAATTCCACAAAGCAGCGGCCTTCGGGGTCATCGTTGCTATCGCAGTGGGCTTGTGGTCGTATCATAACTGGACTGTAGCTGGAGCACTGATCTCGAAAGAATATGAGGAGTGGTCCTTTGTTCCTAACCCGAGCAGGTATTTGGGCTGGTTACAAGCAACAGTTGAGGATTATGTATTTGCTTTGCCCCATAGCTTAATCCCGTTCTTGGGCCCGAAGACAACTCATCTATTGAGCGCTTTGCATCCCTGGCTTCCCTCTGCTTTTAACCTTACGGTTTGGGGGATAGTTATAGCTGGATTCTTATTCGCTTTCCGTCACCAGGTTGGAGCGGCAAACATCTACGTTGCTGGTTTGATGGGCGTGCTGCTCGTGTTTCGGAGCTATGGAGAGGACCGCCTCATACTGCAGATTGTACCTTTTCTTTACATCTACCTGGTGCTGGGTATAAATCAGATTTGTCACTGGGCACTACCTCACCTCCATGTTCCTATTCGTCCCGAACAAGTCGTGCTCTTATGTACTGTCGTTGTCTTGTTGCTAAATGTGGCACGGGATGTTCAAGGTATTGTGGACCCGGTGCGCTGGCGTATTCCCGACGTCTCCCTGGGCGCGACCTGGATTCGAGATCATAGCCAGATTGATGCTGTCATCATGGCTCGCATACCACGGGTGACGTTCATCTATGCTGAGCGTGCTTTAGTGCCCTATCCAGATGATGACTGGGATTCACGCAATTTCTATGGCAGGCTACCAGAGCTCACGCCAGCCGAGGCGCTCATACACGCCATCGAAAGATTCGGTGTGGATTATTTGCTCATTGCCCCCCTGATCCAAAGCTCCGCTGGCCCGTTCATACCGCAGTTGGATGAGTATATGCAGACTGTAGTACTACCAACCATAAACAGTCATCCTGATCAGTTTCGATTGGTCTACAACAACCCTTCGCAGCAGGTATTTGTCTATGAGGTTCAAGAGCAATAGGGACAAGGTTAGTTGGCAAAGGGGCAAGCTCAACCATATCGCACAGCATTGCCCTCTATACTCTCGCCGTGCTTTCTGGTTAGCCTGCATTCTGGGCTGGGTTCTTGGTATCCTGGCTATCTCACCTATTGATGGCCAGGCAGATGTGCCAGGGGGCTGGACCACCGCTTACAACCTCTCCAATAGCCCGGTAGCGTCGAATACTCCGTTCATCCTGGCTGACCCCTACGGTGGCGTGCACGTGTTTTGGGCAGAAGACATAGTGCCAGATCCAGCAGGTACACTGGATGCAGTTGCCCTGGACACCATATATTATGCCTACTGGGATGGAACGGCCTGGTCGGGGCCGGTGGATATTCTTGTTTCGCCGGATGGTGGCATGGCTGCCTCACCGAAGGCTGTGGTCGACAGCAAGGGTATTCTGCACGTGATTTGGGGAGGCAACAGCGGCCTCTACTACAGCGCGGCACCGACGCAGGCAGCAACGTCGGTTTGGGCCTGGAGCAAACCTACCCCAGTCCCCTCTGGCGATATGCCGGCGTTGGGTATAGCTCCCGATGACTCCCTGGTTATCGTATACGTCCGGGATTACATTGCCATTGAGATGATCCGCTCCACCGATGGCGGCCAGAGTTGGTCAAAGCCTCAGTTGATAGCCACCCCCGACCGTGAAGGCGTGTCTGTATGGGCACCGGCTGTGGCTGTTGACGACCAAGGAATCATTCATGCGGCCTGGGCGGAGTATCTATTGCCCGATGGCTGGCCACCAGTGGACGTTTTCTATGCCCGCTCTACAGACGGTGGGCTGGGCTGGACACCGCCACAGGCGCTGGCTGGAGACAAACAGGGGCAACCGACGATCCTGGCCGCGTCCGGTGGGACGATCCACTTGGTGTGGAGTGCCACGGCCGAGATGGCCGGCCGCTACTATCGCTGGTCAGCGGATCGAGGCCAGACGTGGAGCGAGACCATCAGGATCACCAGCCGTTTCGGCTTTCACCCTAATGACCTGATGCTGGACAACGCCGGAGTGCTGCACCTGGTAACCTCGTCGGGCGATCTGACCCAATCGAGTGATGTTGTGGTGTACACCTTCTGGGAGGGGGAGCATTGGGCCGAGTTGACGCAAGTTTCCGACACCGGATATAGCAACACAGCCAGTGCTACGTTGAGCGAGGGCAATCTGCTCCACGCCGTGTGGGTGGGGGAAGGGTTGGACGGCGAAGGCGACATTTACTACGCCAACCGGCGCACCGATGCGCCCTATGCGGCACCAAGACCATTCCCGGCGATTGTGCAGCAAGCCACGTCCCCGCTGACGCCAGCCGCCACACCGACTGTAACTTCGCGGCAGCCAATCATTACTAGAACGACTGGCGTCGCCAGCGTTCCCCCACCAGGGCAGGAGAATAGTCACCTGCCTTCTGTCGCGATTGGCATCCTGACGGTCGCGGTATTGACTGCGGCGGTGATGCTGGTGCGCCTGACGCAACGGAGAGGCCGAGGTTGAGCGCGGGGATAGAACAAACGCAGGCCAAACCAGGAACGCTGGAAGTTGAGGCGCTCGGCCGGCCATTGTCCGTGACCTGGCATCGCCCGACCCGCCGCGACCGGGCGGAGATGTTCTGCAACCTGCTTTGGGCCCTGGTAAGGCGGGACGTCACCGCCCGCTACCGCCGCTCGGTCCTAGGCCCGGCCTGGGCTATTTTGCAGCCGTTGGCGCTGATGGTGCTGTTCAATATGATCCGGGGCTTTGTGAGCATTCCCAGCGATGGCCTACCTTACATCATCTTTAGCTACAGTGCCCTGGTGCCCTGGACCTTTTTCAGCAACGCCATCAACCTGGCCGGCCCCAGTGTCTACAGCAACGCCGCTGTCATCAAAAAGATTGCCCTGCCCCGGGAAGTCTTTCCCCTGGCGGCGGTGGTCACGGCCCTGTTTGATTTCGCCATGGCCGGGCTGGTGCTGGCAGGGATGATGCTCTGGTTTCGGGTGCCGCTGACCTGGTCATTGTTATGGTTGCTGCCTCTGGTGTTGCTCACGGCGCTCCTGGCTTTCGCTGCTGGTATGGGTGTGGCGGCGCTGGGCACGTTCCGGCGTGACGTGATCCTGGCAACGCCTTTTCTCATGCAGTTTTGGCTGTATGCCACGCCGATTATCTATCCCCTCAGTTCAGTGCCGGAACGCTGGCAAGCATTGTACATGCTTAACCCTATGGTGGGGCTGATTGAAGGGTTTCGCAACATATTGGTGAAAGGTGCCATGCCACCCCTCGACGCCTTGGGCTGGTCGGCGTTGATGACTGTTCTGGGCCTGGCCGTGGCCTGGCCGCTGTTTCGCTACCTGTCGCAATATTTCGCCGACGTCCTGTAGCATGGGGAATGAGTGATGACCTCTGACAACGGGCGGGGCAGGGTTTATTGGCTCCAACATCGTCGAGACACTAGTGGAGCAGGGTGAACGGGTACCAAGGAGAAAATGGCCGGCAATGTCCGATGACGTGGTGATCCGCGTAGAAGGTTTGTGGAAACGTTACGGCCTGGGATTGGTCTCCAGACTGAAGCGCCGGGTGAACGCACTACGCAGTGGGCGCGCACTGGCCGACGACGCTGACCACTGGGCGCTGCGCGACATCAACCTGGAAGTGAAACGTGGCGAGACGTTGGGTATCATCGGGCGCAATGGTGCGGGCAAGAGCACACTGCTGAAAATCCTGGCTGGCGTGACGCCGCCCACGCGAGGCAAGGTAGAAGTGCACGGGCGCGTGTTCCCAATGATCGAACTGAACGCCGGGCTGCACATGGATCTGGCAGGGCGAGAAAATGTGTTCCTGCTGGGTGCGATCATGGGACTAACTCGTTCTGAGATACGCCGCCTGCTGCCTGCCATTGAGGAGTTCTGCGAGCTGGGCGAGTTCTTCAATCAGCCAGTGCGTACCTACTCTAGCGGGATGTTGGCGCGGCTGGGGTTTGCTGTAGCGGTAAATGTTGAAGCAGATATCTTGCTAATTGACGAGGTATTGGCTGTTGGTGATCTTCAGTTCCAGAATAAGTGCCTGAAAAGATTCAAGGATATCCGCGAAAGCGGTAACACGATTCTGTTTGTATCCCACAATCTAGATCTGCTTCAGTACCTGACCCGTCGCAGCATTGTCCTCGAGGAAGGCGCACTTATCGGAGCAGGTGAGCCGATGGCCATGGTAAATTTGTATGAGGGCCATATCTTCCGAAAGGCTACCAGTACTCAAGTAGAGAGGCGCTTTCGGCATCGGCAGACAACAGAGGATGTGATCTTTGAGCACGTCGCTGTGCTAGATGCTCAAGGACAACCTGTTACTCAGGTTAAAAGGGGAGATCTATTCGGAATCGAGATGGTGATTCGCTCTAATAGACCGGTAACTCATCCAAGTTTTCAATTGGCTATTCTGAATGCTGCAGGCGTTGTATGCGTCTGGAGACTCTCAGAGGAAGATGGCTTGCGCCTTGACACGCTCGACGGGCGGTATGTAATCCGTGTCTGGTTCCAGAATGCGAACCTTGCCAACGGACGCTACGAATTTGCCTTTGCGCTTCGTAATGCCGATAGCTATGAGACCCTGGAACGCTTCTATGGTTTAACTTCGTTCGCGATTGTTGGACCGGGACGGGCCAGAGGTATTATGCACTGTAATTGTCGCTGGGAGTGCAAGCCAGCGGAACAAGAAATAACCCCTCATTTATGAATCTACGGGAATTGAGGAAAATGCCTTATGACCAAGGAATTTCATGAAGAAGACAGTGACTTCTACGACCTGGAATACTACCTGAGCCTTGAACACCGCTATTTATCTAACGCTCATGGTGGGAAAGTCAAGCTTATCCTTCGGTGTCTGCGCGAGCTCAAACAAATGACGAGTTACCGACGCGTTCTCGATGTTGGCTGTGGCGGCGGATTCCTAACAAATCTGCTCTGCCAAGAGGGATTCTATGCATGTGGCTTTGATTACTATACTTTCGCGTAAATCTACGTGGACTATGACGAATTGTAGGCCATCGTC
>CAYUPJ010000127.1:0-12416 GCA_964446635.1 uncultured Anaerolineae bacterium
ACCCAGTGTACCACAAATCGGGCTTGCAGGGAAGTCTCTCCGACAGGCTGCTAGGAATGTCTTGTCTTCGAGTGCGGCTGCTGCCGATCCAAGTTCCATCCGACGCTGAACTGTCCTTTGATGATTTTCAAATTGGCCAGGTTTGACAAAAGGTGGAAGCTTATCGAAGGCGGTAAGGCATAGTTCAAAGTTATCGATTAGAAAACTGACACGCTCATGAGTTTCCATCACACGATATGTCTGCATAGAGTTCAATTCCGGTCGAGTTCTTGAGTCAGATAACGTGTAGGCATCAGTAGTAACACGAATTTAGGTCTGGTACGTGATCCTGTATGTCCTCTACTCAAGGAGTTCCACAAAGATCGCCCGTGGCATGACGATGCCGCTTTCCGCATAACGGCATCGGCGTCAGCCGCCGCGAGCGCGTCGGTATTTGCGAATTGGCGACGCGGTGGCGCGCGAAGCGGTCGGCTGCACGCCGGGGTTAGCCCGCCGCCTCTTTACAGACTCCGAGCCAATTGAAGAATACCTTTCCGAATGAACTCTTGGCAATATCGCCTTTCATCTAGAGTCAGTGAGCGGAAATTTGATACCTTTTCTGAGGCGTGCCTGCTTCCGCGCACACTAGGGTCGTTTGCCAAACGCGTCAGTTTCTTAGCAGCAGTTTTGGATATTGCACCTGTATCTTTTATGAGTTCGTAGGCGTTGTATAGTGACGCCAAAAAGAATTCTGGTTCTTCTATTGATTTCAGATAATGGTCCACTGCGCCAGCCAGCAATTCGCTGAAACTTAACTTATTGATGAAGTCCTCAACTTCGGAGCGCAGAAAACTCATGTTTCTGGATATCTCAACGTCAACGTAATGACCAGCAGTTTGGTCGTATTTCATCGTGTGCAGTACAAAATCAAAATCTATTCTTATATCCGTGTAATTAGATTGAGACGGTGGGGCAACTTCCTCAAAAGCGGTTGAGTACGATGAATAGACTGGTAGGTCTAGCAGAAAACCTAAACCATCAGCACTGGTATGTATCCACGACCAGAAATCGTCATCCTGTTTTACGTCCGATGTCAAATCGAATTCAAAAAAATGGCTGCGAAGCGTAACATCCAAGAAGGTGTTGTTTCCCAGGCGAATAGAAACCTCAGCAGGGCTCTTGAACGTGTGTAAGTCAAAACTGTAAGTTCCGCGAATTCTTCTCATTTCGGTACGGAGGGACGGTTGCTCATACTCGTATCGTGCGACTCGACAAGTGGGTGTAATTGCTAGGGGGGCTAACTCGTTATTAGTGTGAATAACTGATGGATCCAGTGAAAGCACAGAGCGAGTAGCCGAGCTGTTGTTTAGCCTGGCATTCAGATCTTCTCCTTCTCCGTCGCGCCCAGGATGCCGTTGGGCCGGAAGAGCAGCAGGATGATCAGGATCACGAACACGAAGCCGTCGCGGAACGGGGTCAGCGATGCAGGCAGCAACCCCTGCAGCAGGATCTCCAGGATGCCCAGCACGTAGCCCCCCAGCACCGCCCCCGGCAGGCTGCCCAGCCCGCCGATCACCGAGGCCACGAACGCCTTCAGCACCGGATAGAAGCCCATCAACGGGTCCACCTTGCCCACGCGGGCGCTCCACAGCAGCCCGACTACCCCAGCCAGCATCGAGCCGATGGCGAAGGCGTAGGCAATCACCTGGTTGACGTTGATCCCCATCAGCCGGGCAGCCAGCAGATCCTGCGAGGCCGCCCGCATCGAGATGCCCACTTCCGTGCGGGTGACGAACAGCGTCAGCAACACCAGCAAGATGCCAGTCACGACGATGGCGATCAGGTCCAGGCTGGCGAGGCGCAGCGCGCCGAACTTCAGGACGGTGCGCAGTATGGCTGGCGCCGGAAACGGCCGCGAGGTCGGGCGGAAAATGAGGATGGCCGAGTTTTCCAGGAAGATGGTCACGGCAAACGACGTCAACAGCATGGCCACGTCCGGCGCACCGCGGATGGGGCGATAGGCCACGCGTTCCACGATCAGGCCGGCGACGGTGCTGGCGGCAATGCCGACCAGCGCCGCAGCCCAAAACGGCGCGCCGGCCGCCAGCAACAGCAGGGCCATGTAGCTGCCCACCATGATCAGGTCGCCGTGGGCAAAGTTGATCAGGCGCAGGATGCCGAACACCATGGCTAGCCCGATAGCCATCAGTGCATACAGGCTGCCGATGCTGACTGCATTGATCGCTTGCTGCAGCAGGTATTGGATCGGGCTCATGCGACCGAACCTCCCAAATCGCGGTGAGAAACCCGTTTTCTTGGAGAAAACGGGTTTCTAAACCGAGCCCCCCAGGTAGAAGCGTTCGACTTCAGGATTGGCACGCACCTCTGCCACCGGGCCGCTCATGACCACGCGGCCGGTCTCCAGCAGGTAGCAGCGGTTGGCCACCTGCAGCGCCTGGCGGGCGTTCTGTTCGACGAGCAAGATCGTCACCCCTTGCTTGTGCAATTGCCGGATCACGTCGAAGATAGTCTGCACGATGAGCGGAGCCAGCCCGAGCGAAGGCTCGTCCAACATCAGCAAACGGGGATGCGCCATCAGCGCCCGACCGATGGCCAGCATCTGCTGCTCGCCACCGCTCAGCGTCGCGCCGGTCTGCCGCAGGCGTTGGCCGAGCACTGGGAAGAGCGAGCATACCCAGTCCAGGTCCGCCTGCACGGCGCGCCGGTCCCGGCGGCGCACTGCGCCCATCTGCAGGTTCTCCAGCACGGTCAGCCCGCCGAAAATGTGCCGTCCCTCTGGGCACTGAATCACGCCCAGCCGGACGATGTCGTATGAACTGGCCCTGGTCAGGTCGTGCCCGTCGTAGGTCAGACTGCCGCTACGTGGCCGCAGGATGCCCGAGACGGTCATCAGGGTCGTGGACTTGCCAGCGCCGTTAGCCCCCAGCAGGGCCACCAGCTCACCTTCCTGGACTTCCAGGGCGATACCCTTCAGGGCGTGCACCTGGCCATAGTAGACATTGACGCCTTCAAGCTTGAGCATCGGCCTCAGCCTCTCCGAGATAGGCTTCGATCACCTGTGGGTTGCTGCGTACCTGCTCCGGCGTCCCTTCGGCGATGATCTGGCCATAGCTCAGTACCTGGATGCGCTCACACAACTGCATGACGATGGGCATATTGTGCTCGACGATGATGATGGTCAGGTCGTACTGCTCGTGGATTCGTCGGATGAGTTGCAGGACTTCCATGCTCTCGTGTGGATTCATGCCCGCCGTCGGCTCGTCCAACAACAGCAATTTGGGTCGCAGCGCCAGCGCCCGCACGATCTCCAGCCGGCGCTGATCCCCGTAGGGCAGGGCCGGGGCTGGCGTGTCAGCCTGGTCAGCCAGGTCAAACAGGGCCAGTTGTTCGAGGGAGCGTTGGGCAAGCCGGCGCTCGCGGGCTAAGAATGACGGCCAGCTCAGCAAGGTGGTGAGCAGGTTATCCCGGTCGCGCAATTGCTGGGCCGTTTTCACGTTGTCCAGCACAGTCATGCTCGGGAAAAGGCGGATGTTCTGGAACGTGCGCCCGATGCCCAGAGCGGCGATCTTGTCCGGCCGGAGGTGGGTGATATCGCGTCCCTGAAACCGAATGGCCCCGTGCGTTGGACGGAGGCACCCGGTCAACAGGTTGAAGACAGTGGTCTTGCCAGCCCCATTGGGCCCGATGATGCCCAGGATCTCCCCAGGGCGCAGCTTCAAATGATAGCGATCCACGGCCAGGAGGCCCGTAAAGGCTTTGGAGAGGTTCTCCACTTCCAGAAGATAGGAATCTCCGGTTTCTGCGCCGGCTGTGCTCATGTATATTTTCCTCGACAGAGGGGAACTTCGCTTGATATTATAGCAGAGCCTGAGCTAAAAGTCAACGCCGCTTGCATCCTCAGGGCCATTCAGTTCTCGCGGAAGCGCTGGCTGAGCGGTGTCCTGAGCCTTGTCCTGAGCCCCGTCGAAGGGCTGTCGAAGGGTAGCTCGAAGCGTAGCGCCAGTTATTATACCACCGCAGAGCAAACCCATGCAAAAAGGTGCTCTGGGGGGCAGGCCACAGGGCACCTTTACTCATTGCCAAGACCGCGTTGCTAACTCACCGCTTTTCATACGGCCGTCCGTCGGCGGCGAGAGGATTCTAATTAGATCAATCCTGTCTCCGGCCACATCGGCGGCCTCTGGTTTCTCCCCAGCGGCTCTTATCCTGCGGCCGAAGAAGGAACCTCTTGTCTACTTGCTCACCAGCACCCCATCCACGGCCACCCTGAAGCCGGCCAGCACCTCTGAACGAGCTTCCTCGCCTCCACCCCACTTACCCAGCAGTTCATAAGCCCCCTCGCGGAGTACGAACACCTCTACCGTCTGCCCGTCGGGATCCACGATCCAATATTCCCTCACCCCGGCCCGCGCGTACTCTACCGTCTTGTCCAAGCGATCAGTGCGCCGGGTGCCGGGAGAGAGCGCCTCAACCACCAGGTCCGGCGGGCCATAGGCCTGCTCACCAATGCGGTCGCTGTGTTCCCTGGCCACGAAGAGGATATCCGGCTCGCGAATCTTGCCCGGCCAGAGGCGCACCGGCAGCGGGCCTATTTGAACGAGGCCTAGATTGTGCTTTTGAACAAAATCTCTCATCCTGGTGGCCAGCTCGAATACGATCAGTTGATGGGTATGGGTTGGATGCGGTGGCATGACCAATTCTCCTTCCGACAGCTCGATGAAACGGTTTGTATCCGGCAGGGCGAAATAGTCCGCCTCCGTCCACTGCCCCCGAGGCGGCCACAACTGGGCCACTTCAACCGCTAGTTCCGATGGTCGAATAGCTTTTTCCACCACACTGGTAGATGCAATTGTTGTCATCCTGCACCTCCCGCCTATAGCGAATGACAGATGGCTAACTTGCCTCTTGCCTCTTGCCTCTTGCCTCCTGCCCTACTGCTTCTCGTATGGCTTCCCATCGGCTGCTGGTGGGATGGCTCGGCCGACGACGCCGGCCAGCACGATCATGGTCACGATGTAGGGAGCCATCAGCAGGAACTCAGAAGGGATGGGCACACGCAGGATCTGCAGCTTGATTTGCAAAGAATCGGCGAAACCAAAAATGAGTGAGGAGGCGAAAGCACCAAAGGGGTTCCACTTGCCGAAAATCATCGCCGCCAGGCCGATGAAACCCTTGCCTGCGGTCATGATCTCATCGAAGCGGCCCACCGAACCAATGGTGAAGTAGGCCCCACCGATGCCGGCAATCACCCCACCCAGGATGACGTTGACGTAGCGCACCAGGTAGACGTTGACGCCCAGTGTATCGGCGGCGCGGGGATGCTCTCCCACCGCCCGGGTGCGTAGACCCCACGGCGTGTAGAAGAGTACAATGTAGAGAAGCACAGTCAGGATCAGCGCCAGGTAGACAATGAGGCCGTTTTCGAAGAAGATAGGACCAAGCAATGGGATCCTGGCCAAGAGGGGGATAGGAATTTTGGGGAACACGCCAGAGTTGTTCAGAAGGTCAATGTTCTTCTCCAGAAAGCGCGCGCTGACAAAACTGGTGGCCCCCGCAGCGAAAATGTTGATGGCCGTGCCGCTGACGATTTGATCCACCTTCAAGGAGATGGAAAGCGCAGCGTGGACAGCGGCCAGGATGGCCCCGGTGAGCATGGCCACCAGGAGCCCAACGTAGAGATTATGAGTCAAGGTGCCGGCCATTACGGCGGTCAGGGCCGACGATAGCATGATGCCCTCAATGCCGATGTTGATCACCGCGCACCGTTCGGACACTACCCCGCACAGGGCAGCCAAGGCAATAGGGGTCGCCCGGACCAGTGAACTGGCCAGCATCCCCACCAAGTTGAAGGACTTGCCCCGGGCAGCCCAGGTCAGGAAAGCAGCCACGAAGAAGACAGCCACCACCCCCAACACCGCATCGGTCGAACGAAAGCCGCGTGCCAATTGCCACCCTCCCAGGAACAGGGTGAGGAGAGCAAGGACATATATGGTGGGCTGCACCGGAAGAGTCAGGTCTGGGACAGGGATGGCCTGGGAAGCATAGCCGGGATTGAGCCCAAATTTGGCCTGCTGACCGGGCTCCAGGGCCCTCCCGAACAGGAGAAAAATGGCCAAGCCGATGGCTAGGAGCAGAACGCCCATCCACCGGCTGCGGGTCATGGTAACGGGTCTGGTAATCTGTGCAGCAGTAGTAGTCATAATAGCCTCCTGTGACGGTTCAGGTTTCAAGCGACCTGCTAACTCCCCCACCCTCGTGTCAGCACGATCTCCTCGGCCCGAGGCGTACGGATGCGATAGAGCCAGCGGATGATGGCCGGAGCGGCCACGAAGATGATGACCAGAGCCTGGATGATGGAGATGATGTCAATGGGTATGCCCGCAATGGATTGCATGCGAGTGGCACCGCTGCGCAGGGTGCCGAACAAGAGAGCTGCCAGGACTACGCCCAGCGGATGGCTCTTACCCAGCAAGGCCAGGGCGATGGCATCGAAGCCATAGCCGGCCGAGAACCCCTGTCCCACCCAGTGATCCGTTCCCAGCACCTGACTGGCTCCGGCCAGTCCTGCCAGCGCGCCGCTAAAGACCATCGCCAGGATAAAGTTCCGGGTGATGTTAATGCCCGCATAGCGAGCCGCATCGGGGTTGGCCCCCACAGCACGAATCTCGAATCCGATGGTGGTTTTGAACAGCAGCCAGTACACCACTGCTGCTGTCACCAAAGCCAGGAAGAAGCCGACGTGAAAGCGTAACGGGGCAGGAAAGAGACGAGGCAAAGCCGCCGTCGCCTCGATCTGGGGCGTGATAGGGCGGTAGCCGGGAGCTTTCATGGGGCCGTTGAGCAGCCAATCGCTGAGTCGGAAGGAGATCCAGTTCATCATGATGGTATTGACCACCTCATGGGCTCCGGTGACGGCCTTGAGATAGCCAGGGATAGCTCCCCAGAAAGCTCCCCCCAAAGCTCCAGCCAGAATAGCCAGGGGCAGATGGATAAACCAGGGGATGCCGGTAAAAGTATAGCCAACCCAGGCTGAGCACAGCGCTCCAATGAAGAACTGCCCCTCAACGCCGATGTTAAACAGACCACAACGGAACCCCAGAGCTACGGCCAAGCCAGCGAAGATGTACGGCGTCGAAGCAACCAGGCTCTCGGTGATGGGCCAGATGGATTCCATCAGAAACTTGGAGTTCCCGCTGTCCAGATAGGTCCGGATGCCCTGGTAGATCTGCGACGGACTGCCGATGGAACCCTGGAAAAGGGCACCGTACGCGGTCGAAATTGACTTCCAGGTAGCGGAAAGGGCTGCCCCTGGCGCGCTCAGGAAGTTGCGGTACGCCGCTACCACCGTGGCATCGGTGATAACAATGGCGATGGCTCCGATCACCAGACCGGTGAATACGGCCAGGGCCGGAATCAACAGGGTCCTCAAAACGCTCTGCCAAGCCGGGACCCCTCCGGCTACCTCGGAGACTTCGGTCTCAATGGCTTTTTGTTGCACTTTTTGCTCGTTGCTAGATTTGTCCAAGGCTCACTCCTTTCCTAGAAGACCCGCTCGACTTCGATCTCCTCTGCCAGTGGAGGAGCCACCTCGATGGCCTCTTCGGGCTTGATCCCGGCCATCAGCAAGCCCAAGTATTCCTTATTGACCCCTAGCGCTGGCACGGTGTCCACGATCTCTCCCTTGTACATCACCGCGATGCGATCGGACAGAGCGATGATCTCATCCAGCTCCGGAGAGACCAGCAACACTGCTGTCCCCTCATCCCGTTTCTCAATGATGCGGCTGTGGATGTACTCGATGGAGCCCACGTCCAGACCTCGCGTGGGCTGCGAGGCGATGATCAACTTGACGGGACGGGAAAACTCCCGAGCTACGATGACCTTTTGTTGATTACCACCGGACAGGTTAGAGGTGGGCACGAACACACTGGGCGTGCGCACGTCAAACTCTTCAACCAGTTTCCGGGCCGTGGCGACGACCGACTCCCCTTGGATAGCGATGCCTTTGGCGAAAGGTGGCAGATAATACGAGCACAATACCAGGTTGTCGTGGACTGGGAAACTGAGAATCAAACCATGCCGCAGCCGGTCCTCCGGTACGTGGGCGACTCCTCTCTCCAGGATTTGCCGGGGACTGGCATGATTCATGAGTTTATCCAGAATACGTATCTCCCCACCGACAACAGGAAGCATTCCGGTGAGGCCGTACACCAGTTCCGTCTGCCCATTGCCCTGGACCCCGGCGATTCCCAGCACCTCCCCCGCTCTAACCTCAAAGGACACGCCGCTCACTGTCATGTTCTGGCGCTCGTCCAGTACCTGCAGGTCCTTGACCTCCAGCACCACGTCGTCGGGGGAGGCTGGCTTCTTGCGCACCACCAGGTCCACCTCGCGCCCCACCATCATCGCCGCCAGTTTCACCTCGGTGGTCTCCTCTGGCGTGGTGGTGCCCACCACCCGGCCGTTCCGCAGCACCGTGATGCGGTCGGCCAGGGCCATGACCTCTTTCAGCTTGTGAGTGATGAAAATGATGGACTTGCCTTGAGAGATCAAGGAACGCAGTATCTTGAATAGCTCTCCAACCTCCTGAGGAGTGAGCACAGCCGTGGGCTCGTCTAGTATGAGGGTGTCGGCCTCGCGGTACAGCACCTTGATGATCTCCACCCGCTGCTGCACGCCGACCGGGATGTTTTTGATGTAGGCTTCGGGGTCCACCTCCAGACCATGCTGTTGGGAGATCTCCCGAATGTGCTGTTCCACCTGGGCCTGGTCGAGGAAGACACCGTTACGGGTGGATTCAACGCCCAGCATGACGTTCTCCGTGACGGTCATGACGGGGACGAGCATGAAGTGCTGGTGCACCATGCCGATGCCCTGAGCAATGGCGTCGGAGGGACCCTGAATTTGTACCTCTCGACCATTGAGCATGATCTGGCCTTCGTCCGGGGTATAGAGGCCGTACAGGATGTTCATCAAGGTGGTCTTCCCCGCCCCGTTTTCACCCAGGAGGGCGTGGATTTCCCCCTTCTCCAGCGTCAGGTCAATGTGGTCGTTGGCCAACACGCCGGGGAAAGCTTTGGTAATGCCGCGCAATTCCAGCACTGGGGGCATGTTCACTCTCCATGTAGCAAGGTTCGGGCCAGGGAAACTCCCTGGCCCGAACACATCGTACAGATACAGAAGGCCTACTGGCCCAAAACACCGTTCACGGTGATGGTGCCGGCGATGAGGTCGGCCTTGGCCTGCTCGATCTCGGCCTTCAGCGTAGCCGGCACCTTGGCGTCGAAGTCATGGAAGGAGGTGATCCCCACCCCACTGTTCTTCAGCGTGCCCACGTAGATCCCACCCTTGAAAGTCCCATCCGCCACCGCCAGGACCGCGTCGAACACCGTCACGTCCATCTTCTTCACGATACTGGTCAGGTAGGTCTCCTTGGACTCAGGAGCGGTGATGTACCAGTCGGTGTCCACGCCGATCATCATAGTGCCGCGCTCCTTGCAGGCCGCCGCAGAGCCCAGACCAACAGGCCCAGCCACCGGCAGGATGATGTCCGCGCCTTCGTCCATCAGCGACTCGGCAAAGCGCCGCCCATCGTCGGTGGACTCAAAGTTGCCGGTGAACAGCCCCTCATCCTTGGCTGTGTCCCAGCCCAGCACCTCTACCTCGGTGCCGTACTTCTGGTTGTAGTACTTCACCCCGGCCTCGAGGCCCTTCATGAAGATGGTCACCGTCGGGAGCTTGATGCCACCGAAGGTGCCCACCTTGCCGGTCTTGGTCATGCCAGCGGCCAGGTAGCCAGCCAGGAAGGCCGCCTCGTCGGTGGCGAAGGTCAGACCCAACACGTTGGGCAACTCCTTGTCCGAACCGCAGTCCTTGCCAGGCACCGCCCCAGGCCAGCAGTCAGGATAGGAGTAGTCCACGATGGCGAACTTCTGAGTGGGGTTGGCGATGGCCGCTGTGGCCGTGTCCACCCCCAACAGGAAGCCCACGGTGACGATGAGGTCGAGCTTCTCGCCCAGGAACTGCTGGATGTTCTTGGCGTAGTCGGCCTGCTGCTGGGACTCCAGGTACTTGCCTGCCACACCCAACTGGGCCATGGCGTCCTGAACGCCCTTCCAGGCGGTCTGGTTGAAGCTCTTGTCGTCAATACCACCCAGGTCCGTTACCTGACCAACTGTCAGACCGACCCCAGGCTTAACCTCGCCTTTCAGCACGCCGTCCACGGTGATGGTGCCGGCGATGAGGTCGGCCTTGGCCTGCTCGATCTCGGCCTTCAGCGTAGCCGGCACCTTGGCGTCGAAGTCATGGAAGGAGGTGATCCCCACCCCACTGTTCTTCAGCGTGCCCACGTAGATCCCACCCTTGAAAGTCCCATCCGCCACCGCCAGGACCGCGTCGAACACCGTCACGTCCATCTTCTTCACGATACTGGTCAGGTAGGTCTCCTTGGACTCAGGAGCGGTGATGTACCAGTCGGTGTCCACGCCGATCATCATAGTGCCGCGCTCCTTGCAGGCCGCCGCAGAGCCCAGACCAACAGGCCCAGCCACCGGCAGGATGATGTCCGCGCCTTCGTCCATCAGCGACTCGGCAAAGCGCCGCCCATCGTCGGTGGACTCAAAGTTGCCGGTGAACAGCCCCTCATCCTTGGCTGTGTCCCAGCCCAGCACCTCTACCTCGGTGCCGTACTTCTGGTTGTAGTACTTCACCCCGGCCTCGAGGCCCTTCATGAAGATGGTCACCGTCGGGAGCTTGATGCCACCGAAGGTGCCCACCTTGCCGGTCTTGGTCATGCCAGCGGCCAGGTAGCCAGCCAGGAAGGCCGCCTCGTCGGTGGCGAAGGTCAGACCCAACACGTTGGGCAACTCCTTGTCCGAACCGCAGTCCTTGCCAGGCACCGCCCCAGGCCAGCAGTCAGGATAGGAGTAGTCCACGATGGCGAACTTCTGAGTGGGGTTGGCGATGGCCGCTGTGGCCGTGTCCACCCCCAACAGGAAGCCCACGGTGACGATGAGGTCGAGCTTCTCGCCCAGGAACTGCTGGATGTTCTTGGCGTAGTCGGCCTGCTGCTGGGACTCCAGGTACTTGCCTGCCACACCCAACTGGGCCATGGCGTCCTGAACGCCCTTCCAGGCGGTCTGGTTGAAGCTCTTGTCGTCAATACCACCCAGGTCCGTCACCTGCCCGACCACCAGCTTGGCCACTGGGACAGGAGCCTCGGCGGCGACCCACGCGCCATCCTTGACCATGGAGAAGGAAACGCTGCCGCTGCCGCAGTCACCGTTGGCATCGCAACCGATCTTGCCCGACAAACCCTGATAGCCACTCGTGGCCCGAATGGCATCCCGCAGCTTCTTGCGCCCAACCAGCAGGTTCCCCTCCGCGTCCACCTCCGCCACCTTCTCCACAGCGTTGGCGATCACCATGTAGGCATCATAGGCATGAGCATGGAACGGCGCAATGGGATCCTCCCCATACGCCGCCTTGTATGCCGCCAGGAACTTCGGCAAGGCAGGCCCAGCCTCGGCGAAGTCGCCCGCACTGGCATACACCCCCTCCGCCAGGTCCCCTGCCGCCTTGATGAACTCATCGGCCTTGATCCCGTCCGCTCCCATGAACATTACATTCTCCATGCCTACATCGGCCCGCTGCGCTGCCAGGTAGCCACCCTCAGCCACGAAGCCACTCCAGTAGATCAGCCCAGGATTCCCAGCCTTGATGCGCGTCAGCACCGGACGCATGTCCGTGTCCCCCACGTTCACCGCCTCGCGCCCCACCACCTGCCCACCGAGGGCCTCAAAGCCCTTGGTAAACTCCTGACCCAACTGCTCGGCATAGGGGCTGCCATCGTGGATGGTGGCCGCCTTGTCAATCCCCAGCACCTCCTTCACGAACTTGGCCGCCGCTGGACCCTGTATCTTGTCGCTCCAGCACACCCGGTTGAAGATCTCCGTGGCATCGGCATCGGGGACGGTCAGGCTGACACCCGTACAGGAAGGCGAAACCATACTGTAGTGGTGCTGCTCGTAGATCTGGGAAGCGGGAATGCACGACGAGGAGCACATGTGCCCCACCAGGGCCACGATCTGCGGATTGGCCACCATCTTGTTGGCCACCGTCTGACCGCCCTCGGCGTTGCACATCTCGTCCTCCACCACCAGCTCCACCTGGAAGCCCTTGATCTCCGGCTTGTCTTTCACAGCCAGCTCCGCGCCGCGCAACTCGTCCAGGCCCAGCACGTCAATGCCCGCCCCAGACAGCCCGGCGGCAAAGCCGATCTTGATGGTGTCCCCTTTCTCCACCTTCACCACACCCCATTCGTCCTCGTACTCGACGACGGGGGCCTTGGTCGGCGTAGGCGGAGCCTTGGTCGGCGTAGGCGGAGCCTTGGTCGGCGTGGGTGGCGCTTTGGTCAG
>CAYUPJ010000128.1:0-12378 GCA_964446635.1 uncultured Anaerolineae bacterium
ATGGACTTACTCTACCAGAGAAAGCCTTTTCCTGCAACTCATTTGAAACGCACCCCTTTGATTTGAGCCGCTATTTCATGCCTCATCTGTCCCTACCTCTTGGATTGTACGGAGTGCAGCCGCAAGGCCGCTTGCGGGGCGGACTTGCGTCCGCACTCCAGCGATTGACCCAGCATTTAGCACCAAAAAAACTTCAGCGCCCCGTTGGAAAAGGAGCGCTGATAAGCAATGACTTCAATCCTCCTTTCCAAACACGGGGGGCACGGGCGTTTCCACCTGTACCGTTGGAGTGCTCTGGACAAGTGCAGGCACCCACTGCGGCCATGCGCCATAGGCTCTTAGAGCCCTTAGGTCGCATGGCTCGGAGAACGAACTATATGTGGTTGACACTGTTATTCTACACCTTTTCAGCGAAAAAGGCAACCGACAAAACGTGAAACGTCAAACGTCAAGACATGGGCGGAGGGCTAGATGCAGGACACGCTCGGTCTCAGCGGTGATTTTGGCCCGCTCATCAATGCGCCAGCCAGCTACCCAGATGATGTGCTGAGGCGAGGCTACAATGGGCACCAGATGCCGCAGGGGGCGCGGTATCTGGTGGTCAATCATAAAGGTGTGAAGGCTCTTCTCGTGACCATCCAGGCCCAAGGGCTGAAAACGGTCGCCAGAGCACCGCTGACGCAGCACCAACTCCGAACCCGTTCTCTCGTAGTCCAGAAAGGCCTGCCACGGATGGGGATTGTCCATGTAATCTCGGCCAAACTCCTCCCGCTCGATGATGGCAGCCTCAAGACACCAACCAGAATCGGACAACTCTGTAACCCCCGGCACTGCCACAGGAAGGCTTTCCACCAGCAGAAGAGGCCAGTCCACTTCGGGCACGTACCCCTCGTCAGCTACGGTGAAATCGCGATAGCCGATAGCAAGCATCAGGCCCTGGGACAAGGTGACCTGGGTTCCCGCCGGCTTCGCCTCCAAAGCGGACAGGGCGTTCTCGATGTGGATCCAGTTGATGTTGCGCAACGACCTGCGTAGGCGATGGACAGCCTCTCGCAGGGTGGAGCGCTGCTGGCTGATGGGCAAGGCCCGCCAGCGATCCAGATCGAAGGTAATGGCCTCCCCCGATTCCGAGGAAACGACCTCTACCCAGATGCGCTCTAACTCGGCCTGCAACAGGCTGTAGTCGTCGCCGATGACCTGAGCCGAACGGCGCAACACCTCCCAGATGTTGGGGTTGTAACTCTCCAGGTAGGGAATCAGCTCATGGCGCAGACGGTTGCGATAGTAGGTGGTGTCCAGGTTGGAGCGATCAAAGCGGGGCTTCAATCCGTGCTCCCAGCAGTAAGCCTCGATCTCGGCGCGGGGTGTCTCCAGCAGAGGGCGGATCAGTTGGAGGTCCAGGGGTTGGTGATGGGGCCAGGCGGCCTCCAGGCGCATCTCTCCCAACTCGGTCAGCGGCAACATTCCTCGCAGGCCCGCTAGCCCAGCCCCCCGGAGCCAGTGCATGACGATGGTCTCTGTCTGGTCATCGGCGTTGTGGCCTACGGCGATGCTCCTGGCCCCGACCGCCTGAGCCACCTGGGCCAAAAACGAGTAGCGAGCCTGTCGGGCTGCTTCTTCGATAGCCAGCTTGCTCTCCCTGGCCAGCCGAGGCACGTCGCGGGCTTTGACAGTGGCCGTCAGTCCCCATTCCTCAGCCAGCCTGGCCACGAAAGCAGCGTCCTCCTGCGATTCCGAGCCCCGGATGCGGTGATCGAGGTGGGCCACGTGTAACTCGATCCTGTAATCCTCACGCAAGCGGTTCAGGACGTGCAAGAGGCAGAGGGAATCGGGGCCGCCGGAGACGCCGGCCACCACCGTTCCACCGCCAGCCAAGAGACCGTGCCGGTCAATGGTCCGGCGGACCTTCGCTAGGACATCCACCACTATTCTACCTTGTACACCGTATCCCCTGCGCGTACCTTCTCCTTGATCTTGAGGCCGACCTCCTGGCCCTTCTTGGCGGTCTCGACATTCTGGTGCTCGATCTGCATGGAGCCCACGGTCTGCTCGAAATCCGTAGTGGTCCCCAAGATGCGAATGGTATCGCCCACGCTCAAGGTATCGGTGAGTTTGATACCAGCCACACCGAGCTTGCCCCAATAGTGCGTTACCTCTCCGACCTTTTTCTCTGCCATCGTATGACCTCCTCCTAGCTTATTACTTCCCCATTCTACTTCACCCTTGACTTTTTGTCAATTGCGTGATTTGTGGTATAATTTGGATGGTTTTGCATCATAGAGAGCGTATCGAAAAGCTGCTCTAGCACCCGTCCCGTGATCAGTAAACCTAATCACTGGTAACTGATCACTGATAACTGGTACCAGCATTAGCTCACAGGAGGATAATTACGTGTTTAATCCACTAAACGCCCTTTTGGGCCTGTTTTCCCTGGACATCGGCATTGACCTGGGTACAGCTAATACCCTGGTCAGCGTGCGCGGAAAGGGCATCGTCATCAGCGAGCCATCCTGGGTAGCTATCGAGAAGAAGACCAAAAAAGTACTCGCTATCGGCAAGGAAGCTAAGGAAATGGTGGGGCGCACTCCAGCCAACATCGTGGCCATCCGCCCCCTACGCGACGGCGTTATATCCGATTTCGATGTCACTGAGAAAATGCTCCGCTACTTTATCACGAAAGTACACGACCAGGTGATCCTGCCCATTCCCCGCCCCCGGGTAGTGGTCGGCATCCCCAAGGGCTGCACCGAGGTAGAGAAGCGGGCCGTCTACGATGCCGCTATCTCAGCCGGGGCCCGCGAAGTTTTCCTTATCGAAGAACCAAAAGCGGCTGCGCTTGGAGCCGGACTGCCCATCACCGAGGCCATGGGCAGCATGGTCATAGACGTCGGAGGTGGCACGACAGAGATGGCCGTCTTTGCCCTGGGAGGGATGGTGGTCAGCCGCTCCATTCGTGTGGCCGGCGACGAGATGGACGAAGACATCATTCAATATGCTCGTCAGAAGTACAACATCCTCATTGGTGAGCGGATGGCCGAAAGGGCCAAGATCGAAATAGGCTCCGCCTACCCCTTGCCTGAGGAAAAGACCATGATTCTGCGAGGGCGAAACCTCATCACTGGCCTGCCCCAGGGAATAGAGGTCAGCAGCATAGAGATTCGGGAAGCGATATCTGGTTCCGTCAACACCATTGTAGACGCGGTCAAAGATACTCTCGACGAAACTCCCCCGGAGCTGGTGGCTGACCTGATGGAGCAAGGCATCGCCCTGGCTGGCGGCGTGGGGCAATTGCATGGCCTGGCCGAACGATTGGCCGATGAAACAAAGATGCACGTATACGTGGCCGACTCGCCGATGACCTGTGTGGCCCGTGGAGCGACGATGGTATTAGACGATCTGGACAGATTGAGCAAGATTCTGGCCAGTGTGGCCCAATAGACCCATCACGGCTAGCCATCGAGTGAAGGAGCGAGCTCTGGTGAAGCGTCTGCCAACCAGATCCACTGTGCTAATCATCCTCATCCTGCTGAGCCTGGCCGGAGTTGCCCTGGATCGGAACGATGATTTCCAGCCTATTGAGGATTGGGCACTGCGCTTCGTGGTCCCCATTCAGGCAAAACTGACCGCTGTTGCCAACAGCGTCAGTGACCTGACCCAGACTACGCAGGACATCAGGAAACTGCGTCGCCGCAACGAAGAGTTGCATAGTCTGGCCGATAGCCTGATGATCGAAAATGTCCGTCTGAAGGAGGTCGAGTCCGAGAACGAGACCCTGCGCAGGCTGCTAGACTTCACCCAGGCTAACCCCACTCACAGCTACAAGGCGGCAGAGGTAAAAAGCCGGGTTATAGGTCGTGACGCCAGCAACTTCCTGAGCTACCTTATCATTGACGCGGGTTCCCAGCAGGGGATCGAAAAGGGCATGCCTGTGGTCACCGAGCGGGGGCTGGTGGGGCGGATCTCCGACGTAGGCTCCAACTGGGCCAAGGTGATGCTGATCATTGACCCTTCCAGCTCTGTGAACGCTCTAATCCAGAGTTCCCGAGCTACCGGAGTGGTAGAGGGTCAGGTCGGCAGAAGCCTGGTGATGAAGTACATCCCCCAAGGCGACACGATTAACGTCAACGACATCGTCCTCACCTCGGGCCTGGGCAGCAATTTCCCTCCAAAGCTGATCATTGGCCAGGTTACAGCCGTCCACCAGCGCGACATCGAGATGTTTCAGGAGGCCCACGTTCGGCCCACCGTAGATTTTGACGGCCTGGAAATCGTCCTGGTCATCACCAACTTCTTGCCCACTGATTTTGAAAGGCTGGTTCCCTAGTACGAAACGCTCACGCCGAAGCTCTCAAGCTAAGGGCTTAACCAATCAGGGCTCAGTAGAAATTCGTAAATTCGGTATCCGTAGATTCGGAATTCGTGATGAATCCCGGATCTACGAATTTACGAACCTACGAATCTCCGAATGAGGTGAGCCACTGTGAATGTTTATGCCACTATCCTACTGCTGGTCGCTACCGTCATCATCCAAACGACAGCGGCGCCCCATCTGACCATCCTGGGCGTGAAGCCCGACCTTGTGCTCCTGATGGTCATCTCCTGGAGCCTCTTACGGGGAGCAAAAGAGGGCATGATCTGGGCCCTGATCGGAGGAATAGGGCTGGACCTGTTCTCAGGTGCTCCCTTCGGAACCTCGACAGTGGCCCTTGCAGTCCTCAGTTTGCTAGCTGGCATGGGGGAGTTGAGCGTCTTCCGTACTCACATCGCCCTTCCCCTCATCGTGACTTTGGTCGCTACCCTGGCTTATAGCCTGTTCTTTCTTCTCCTGCTGCACGTGAAGGGTTGCTCGATAGCGTGGACAGACAGCTTGATCAAAGTGGTGCTACCCTCCACTTTATTCAACGTATTGTTATCACCTCTCGTTTACAAAGCCCTGTACTGGCTCCATCGTAGGACAGGGCCAGAGGAGATAGCCTGGTAGATAAGAAGAATGAGCCCACCACCTGATCTTGGCCTCAAAAGAAGACTCTGGGCCTTTCGTGGTATCGTCATCCTGGTCTTGCTGATCTTTGCCCTCCAAATGTGGCGGCTGCAAATCGTCGAGGGCGAACGCTATCAGGTGCTGGCCGACCGCAACCGCTTCCGCCTGGTGCCCATCGAGGCTGCCCGTGGCGTCATTTACGATCGCAACGGACGCATCCTAGTGCAAAACATCCCCAGCTTCTCCGTGACGATCATACCAGCCTATCTGCCTGAGGATGAGCAGGAGGAAATGGCCATTTTTTCCCGGCTATCGGCCCTCCTTGGAATCCCCGCCAACACGGCTACCGCTTCCGTTGGCCCCTTCTCTCCCCGACGAGGCATCAAGGAGATAGTGGACGAGGCACGCGATACAGCCCCTTATCGCCCCATCACCATTAAAACCAATGTAGACCGCGATACCGTCTTCATCATTGAGGAGGAACATCTGGACTTGCCTGGTGTGCTCATCGAGATAGACCCCATCCGCCAGTATCCCAGCCGGGAATTGATGTCCCACATCATGGGCTACATGGGGCCTATCCCAGGCGAGCAGGCGGAGGCCTATGCCGAGCGGGGCTACGACCCCAACAACGACAGGGTGGGGCTGACCGGCGTGGAGCTGACTTTTGAGGAGGAACTGCACGGGAGCAAGGGGTACAAATACGTCGAGGTGGACGTGGCTGGGCGTGAGGTCAGAGCCGTGGGAGACCCCCAAGCTCCTACGCCAGGCCACAACCTGATCCTCACCATTGACCTTGACCTGCAACAGTTCACGGAGGACGTCCTGCGCCGAGGCATGGAGGGAGCCGGGTCCGAAAGCGGCGTGGCCCTCGTCATGAACCCCCAAACCGGCGAGATTTTGAGCTTCGTGTCTCTGCCCAGTTATGACAACAACCTCTTTGCCAACGGTATTTCCCAAGAGGATTGGGCTTGGCTGACAGAAGACCCCGGAAAGCCTCTGGTCAACCACGCCATCAGCGGCCAGTATCCGCCTGGCTCTGCCTTCAAGATGGTTCCCGCTGCCGCTGCCCTGGAGGAAGGCGTTATTAACAGGAGGACGACCTTGAATTGCCAGGGCACCCTCTGGCTGCCCAACAAGTACTTTCCCGACGATCCTGAGTTAGCCCAGCCATTCTACTGCTGGATTCACAAATATGGCCAAGGCCACGGATCATTCAACATCATCCAGGCCATTGCTCAATCCTGTGACATCTTCTTCTATCAAATCACCGGAGGCTTCAAAGAGTTCCAAGGCCTGGGACTGGAACGGTTAAGTGAATATGCCCACTCTTTCGGACTGGGCCAGCCGACAGGCATAGATCTGCCGGGAGAAGCCTCTGGACTAGTGCCTACCGAGAAGTGGAAGCGGATAAACTACGGTGAAAGCTGGGCTACTGGCGACACCTACAACTTAGCCATCGGTCAGGGCTTCATCCTGCTCACCCCCCTGCAACTTCTGAACGTAACCGCAGCAGTGGCCAACGGGGGTACGCTCTACCGCCCCCAGATCATCTATCAGGTGACCGATGCCGAGGGTCAGGTGATCCGTCCTTTCGCCCCAGAGGTCCTCAGGCAGGTCCCCGTCTCGGAGGAGAACCTGGCCATTGTCCGCGAGGGACTGCGCGCCGCCGTTGAATGGGGCACCGGCTTGGGGGCCAACTTAGAGGGGGTTGCAGTGGCCGGCAAAACGGGCACTGCTGAGTACCCTGGCCCCCCCGTAGATGATGAAGGTCATCTGCCCACTCACGCCTGGTTCACGGCCTTCGCGCCCGTTGAGGAACCGGAGATCGCCCTGATAGTCTTCGTCGCTGGCGGAGGCGAGGGAACGGCCACCGCCGTGCCCATTGCCGCCGAGATCCTGCGCTACTATTTCGGCCTGCCCGAACCACAGCCCACGCCTACTCCAGAATCTTAGTCGCCGGAGTAAAGCTACTGTGAAATCAAGTCAACGCTTTGCTGCTCCCTCTCGAATCTTGACTTTTTCGCTAGTTGTGCTGGTCGCCAGTGCCCTCCTGGCGACCTTGCTCATAGCTAGCATACTTTATTCCGATCGAAAGAGCAACACCACCGCCACCCTCAGAGCCGAGATAGTAACCCTCAAACAGGAGCAGGAGCTCATCCAACAAGACATCGTAACCCTGACCAACAAGATGGAAAGCTTGGAAAGAGTGGTATCGTCTCAAATCAGTACCAACGTTACCGCACTCGGAACGGACATCGAAGCTCTGCGACGAGATCAGATAGCCATATACTCCGAGCTAGAGAGGCTAATTAGTGAGATCGAGTCTTTGAAGAATACTGAACCGGAGAAGACCACTGCTGCAGAGGTGAAGCTGAATGTGCCACGAGACAAACAAGATTATCGCTTGACTTGCGAGGCATCGGCTGCTTCGATGGTGGCCAACTTCTACGGGGTTTTCCTAAGCGAGAGAGAGATCATCGCAGCGCTGCCGAGAGACGAGAACCCCAACCTGGGTTTCAGAGGTAAACTCGATGGCGTCCCCGGCGGTTTAACTGATTACGGAGTGTATGCCGAGCCCATTAGAGAAATCCTGAGGGCGAACGGTCTGGAAGCCACCTATGTAGAGAACGGGCTGGAGGGCATAAAGAGAGCGCTAGACAGGAGGCATCCCGTCATAGCCTGGATAACCCACAGGCTTAGGGTGCAAGAGCCAGTGGAAATAACGCTAAGCACAGGGCAAAGAATAAAGATGGTCAATTACCAACACACGGTGGTAGTGACCGGCTATAATCAGGAGGGCTTCTGGGCGAACGATCCCTACGATGGGCAGGAGTATTTCTATAAGGGCCCTAGCTTCGCCCGCGCTTTAGGATACCTGGACAACATGGCTCTCGAGGTAGCTCCCTGAGGATTTGGATATTGGATATTGGATATTGGATATTGGACTTTGGATTTTGGATTTTCGTATCAGGGGCTGGCCTCACTTTAGGTGTTTTCACCAGCCGCTTTCTGGCAGAAAACTACTACCATACCCTGTCAGGCCTTAACTCCCTGCCCCAGACAGCACTCCTATCATCGGCTGCTGCTTTTGCCCTCCTCGCTTTTTGGCGTCTCTATTCTGCAGCCTCCGCTCGACGAAGCAAGACGCCGCTGGCCCAGGCCCTCGCCGACGATGCCCTCACCTACACCCCCCTCTTCTTGCTACTCCTCTACCTGGCCCAAAGGGAAATGAACCCCCTGCAGGCCAAAGTGCTACTGTGCGGTTCTGTCCTCCTCGTTATCGCCCTCAAAGTCGAAACCCTACTTAGAAGGGGAATTATTCCCCAACGTTGGGTTTGGACTTTGGACTTCGGACTTGTATCGGGTCTTTTCATCCTAACCCTGCTCGTCTATCTGAGTACCCTCTCGCCCACAGTGGGCGAGGCCGACAGTTTCGAGTTCCAGGTCGTATCCTATACCCTGGGCGTTGCTCACCCCAGTGGTTACCCTCTGTACATTCTGTTGGGTAAGCTCTTCACGCTGCTTCCCCTCGGCAACGTCGCTTATCGAGTCAACCTCATCTCCCCCATCTTCGCCAGCTTAGCCATCGTCTGTCTCTATCTTTGCCTGGTGCATCTGAGCCAGTATCGCCTCATTAGCCTGCTGGCAACTTTGACCTTCTCCTTCTCACGCACCTTCTGGTCCCAAGCGGTGATCGCGGAGGTGTACACCCTCAATGCCTTCTTCGTGGCTCTGGTGTTCTATCTGCTCTTGCAGCAAATCAACAAACCTGTGGTGAGCGTAGCTGAACCATCAACAAATCAACAAATCAGCAAATTTGCTTTCGTCTACGGCCTCAGCCTGACCAACCACCTCACCATGGCTCTTCTGGCTCCTGCTATAGCCCTCTACACTCTGCTGAACAGGCGCCGCTTTTTCTCCAACGTGAAGAAGATGCTGGTCACCTCTGGCTCCTTCTTACTGGGCCTATCCGTCTATCTCTATCTCCCCCTGCGCTGGCCAGCCCTGCACGGCCGCCTCATGGCTCCGCTCGAGTTTGTCAACTGGGTGCTGGGCAGCCGCTTCCGTGGCGCCTTCCACTGGGACGCCTGGCTCAAAGACCCCGAGCGCTACCTCATCCTCGCCCGCCTGATCTTGCAGCAATACGGTTGGGTCGGGCTGATCCTGGGCCTAGTGGGCCTCGTCTGGCTGTTTGCAAAAAGACGCAGGGAAGCCATTCTTTTGCTGGTAGCTTATCTGGCCTACTTCATCTACGGCCTCAACTACTACGTCCCTGACATCTCTGCCTTCATCATCCCCGCCCACCTGATCTTCGCCATCTGGATCGGAGCGGGACTTCACGGTTTGCTGCAAGTCACAAGTCGCAAGTCGCAAGTCGCAAGAGGCAAGATGCAGGATGCAAGAAGCAAGAGGCAAGAGTCACGGACCCTGCTCCCTCGCTCCCCTGCTCCTCTGCTCCTCTGCTCCCTCGCTGCCCTCCTGCCCCTTGGCCTGCTTTGGATCAACCTACCGCAGGTGGACATGAGCCAGCACGGTTGGGAGGCCTACCGCTGGGGTCAATACGTCCTGGGGCTGGACCTAGCTCCTGGGGCCGCGATCCTGGCCGACAGTGAGAAAATAGCGCCCCTCTACTACCTCCAGCGTGTGGAGAGGATACGGCCCGATCTCGACATCATCGTCATGGGCGACGAGGCGGGTTATCGCCAGCAGTTGGAGACTCGCTTGGTTCAAGGTCAACCAGTCTACTTGGCCCGCTATCTGCCAGGCCTGGAGGGGCGATTCCACCTGCGCTCTCTGGGTCCTCTGGTAGAGGTGGGCATGACGCCCCTCACCTCAACAGTCCTAAGTCCTAAGTCCGAAGTCCTAAGTCTGAAGTCTGATGGCTTTGGCCAGAACATTCGCCTCCTGAGCTACAACGCTGATCCTTTGACCATCGAGCCGCCGGGCCAACTGCGCCTGACCCTGTTTTGGCAGGCTGTGGACAAGGTCGTCGCCAATTATCACGTTCGCCTACGCCTGGTGAGTGATAGCGGCCACGTCTGGCTAGAGGAAGAAGGACGTCATCCCGTAAGCGGCTACTATCCAACGGTCGCCTGGCACCCTGGTGAGATCATCCCCGACTTTCACGAGTTGCCTATCAGCAAGGCCATACCACCTGGCACATACACACTGGAAGTGGGCCTTTTCCCGCCTTTCAGCCAGGAGGGCGTTTTTGTTGCCCAGATAAGTCGGGTTCACATCCTGGAGGGGAAAGGCTGGCAATCCCCGGAGGATTCAGCCATCCCCTACCCCCTGCGGGCCAGCTTCGCCGGTGAGCTGGTTCTGCTGGGCTACGATCGGCCCAGCTTCGCCCGCCCCAATAGCCAGGCAACTTTGACTCTGTACTGGCAGAGGCTGCGCGAGGGCACAGGGGACTACAACATCGCCGTGCAACTGCTGGATGAGGCCGGAGAGGTGTTCTGGCAGGAGAATGTCCCTCCCCTCTTCGGCGAATACCCGACTTCGCGCTGGGGAGTGGGCCAGATTGTGCAGACCAGCCACGACTTGACCATGCCTTCAGCCGCAGGAGAGGTCGGTTTGCTGGTGGGACTGAGCCACGGTTCGGATGATATGTTGCCAGTGATGTGTCATTGGCTGGCTCCCCTGAGCCAGTGGTGCCCCTTGCCGCCCATCCAGGTACGCAGCACCCCCATGTCCGGTGGCCCGGCCCTCAACTTTGATAATCGCATCTTGCTTCCAAGGTACAACCTCGACCGACGACAGCTTCGCCCCGGCGAGACTCTGGAGCTATACTTGACCTGGCAGTGCTTGGAGAAGATGGATGAAGACTATACCGTTTTCGTCCACATCCTCGATCAAGAGCAGCGCGTCTGGGGACAGGAAGACATAGGGCCCGTCCACGGCACCTATCCCACCAGCCAGTGGAAGGAGGGTGAAATCATCGAAGACATCCATTCGGTACAGCTATCTTACGAAGCGCCTCCAGGCGAGTACCAGATCGAAATCGGACTCTATCTCCTATCCACCATGGCCCGCCTGCCAGTCCTCGACGAGGAGATGAAACCTGTTGACGATAAAGTAATCATCGAGGGTATAGCAGTATCACCGTGAGCTTTTGTTTCGGCAAGCTCAACACAAGTTCAAGGAGGAATCAAAGATGAACTTCGAACTCACCGAGGAACAACAGATGATTCGCAAGATGGTGCGGGATTTCGCCGAGAACGAGATCGCTCCCCTCGCGCAGGAAACCGACAAGACTGGACAATTCCCCTGGGAGATCATCCGCAAGATGGGGGCATTAGGGCTGATGGGCTTGCCCTTCTCCGATGAGTACGGCGGCGCGGGGGCAGACACTGTCTCTTATGCCATCACCATGGAGGAGATATCCCGTGTCTGCGGCTCGACAGGCATCACCCTGGCCGCCCACATCTCGCTGGCCTCCTTCCCCATCTACCACTTCGGCAGCGAGGAACAGAAGCGCAAGTACGTCTCGAAACTGGCCAGCGGGGAGTGGATCGGGGCCTTCGGGCTGACTGAGCCCGGAGCCGGTTCGGACGCGGGAGGCACCAAGACGCGGGCCGTGCTCGATGGCAACGAGTGGGTGATCAATGGCCAGAAATGCTTTATCACCAACGGCTCGATCGCCGACGTGGTGGTGCTCACTGCCCTGACCGATCCTGAGAAGGGGACGCGTGGGATCTCCAGCTTCATCGTGGAAAAGGGCACCCCTGGCTTTCGCCCTGGCCGGGACGAGGAGAAGATGGGCCTCAAGGGCTCGATCACCTCGGAGCTGTTCTTCGAGGATTGTCGCATCCCCAAGGAGAACATCCTGGGCACCCCAGGTGATGGTTTCAAGCAGGCTCTCGTCACCCTGGACGGCGGGCGGATCAGCATTGGGGCGATGGCCTTGGGACTGGCTCAGGGGGCCTTCGAGCGGGCGTTGGCCTACTCCAAGGAGCGGCAGCAATTCGGCCAGCCCATCTGCAACTTCCAGGGCGTCCAGTGGATGCTGGCCGACATGGCCACCGAGATCGAGGCTGCCCGGCTGATGGTCTACCGCGCGGCCTGGCTCGAGGATCAGGGAGTGCGCTTCACCAAGGAGGCGGCCATGGCCAAGCTGTACGCCTCCGAGGTGGCAGAGCGGGCATGCTTCAAGGCCCTGCAGATCCACGGCGGATACGGCTACATGCGGGAATACGAGGTGGAGCGCATGTACCGCGACCAGCGGCTCTGTACCATCGGCGAGGGAACCAGCGAGATCCAGCGCCTGGTCATCGCCCGGCAGGTGCTGGGAGCGTAGCGAGTTGCCGCCGTTTGCAGCTTGGGGCAAGCGGTGTATAACTTGTATTCCGCACTTTTCAAACAGGGTTGATCTATGGTAGAATAGGGGCACA